>JACNLK010000046.1 GCA_014381505.1 Candidatus Desulfatifera sulfidica | reverse complement strand
TTTATTACGATCAGGGGTGCCTGTTAGAGCCGTTCAACTTTTTTACGAATGAACCTAATTTTAATAAGGGAGGGAGTATGAGTAACGCACAGTTGTACTGGCAGGCGAATCTCCGATTAGTTATCGGTTGTATAGTCGTCTGGTTCATCGTTTCATTTGGTTGTGGTATTTTGCTGGTGGACCAGTTGAATACCATCCGCATTGGCGGTTATCAGTTGGGCTTCTGGTTTGCCCAGCAGGGATCCATTTATACATTTGTGTTCCTGATTTTCTTTTATTCCATTCGGATGAACATGCTTGATCGCAAGTTCGGCGTCCAAGAAGACTAGGGGGATTACGAACATGGATCTTAAAACTATGACCTATCTCGTGGTGGGCGCGACCTTTGCCCTCTACATCTTTATTGCTATTCGCTCTCGGGCTAAAAGTACCGCTGAGTTTTATGTGGCCGGCAAGGGTGTTCATCCCGTGCTGAATGGTATGGCCACGGGTGCTGACTGGATGTCAGCGGCCTCATTCATCTCCATGGCCGGTCTCATCGCCTTTAATGGCTATGATGCCTCTGTTTATCTCATGGGCTGGACCGGTGGTTATGTACTCTTGGCCATGCTTCTGGCGCCTTATCTTCGTAAATACGGTAAGTTTACTGTACCCGCATTTATTGGTGATCGTTTTTACTCAAACACCGCCCGGATCGTTGCTGTAATTTGTCTGATTACGGCTTCAATTACCTATGTTATCGGGCAGATGAAGGGTATCGGCGTTGCCTTTTCCCGTTTCCTTGAAGTTGACTTTTCAGTCGGCCTCATGGCTGGTATGGTCATCGTCTTCATCTATGCCGTTCTCGGCGGAATGAAGGGTGTGACCAACACCCAGATCGCCCAGTACTGTGTTCTGATCTTTGCCTACACCGTCCCTGCGATCTTTATCTCTCTGCAGTTGACCGGTAATTTCCTGCCCCAGCTTGGCCTTGGTTCCATGATGGCCGACGGCAGTGGCGTGTATCTTCTGGACAAGCTTGATAAGTCTCTGGTGGATTTGGGCTTTAGCGCATACACCTCCCAGAAAGGCTCGACTCTGAACATGTTCCTGCTCACCTTGTCTCTGATGATCGGAACAGCGGGTCTGCCTCATGTTATCATGCGCTTTTTCACCGTACCCAAGGTTCGTGATGCCCGCTTCTCTGCCGGCTGGGCCCTGGTTTTTATTGCCATTCTCTACACCACCGCTCCTGCGGTAGGCGCCATGGCTCGTCTTAACCTGATGGACACCATTCAGGTGGGTGAGATTGGGAGTCCGGAAGGCAATCTCAAGTATGAAGAGCGTCCCCAGTGGTTCAAAAACTGGGAGAAGACCGGTCTTTTGAAGTTCGAAGACAAGAACAACGATGGTCGTATTCAGTACTACGGTGGTTCCGCTGACTTTGCAGCCACAGCTGCTGCCAATGGTTGGTTGGGCAATGAGATGGTCAAGGTCGATCGTGATATCATGGTTCTTGCCAACCCTGAAATTGCCAAACTGCCCAATTGGACCATTGCCCTGGTTGCAGCCGGTGGTATTGCCGCGGCTCTGTCCACGGCTGCCGGTCTGTTGCTGGCCATCTCTTCGGCCGTCTCCCATGATCTCTGCAAGGGTGTCTGGTTCCCGGATATGGACGATAAAACAGAGCTGCTGGCCAGTCGTGTGGCCATGGCCGGTGCCATCTGTGTTGCCGGTTATCTGGGGATGAATCCTCCTGGATTTGCCGCTCAGGTTGTGGCCTTAGCCTTTGGTCTGGCCGCCTCGTCACTGTTCCCGGTAATCATGCTCGGTATCTTTGACAAGCGCTGTAACCGTACCGGCGCCATTGCTGGTATGCTGACCGGTCTTGGCTCAACTCTGGTCTATATCTTCTGGTTCAAGGGCTGGTTCTTTATCAAGGCCACTGCCATGGCTCCTGATACTGCGGCCAACTGGTTGTTCGGTATTTCTCCCGGCTCCTTTGGCGCCGTGGGTGCGCTGCTGAACTTTGCAGTCGCCATTGCGATCTCCCGCATGACTGAGCCTCCGCCGGAGCATATCCAGCATCTTGTTGAGGATATTCGTGTTCCCATGGGTGCCGGTGGTGCCCAGATGGATCATTGATTCTGAACTGAAGTCTGGTTGAGCTGCCTTCGGGCAGAAAAAACGCATCCGTAAGCTTTACGGATGCGTTTTTTTGTTTTAATAATCCGTTGAGGTTGGCGTGAATGAAGTCGTGCGTGGCCTGTTTCATTATTTAATCCTGCATATCGTGAGTTAAAAATCATGAGTCATTTGCTGACCCCGGCAGACTGTTGTCTGCATATTATTGATCCACAAGAACGTCTGATGGCTCAGATTCATGAGGCCAGTCGGGTCTGCGCTACTCTTTGTCAACTGACAGCCTGTGCTAAAATTCTTGAGTTGCCTGTTATTGCCAATACTCAGTATAAGAAGGGCCTGGGGGTGTATGTCACTGAGCTGGAAGAATTGGTTCAGGGGATTCCCCGTCCGGATAAGGTGGAATTTAATGCCTTGGCCAATGCCGAGACCTTAGCATTGGTTAAAGCCCTTCCAAAGAGTGTGAATACTTTGATTCTTGCAGGAGTCGAGACTCATATATGCATTTATCAAACAGCTTTGGCGGCTCTTGAGATGGGACTCACGCCCTGGGTGGTGGCTGATGGTGTTTCATCCCGCTCACTGCGCAACCATGAGCTGGGGCTGGCCCGCCTGGCTGCAGCAGGGGCCGTGGTTGGCCCGGCTGAAATGATTATCTATCAGCTTTTGGGCCGAGCCGGCACCCCGGAGTTCAAGGCAATGCTGCCCCATATTGTCTGATGCTGAGCTTGTGGATGTGAAGGCGCGCCAATTTCGTGAGGCCGCCTTGGGCGAACCATTTGCTCTGTTTTGAATGAATAAAAAATGTCCCGCAATGTATATATGCTGTGATGCAGCAGGTCGGAATGATTGCGCCATTCTCATTAAACTTTATAAATTGATTGTATACTCATGACTGGAAACGATATTCGCCAAAAATTTCTGCATTATTTTCAAGATAAAGATCATACCGTGGTTGAGAGTTCATCGCTGGTTCCCCAGGATGACCCGACTCTGCTCTTTACCAATGCTGGCATGGTTCAGTTTAAGACTGTGTTTATGGGTGAGGATCGTCGTGATTATGTACGGGCCGTGACATCTCAGCGTTGCGTTCGTGCCGGAGGGAAGCACAATGACCTTGAAAATGTTGGCTACACCGCCCGTCATCACACCTTTTTTGAGATGCTCGGTAATTTCTCTTTTGGTGATTATTTTAAAGAAGATGCCATTCGCTATGCTTGGGACTTTCTGGTTCGTGAATTGGGGATCCCGGCGGAGAAGCTCTGGGTGTCGATCTTTGATGATGATGATGAAGCCTACGCCCTGTGGGAAAAAGTTGAAGATTTGCCCAAGGGGCGGATTGTGCGCATGGGAGAGAAAGATAACTTCTGGTCCATGGGTGATACCGGCCCCTGCGGCCCCTGTTCCGAGATTCATATTGATCAGGGTGTCGAGGCCGGTTGCGGAAGTCCTGACTGTGCCCTGGGTTGTGATTGCGATCGTTACCTGGAGCTTTGGAATCTGGTCTTTATGCAGTTTAACCGCAGTGAAGACGGGACCATGACTCCGCTGCCCAAGCCAAGTATCGACACGGGTATGGGGCTTGAGCGGGTCGCTGCCGTGCTGCAGGGGAAGCTGAATAATTATGACTCTGATCTCTTCAGCCCGGTGATTTCCAGGCTTGAGAGCTTGTCTGGTTGCCGTTATCCGGGTGATGAGGCCGACCAGGTGGCCATGCGGGTCATTGCAGATCACGCTCGGGCTACAACATTCCTTGTTGGCGACGGTGTTCTGCCTTCCAATGAAGGACGGGGGTATGTTCTGCGCCGCATTATGCGCCGTGCCATTCGTTACGGTCGTAATCTGGGGCTTAAGGACTTATTTCTCGAACCGGTTTGTGCCGTGGTCGTTGTGGACATGGTTGAGGCCTACCCTCATTTGAAACAATCCCGTGAATTGCTGGTCAAGGTCGTTAATAATGAAGAGGAGCGTTTCCGCGAAACGCTGGAGAACGGTCTGAGTCTGCTTGATGAGGAGATTGAGCGGATTGCCCAGACCCATGAACAACTGATCAGTGGCGATTTCATCTTCAAACTGTACGATACGTTTGGCTTTCCTGTCGATATTGTTCGGGATATATCCCTTGAGCGGGGAGTTGCCTTTGATGAGACCGGGTTCCATGACGCCATGGAGCGTCAGCGTGCCCAGAGTCGAGCCTCCCATAAAGGTGGCAAGGTGCATGGTCGAGACCAGGGAGTGCGTCAATTGGCCGAAGCTGGGGTGCGCAGTGAGTTTATAGGATATGATCATCTGGTCGCCAGGAGTCAGGTGTGTGGATTGCTTGACCCTGATGGCAAGGCCATTCAACAGGTTGCGGAGGGCTCCGAGGCGCGGGTACTGGTGAAAGCAACGCCTTTTTATGGCGAATCAGGTGGTCAGCTTGGTGACAGCGGGTTTTGTGTCTGGACGGGTGGTCGGGCACGTGTACTGGATACCGCCATTGAAGGTGATGGCTTGATCATGCACCGGGTACGGGTTGAGAGTGGCTCTCTGGTCATGGACCAGGAGATTGACCTCATGGTGGATGAGCAGCTCCGCGCTGATACTGCGGCTAACCACACGGCCACCCATCTCCTCCAGGCCGTCCTGCAGAAGGTTCTGGGGGATCATGTCAAGCAGTCTGGTTCCCTGGTGGGACCGGATCGTCTGCGCTTTGATTTTACACACTTTTCTCAGCTGACAACAGAAGAGCTGTACCTGGTGGAGGAGCGAGTGAATGCAATGATCCGGGCCAATGTTGTGCTTGATGTGCGGACATTGGACCGTGAGGCAGCGGTCAGTGAAGGCGCTACAGCCCTGTTCGGTGAGAAATACGGAGATGAGGTGCGGGTGGTTGCAGTTCCCGGATGCAGCAAGGAACTCTGCGGCGGTACGCATGTGCGGGCCACCGGTGAGATCGGTTTATTCAAAATTATGAGTGAAGGTGGTATCGCTGCAGGAATTCGGCGAATTGAGGCTCTGACTGGTCGTTCAGCGCTTGAGCAGGTACAGGCACAGGCCGAGCGCGAACAGGAGCTCTGCCGGCGACTGAATACTGTACCTGAGGCCATGGCTGAGAAGGTGCAGTCGTTGTTTGCAGCCCAGAAGCAGTTGGAGAAAAAAGTGGCTGAACTTTCGACCCGTCTTGCCGCAACCGATCTTGATTCCCTTTTAAACCAGGCTGTGGAAGTTGCGGGAATTCGTGTTATGGCAACCGAGGTCCCTCTGGACAGTACCAAGACCTTGCGTGATCTTGGTGACCGGGTAAGGGAACGAATGGTTTCTGGTGTGGCGGTCCTCGGTGGAGTGGTGGACGGAAAAGCTGCAATCCTGGCCATTGTCTCCAAGGACTTAACCAAAACAATCAGCGCCGGCGCTCTGGTGAGAGAGATAGCTGTTCTGGTTGGTGGTAAAGGCGGCGGGCGTCCGGATATGGCTCAGGCTGGTGGCCCTATGGCCGACAAGCTGCCTGAGGCCATTGCTTTTGTGCAGGATTGTGTGCGTAAAATCATGGCTGAGTGAAAGAATGTTTCACTCCATTCCGGAAGCGTCAACAGTCCGGAAATATACCATTTATCATCCTTATGAGTCGGTTCAGTAAAGTTTATAAAAAAGTTGACAGGCCCACCCTTATGGGGTAAAACCGTTTTTCGTAATGTGAATCACCATTCATTTTCTGAATGGGTTTTCCGAGCCAATTTCGTTGATCAGGAGCGTATCGTATGATTACAATGGATATCACCCTAGTGATGCAGATCGTGAACATGATAATTCTCATGTTTGTGCTCAATGTCGTTATCTATAAGCCGGTACGGAAGGTTCTGCGCGATAGGGCCGACAAGCTCCAAGGCATGAGTGATGGAATTGCGAAGCTTGAGGATAACGCCCGTCGTCGACAGGACGAAGTCGACAGTAAGATGGCCACGGCTTCTGGTAAGGCTAAGGCCGCACTCGATGGCGCCCGTGCCGAGGCACAGGCTGCAGGAGATGCCAGGCTTGCTGCCATCAAGGCTGAGGCAGATGGGGTAAAGGAAAAGGAACTGGGCGATGTCCGGTCTGAAATTGTAGCTGCCCGTAAGGATCTGCAGGCAGGCCTGGAAGGATTTGCCACAGCCATGGCTGGAAAAATTCTCGGAAGGAGTCTCTAAGATGAAGAGAGGGAAACTGATAGCCGGAATGTGCGCCGTATTGGCCACTGCCTTGTTGGTTGGTATGGTCTCGACTGGCTGGGCTGCAAGTGATGCTCATGGTGAGTATAATAGCCTTGCACCTCACAAGATCAAAGATCTCGGCTGGCGGGTGATGAACTTTGCCGTTCTGGTGTTTATTCTTGTGAAATTTGGTGCCAAGCCAATCGGTTCTGCACTTTCCGGGAGACGTAAGCAGATTGGCGAAGAAATTCGCGACCTGGAAGAGAAAAAAGTAGCTGCTGAACGTTCATATCAGGAGTTTTCGGCAAAACTTGCTACAGTTGAGCAGGATATTGACACTATTGTTGAAAAGGCAGTTGCTCAGGCTGAGATAGAGAAGGCCAAGATTCTCGAGCGTGCTGAGAAAGCAGCCGAAGATATTCAGCGTCAAGCCAAAATGGTTATCGCAAATGAGGTCACTGCTGCAAAGCGTGAACTTAAGGACGAAGTGGCTGAGCAGGCAGCAGTAATGGCTGAGGAGATAGTCAAACAGAATCTGACTCCTACGGATCAGGTTAAGATTGTCGAAGATTACTTGGACAAAGTGGGAGCCGTACAGTGAAACAGACGATCCTCGCGCGCAGATATGCTAAGGCCATTTTCATGGTCGGCACGGAAGAAGAGAAGTACGAAGAGTACAATGGAACGCTTCAGGGGTTGGCTGATCTTTATGTGTCGAACCCCGATGTTGTTGACGCCCTGACAAACCCACTTTATCCGCTTGATGTTCGACAGAAGGTAATGAGTGGGATGGTTACTTCCATGGAAGTGGATACGCCCATGGCCAACTTTCTCAACCTTCTCGTTGAAAAAAAACGTGCTAGCATCCTTCCTGAGATTGCCGAAGAGTTTAAGGCCATGGTCGATGACGTGAAAAACGTCAGCCATGGTACAGTTGTTTCAGCTGTAGAGCTGGACGACGCTTTGCAGGGTAAAATCCGGGAAACACTTGAAAAGTTAACTGGCAAGAAAGTGGAGCTGACCACTACCATAGATTCTTCGATCATCGGCGGAATAGTCGCCCAGGTCGGCGACCTGGTGTTGGATGGGAGTATCAGGACCCAGCTTGCAAGTCTTAAAGATTCCATTAAAGGGAGAGAGTAACAATGCAGATCAAAGCCGAAGAAATCAGCCAGATTATCAAAGATCAGATTGGCGAGTACGAAACCAGTATTGACCTCAACGAGACTGGTGTTGTTATCTCAGTTGGTGACGGTATTGCCCGTGTTTACGGCGTACAGAACTGCATGGCTATGGAGCTCCTTGAGTTCCCTGGCGGCATTATGGGCCTTGCCCTCAATCTTGAGGCCGACAACGTTGGTTGTGCCGTTCTTGGTCGTGTTGAAGGGATTAAAGAAGGCGACATCGTTAAGCGGACCGGTAAGATTGCCGAGGTTCCAGTAGGGCCGGCAATGGAAGGTCGCGTTGTTGACGGTATCGGAGCGCCCATCGACGGTATGGGGCCCATTGATACCAAAGAAACAGCTAAGATCGAAGTTCTGGCTCCTGGTGTAATTGCCCGTAAGGGTGTACATGAGCCCTGCTACACAGGCGCCAAGGCCGTTGATGCCATGACCCCGGTTGGTCGCGGCCAGCGTGAGCTGGTCATCGGCGATCGTCAGATTGGTAAGACCGCTCTTTGCGTTGATGCCATCATTGCCCAAAAAAACACCGACGTTCACTGCATCTATGTAGCGGTTGGTCAGAAGAAATCCACAGTGGCCCTGGTTGTTGAGGCCCTGCGTAAGAACGGCGCCATGGAGTACACCACAGTGGTTGCTGCCTGTGCCTCTGATCCTGCTCCCATGCAGTATATCGCACCGTTTGCCGGAACCTCCATGGGCGAGTATTTCCGTGATAATGGTCAGCACGCCCTGATTATCTATGATGATCTCTCCAAACAGGCTGTCGCCTATCGTGAGTTGTCACTCCTGCTTCGTCGCCCACCGGGTCGTGAGGCATATCCTGGTGATATTTTCTTCAACCATTCTCGTCTCCTTGAGCGTTCATCAAAGGTTAATGATGACTTGGGTGCAGGTTCTCTGACCGCTCTGCCCATTATCGAGACCCAGGCTGGTGATGTTTCTGCCTTCATTCCCACCAACGTTATTTCCATTACTGATGGTCAGGTTTACCTCGAGCCGAATCTGTTCTTCTCAGGTGTTCGTCCGGCCATTAACGTTGGTCTTTCGGTTTCCCGAGTTGGCGGTGCAGCCCAGGTAAAGGCCATGAAACAGGTTGCAGGTACCCTGCGCCTCGATTTGGCCCAGTATCGTGAGTTGGCTGCCTTTGCCGCCTTCGGTTCGGATCTGGATGCCGCAACCCAGGCCCAGCTCACCCGTGGTGAGCGTCTGGTTGAGATTCTCAAGCAGCCTCAGTATCAGCCTCTGGCCATGGAGCAGCAGGTGACCATTCTCTATGCTGGTGCCAACGGTTATCTTGACAAGCTGCCCATCGAGACCCTGCGTGATTACGAGGATGAGCTCTACAGCTACATCGAATCCAATGACCCCTCAATTTTTTCCGATCTCACCGAGAAGCAGGAATTTACTGATGGTATCAAGGAAAAACTCAATGCCGCTCTCACTACCTTTGGAGATACCTTCAAGGCAACCAAGGGACTTAACTAAGAGGGGTAGGATTCAGTTATGCCAAGCTTACAAGACGTAAAGTCAAAAATAGTTGGTGTCAAAAAGACTGCGCAGATCACCAAGGCCATGAACATGGTCGCATCTTCAAAGTTACGTGGCGCTCAGGCGAAGATGGAGTCTTTCAGGCCCTATACTTCAAAATTTAATGAGGCAATGTCCAATCTGTCCGGTGGTTCTAATAATGGAGCCTTTCCCCTGATGGATGTGCGGCCAGTCAAAAATGTTGAACTGGTTGTCGTCACCTCTGACCGTGGCCTTTGCGGCTCTTTTAATTCCAATATCCTGAAGATGGTGGAAAAAAAGATTCGTGAGTATGAGGCTGAGGGCAAGACTGTCTCGCTCGTCTGTGTCGGAAAAAAAGGCAATTCGTTTTTGCGCAAGACAGGAAAGGTTCGCAAGGCATATACAGACATCATGTCGAGCTTCCAGATGTTTCACGCACGTGAAATTGCCCAGGACGTGGCCGAAAACTTCATCAACCAAAATACTGATCTGGTCGAAGTTGTGTACGGACGATTCAAGTCTGTTGCCATCCAACGTCCTGAGTTGCAGAGTATGCTGCCCATCAAGCCAATTGAAGGCGACGAAGTCGCAGCCCCGAAAAGCAGTGGTGAGTACATCTATGAGCCCTCAACCGAGGAGATCATGGAGGTATTGCAGCCCCTGTATCTGAATGTCACCATCTACCATGCAATGCTTGAGGTTGGCGCCAGTGAGCAGGCAGCACGAATGACTGCCATGGATAACGCAACCAGTGCATGTAGGGATATAATTAGCAATCTTACCTTGGTGTACAACAAGGCCAGGCAGGCAGCTGTTACCGGCGAACTGATGGATATTGTTGGTGGCGCCGAAGCCCTTAAGGGTTAAGTTAAGGGATAAGAGATCACTAACAAATTAATCATACTTTGAGGAGGGGTGTATCCCTATGAGTGAGCAAAAAGTAGGAAAAATCACACAGGTAATTGGTCCCGTAGTTGATGTTGAGTTTGAGCCTGGTAAACTGCCGACCATTATGAACGCATTGATGGTCAGCAACCCAGGTATATCTGATGAAGCCGACAATCTTGTAGTTGAAGTTGCCCAGCATCTTGGCGACAACTCTTGCCGCTGTATTGCCATGGATGCTACCGATGGTTTGGTTCGCGGCATGGAAGTTCGTGACTCCGGTTCACCCATTACCATTCCCGTTGGCGCACCAGCCCTCGGTCGGATCATGAATGTCGTTGGACGTCCTGTTGATGGTATGGGACCCATTGCATCAGATAAAACGATGCCTATTCACCGCGAGGCCCCCCTGTTCACCGAGCAGGATACCGAGGTTCGTGTACTGGAGACTGGCATTAAAGTAATCGATCTCCTGGTACCCTTCCCACAGGGTGGTAAGATGGGTCTGTTCGGCGGTGCTGGTTGTGGTAAGACCGTTATCATGATGGAGATGGTTAATAACATCGCCATGCATCATGGTGGTATCTCTGTTTTCTGTGGTGTTGGTGAGCGAACCCGTGAAGGAAATGATCTCTACCATGAGATGAAGGATTCCGGCGTACTGCCCAAGGCCGCACTAGTCTACGGTCAGATGACAGAGCCTCCCGGAGCCCGTTCACGAGTCGCCCTGACCGGTTTGACTGCTGCTGAGTATTTCCGTGATGAGGAAGGTCAGGACGTTCTCTTCTTTGTCGATAACATCTTCCGTTTTACCCAGGCCGGTTCTGAGGTTTCCGCCCTTCTAGGACGTATTCCTTCAGCGGTTGGTTATCAGCCGACTCTGGCCACTGATCTTGGTGCCCTGCAGGAGCGTATTACCTCTACCAACAAGGGATCCATTACCGCTGTTCAGTGCGTATATGTACCGGCGGATGACTTGACAGATCCTGCCCCTGCCACAACCTTCGCCCATCTGGATGGAACTGTTGTTCTCTCCCGTCAGATCGCTGAGCTTGGTATCTATCCGGCGGTTGATCCTCTTGATTCCACCTCTCGTATCCTTGATCCCAATGTCGTTGGACAGGATCATTACGATGTTGCCCGTGGAGCCCAGATTTCTCTGCAGAAGTACAAGGATCTTCAGGATATTATCGCCATCCTTGGTATGGATGAGCTTTCTGAGGAAGATCAGCTTCTTGTTGCCCGTGCCCGTAAGATTCAACGCTTCCTGTCACAGCCCTTCACCGTCGCTGAGGTATTCACTGGAATGGCCGGTAAGTTTGTTAAGGTTGCCGACACCGTCCAGGGCTTCAAAGAGATTCTTGAAGGAAAACATGATGATCTTTCTGAAAACTCCTTCTATATGGTCGGCAGTATAGACGAAGTTCTTGAGAAGGCTGCCAAGGAAGAGGCTTAATCGATTCAACTGAGTAGAGAGGTCTAATCATGGCACAACAGATACGATTGGAAGTAGTCACACCCTCAGGGGCTGTGGTCAATGAGGACGTTGATATTGTTAACGCGCCTGGATACGGTGGTGATTTTGGTGTACTGGCCAATCATGCTCCGTTTCTCTCGACCATCAAGGTTGGTATTCTCAGCTATCAGCAGGGAAAAGACCGTGATAATCTGATGATCAGCGGCGGTTTTTGCGAGGTTTCAAATAACAAGATTACATTCTTGGTTGAGAGCGCTGAGTTTGGTCGTCAAATTGATGTTGACCGCGCCATGAAGGCCAAGGAGCGCGCCGAGCAACGGCTTGCCAAAGCCACCCAGCATGATGATACGCTGAACCGCACACGTGCTGAGGCAGCGCTTCAACGTGCTCTTGCGCGCATGAAGGCTTCCAAGCTCAACTGACAAGTCATTTTGTCATATAAAAAAAAGGCCGTCCATTAGGACGGCCTTTTTTTTTATCCAAGTGCAAAGTGTGTCAGTTTTTGTTATGGTATCTGTCAATAATAATGATGAACCATGGCCGTGCACCGTACAGGCTTTGAGACATTTTCTTGATATGGATTAAACAGAAGAGGACATGATATGAAGGCGAAAGAGCGCATGGCCATTGCCCGGCAGATGCCGGTCGAGTTGACTGTTGCTGAGCGGATTACCAATTTTGATGAGATCGTTGCAGGGTATAGCGAGGAAACTGCTGTGCTTGAGGCCAATCGTTGCCTCCAGTGTAAAAAACCGGGATGCCGTGATGGCTGCCCCATCAATAATGATATTCCGGCCTTTATTGCCCTTCTCCGAGATCGTCAATTTGAGGAAGCCTACTGGAAGATCCGTGAGACCTCATCCATGCCGGCCGTCTGCTCCAGGGTGTGCCCACATGAATTTCAGTGTGAGGGGGCCTGTGTTCGGGGCAAAGGCAAGGGCCAGGCAGTGGCTATAGGGATGCTTGAGCGTTTCCTCGTTGACTGGATGGTCGGGAACAAGAAAGATTTGACTCGTGAATGCGCCATGCCCGGTGACAAGAAAGTCGCTATTGTTGGCTCTGGACCTGCTGGTATGACCGTGGCCTATTGTCTGGCACATCGCGGGATACCATGTACTATTTATGAGAGCCTCTCTGAGTATGGTGGCATGTTGACTGTAGGTATTCCAGCTTTTCGCCTGCCGCGTGATATCATTCATGCAGAGTTTGATGCCCTCAAGAGTTGTGGCGTGACCATTAAGACTGGCGTGACCATAGGTCGTGACAAGTCATTACAGGATCTTCGGGATGAGGGTTTTGACGCTGTTTTTATGGGTGTCGGTGCACATGCGAGCCGTAAACTGGGGCTTGATGATGAGGAGAAGACGCAAGGAGTTATGCACGGTGTTGATTATCTTCGCCGCATTAACTTGGGTGAAAATATAGATCTGGGTAAAAAGGTCGTTGTTGTGGGTGGTGGAAATGTTGCCATTGATGTTGCCCGTACAGCCTTGCGATTTGGATCCAGTGACGTCTTTATTCTTTATCGTCGTTCCAAGGCGGAGATGCCAGCTTCCATGGCCGAGGTCCACCATTTGGAGGAGGAGGGGGTTCGCATCGAGATGCTTGCTGCCCCGGTCAAGATTCACCATGAGAACGGTAAGCTGACAGGTGTTGAATGTATTCGGATGGAGCTTGGTGAGCCTGATGCCTCAGGCAGGCGTCGGCCAGTTGTTCAGGAGGGTTCCAATTTCATCATTGAGGCCCATTCCCTGGTGCCTGCCATCAGCCAGAATGTCGAGCATACTGCAGATAAGGGTCAGGAGTTCAAGTTGACGAGCTGGGGAACTTACGATACCGATCCTTTGACGTTACAGACTTCTGTTGAGTGGATCTTTGCTGGCGGTGATGATGTTCTTGGTCCTCAGACTGCAGCCAAGGCCGTATACCAAGGCAAGGTCGCCGCGGAATCAATTGAGTGTTTTTTGAATGGTCGCGATCTGATGACTGATCGTGAGTTTCTTTGCCCGCTTGAAGATTAATTTGTAATACATGTGCGTATCGCACATGATAGAGAACCGCGCCAGTCTGGTTCAGGGAGATTTTTGACCTGATTCAGCTGGCGTTTTTTGTTTTCCCGGTTACATGCTGGGTTTTGATATTTCTTTTCAGCTGCTGAATGCGCCCTGACGGCTCCTCTTATTCATGGAGCAGTCGTTCGATCTCGTAGATGACATCCAGGGCCTGGCGTGGGGTCAGGTCGTTTGCCCGGATGGTTTTCAGATAATCGATGACGGGATCGGCAGGTGGATTGAACAGGGCGAGTTGCTGGGGAGGACGACCTTTCTTTTCCTTTTGTTGACTCTCTCTGGCAAAGTTTGGGCGTCCTGTGTGGTCGAATTCGCCGGATTCAATGTTGTGCAGGATCTCTCCGGCCCGTTTGACCACTCGTTCTGGAACTCCGGCAAGTGCTGCCACCTGAATACCATAGCTGCGGTTGGCCCCACCCTTGACCAGTTTATGCAGAAAGATGATCGTATCATTCCATTCACGCACGGCAATGGAGTAGTTGTGCACCCGGTGTCGTGTCCGTGCCAGATCGGTCAGCTCGTGGTAATGGGTGGCAAACAGTGTCTTCACTCCGCGGCTGTTTTTCTCAACCAGTTCTTCTGCAACCGCCCAGGCAATGGCCAACCCGTCGTAGGTTGAAGTACCGCGACCGATTTCATCGAGGATGACCAGGCTCCGGTCGGTGGCATTATTGAGGATGTTGGCGGTTTCGTTCATTTCGACCATAAAGGTTGACTGGCCGCGTCTCAGATCATCCATGGCACCCACCCGGGTGAATATGCGGTCAACGATACCAATCTCGGCCTGGTCTGCCGGGACAAAGCTGCCCATCTGTGCCATGAGGACGATCAAGGCGGTCTGGCGGAGTATTGTCGATTTGCCGGCCATATTTGGGCCGGTGATAATGAGAATTTCCTGCTCGCTCTGGTCTAGATGTGTATCGTTGGGGACAAATGTTCCAGGTGGTAATGAACGCTCTATGACCGGGTGGCGCCCCTCGTTGATGGAAATAACTTCGCCCCCATTAACCTCTGGCCGTTTGTAGCGGTAAAGCCTGGCCACTTCGGCCAGGGCACTGAAAAAGTCGATTCTGGCCAGGTGCTGAGCGCATTTGATCATGCGCGGGCTGGCTGCCGCAAGGGTGGCGCGGATCTCGGAGAAGAGCTGGTATTCCAGTTCCAGGCAGCGTTCCTGCGCACCCAGAACCTTATCCTCAAATTCCTTGAGCTGCGGAGTAATGAAGCGTTCGGCGTTGACCAGGGTCTGTTTGCGGATGTAATGGTCCGGGACTTTCTCGGCATGGAGTTTGCTCACCTCAAGGAAATACCCGAAGACTTTATTATACCCCACTTTGAGTTTGCTGATTCCGGTGGACTCACGCTCGCTTTGTTCTAGCCCTGCGATCAGCTGTTTGGAATCTCGCTGGATCAGAAGTAACTCATCGAGTTCAGAATGGTAGCCGGCCTTGATCAGTTTTCCGTCCCGGACAGTGATGGGAGGTTCCTCGTGGATGGCTGCTTCAAGGAGTTGATGCAGATCGTCCATCAGGTCGATCTGCTGCGATATTTCCTGGAGTTTCGGAGCCAGACAGGAGCTCAGAAGTTCACGAATGGCAGGCAGACGCTGCAAAGATTGCTTGACGGCCAGCATGTCGCGGCCATTACCACTCCCCAGAACCATACGACTGTTGAGACGTTCCAGATCGTAAACCTCGCCGAGCAGAGAGCGTAATTGTTCACGGCGATTGCCGTTTTGCAGCAGGTCTTCCACCGCGTCAAGCCGGGATTTGATCTGGCTCACATCCTGAAGGGGGAAGAGGAGCCGCTGTTTGAGGATACGGGCACCCATGGGTGTGGAGGTCTGGTCAAGAATTGCCAGTAAGGAGCCCTGCCGTTTGCCGCCGATGACAGTCTGGGTCAGCTCCAGGTTGCGGCGGGAAGAATCATCGATCTGGAGAATGTGGCCCAGGTCAATGGGTGTCAGTCGCTCCAGATGGTTCATGTCGGTTTTTTGGGTCTCCTGGATATAACCAAGGAGGATGCCGGCAGCGATTATGCCCTGTTGGAGGTGATCGCACCCGAATCCGGCCAGATTGCTGACTCGAAACTGGTCGATGAGTAACTCCCGGCAGCTGTTGAGATGAAAGAGGTTCTTCTGGCGTCGGGTGACGCAGATTCCTGGCAGCAGAGTTCGGATGCTGTTCAGCAGTGGGGTTAAGACCTCTTCATCTTCGTCGGCGATGAGCAGTTCCGCCGGGGTCATTCGGGTCAGCTGGTCAAGGATCTGTTCCGGCTCATGGCCCATGTCCTCGAATTCTCCGACCTGAAAGTCACCGGTGGAGAGATCAAGGAAGCTGATGCCGTAGAGATAGCCCTCCTTGACGGGTTTATGACAAAGGGCCGCCACATAAAGGTTGTCCTTGTCATCAAGAAGCTGATTGTCCGTGACCACTCCCGGTGAGACTACCCGCACCACCTCGCGCCTGACAATGCCCTTGGCCTGGGCCGGGTCTTCCACCTGTTCGCAGATAGCCACACGCTTGCTGGCTCGAATCAGTTTGGCCAGATAGGTGGCTGCGGCGTGATACGGGATGCCGCACATGGGGACCCGATTTTCGGTGTCCTTACTGTTGCGTGAGGTGAGAGTGATCCCAAGGAGTTTAGAGGCCTCTACTGCGTCTTCAAAGAACATTTCGTAAAAATCCCCCATTCGATAAAAAAGGATGGCATCGGGGTGCTGTTCTTTGATCTCCAGGTATTGCTGGAGCATGGGGGTGATTTTAGGGGACTTGCTCATGATCGATATGGAAGTTGGTGGAGAGAACCACGCATGCCTTGATGGTCAATGGTGAGGATGGCATAGCTCCCTGGGGCCCCGTGAGGACCTGTGGAAAGAAAACTGCCCGGGTTGATGAACAGTACCCCGGCACAGAAATGACAGACTGCCTGGTGGCTGTGGCCGTAAACGATGCAGTCGGCTTGGGGAAACAGATCCCAGACCCGTTCTTCGATATTATGGCGGGGACCGTTGGCTCCGTGACAAAGGCCGATGGTTTTGTCAGCCAGGGTGATGAGTTTGCTGGTTGGCAGGGCCTGCTGGCATTCATACGTGCACATATTGCCATGCACGGCATGGACCTCACGTGTACCAGAGTTGCTCAGGGCCTTCAGGATGGAAATATCGCACAGGTCTCCTGCGTGGATAATCACACTGCATTCGTCAAAGGCCTGTGTGATCTGCTCATGAAACAGATCATTGTCCTCATAAAGATGGGTATCGGAGAGAAGACCGACGCGAATCATTAAAAAACTCCCTGACAAGTAAAACGATGAGTCATGACAGAGGAGATCAGTCGGGCAAATGGCTCCCCTGTGGAATATCAAGAGAGTATACTGGGAGTGGCAGGGAGAAGCATGGAAAAAATCGTTTCTTGCAGGCGCAAAACGGTCTTGCTGCAAACAACTGCGGGGCGATGCCGACTGAGTCGATATCGCCCCGCTTGTAAAACCGGATGGCAAATTACAGAGATGGCCAGGTAAGCCTCTCTGTGAAAAAAAATTTACTGGTATCAGTCGAAGGCCATGTCAGTTGTCCATTCTTTCCAGACATTACCCACCAGGTCAGGACCTGGTTTCAGAGTTTTTTTACCCGGTTTCCAGCCGGAAGGCGTGGCTTCCCCACCTTTGGTCTCACGGACCAGCTGGAAGGCCTGTACCTGTCGGAAGGTCTCGTTGACATTCCGACCTACGGGTGGGGTCAGAACTTCATAACCCTGGACAACACCGTCTGGATCAATGATGAAGCGACCGCGGGCCTCGACCCCGGCATTCTCGTCATAGACGCCGTAAACTTTGCCAACTTTACCGCCGGCATCAGAGAGCATGGGGAAGGGGACACCACCTTCCACCATTTTGGAAAGCTCGTTATCATCCCACATCTTGTGGACGAACATGGAGTCGATGGACATGGAGATGACCTCGGCGCCCAGTTTCTGGAACTCAGGGTATTTTTCGGCAACTGCCGAAATCTCGGTCGCTCAGACGAAGGTGAAATCACCCGGGTAGAAACAGAGCAGAACCCATTTACCCAGATAATCCGAGAGCTTGAGGTTGATAAATTTACCTTGCTGATAGCCCGGTGCAACAAAGTCCGGAGCTTTTTGGCCGACCACGATCATGGAGCGTACCTCCTGAATAGTTTCTTTTTTTTCTGAAGCCGCTTCCTGCGGTTCTTCACCTACCGGGCCACCTGTGGGCCGTGCGCAGCCAACTGCGCTTTCCTCTGCCATATTCTCACCTCCAGAGTTGAATTGTTGAGTGGAAAATATAATTCCAATAGATAATAGTTATCATTTTCGATGGGTCTGTGTCAAGCCGCATCGCACATGATAACAAGAAAAAATCGGGTTGCCGAATTGACTATCTATCCGGCATGATGAAGAGTCTTTTGACTCTTCTGATTACCCATGAAACTCAGCTTCTCAAGCAAAAGAGTCATTGGAACCGAGATGAGTAGTGAACCGGGTGTTTTCCGACAAACAATTCGCAGTGACCAGCGGGAGCGAGGACGTTTGGCGGGGAGCATTCGGTTTACGAGTCGTTACAACCGAACCCCTAGATACCTGGCTGAGCTTTGTGGGCAATCAGTGGGTTAATATCTTTTTAATTGAGCGGCCCATTTGATTGATTGAATAGGGCTTTTTGATAAAACCACCCACGCCGAGATCGAGAGCCTTCTTGATCTCATGATTTTTAGAGAAGCCGCTGGATATGAGAGCCTTTTGTGCAGGATAGATTTTGATGACCTCTTCATACGTCTGGCGGCCGTTTATTCCTGGGTCCATGAGCATATCCAGAACAATTAAATCAACTGGTGTTTTCTTAATAAATTCGATGGCCATCTCACCAGAACTGACAGTGTCAACCCTGTAACCCAGGGCGGTAAGGATTTTTTCCGCAAGATGACGCAGCTGTGGCTCGTCATCCACGACCAAGATGTGCTCTTGGTTTCCTGTATAAGTTTCCGATAGATCATCTTGTGTCTTTGCAGCTGTCTCTTGATTACTGACCGGAAAGTAGAGCTGAAAAATGGTTCCCTGTTCGCTACTTTGAATGAACACCTTGCCGTCATGGTCAAGGACTGTGTTCCAGACAATAGTTAAACCGAGTCCTGTTCCGCTTTTACCCATTGTTTTTTTTGTATAAAATGGCTCAAAGATATGTGCCTGGTCTTGTTCTGAAATACCAGGACCGTTATCCTGTACCTGAATGATCAGGTAATGGCCCGGTGCTATTTCCCGTGATAATTCTTCGGATTGTTCGATCTGGCGATTGTAGGTGGAGATATTGATATTTCCTGTATTGTTCATGGCCTCTGCAGCGTTTGTGACCAAGTTCATAACGGCTTTCTTGACGTGCACGGATGAGCAGGAAATAGTGGGGTATTCTGCTGTAAGCTGAGTCGTACAGCTTACTTCAGGGTGTGATGACTTAAGTTGCATGTACTCGGGAGAGTTGAGGTATTCCTGGATCAGCCTGTTGCTGTCATGTGCTTCCCGTGTGCTGGCAACATTTCTGGCAATGGTGAGGAGATCGGCTACAACAGTTGCTGCTCGTCTACCGGAATCCTGTATAGCCTGCAGGGGGTCACGAAGGTCACTGGATTCGGGTAATTGCCGCAGAAGTAGCTCGGGGTAGGTGATAACCCCTGAAAGAATATTGTTTAAATCGTGGGCTACCTCTCCGGCCACCATACCCATGGCCTCCAGTTTTTCTGCCTTGAAAAGCTGTTTTTGCAGTACTCTTTTTTCCTCTTCTTCTGCTTTTCTTTGACTGATATCACGGCATGAGAAAAGAATGGCTGTTGTCTTGTCAAATTCGATCCGTGTCGCTCGTATTTCCACAGGCACATGTTTACCGGAGCGGTTGACAAGTTCAGCCTCGAATTGGGCACTGCCTGTGGTTTGTACCTGATCAATCAGCTTTTGTATTGAGCCCGTGGGGCTGTTTTGGTAGAGATCATGAACAGTTAATGTGCGAATTTCGTACTCACTGTATTCCGATTGATCACAGAATTGTTGATTTGCACTGATGTACTGCCCATCAATGGCGGTGATGTAGATGCCATCGCCTGAGTTATCATAGAGAGTGCGATAGCGGCGTTCGCTGATTTGCAGTTCTTTTTCTTTCTTCTTTCTGTTTTGTATCTCACGCAGCAATTCTTGGGTACGCTCGACGATCTTATCCTCCAGATCTGTTGTGGCTTCCACAAAGGCGTGATGCGATGTTTCTCTGAATCTTTCATAGATCAAGGAAAAAAGTATGACCACGAGAAGGGATGGAATAAAGCGTAACGCAAGATTTGCACTGTACACATGGCCAACTGGGGCAATGAGATCAATCAGCAGGACCGCGAGGCAGGACAGTAGGTAAAAAATTGAAACTAGAAGGCCTTTTTGGGTACCCAGGAGAAAAAAGGTAAAGAGGGGAAAGGTGTAGCTCCAGACAAAGGCGGTACCGGCGACACCGCCACTGATGAACAGGTAGAGGTACAGGCAGTACATTGTCGCGAGGCCGGTATAAATACAGAGATCAAGGGCTCCTTTTCGTTTGAGAAAGATAAGAACAAGGAACAGTACAAAAGCCGCCAGGAAGTCAAATATTCCGAGTAACTGATTACCTTGTATCTGGGCTAGAATCCCAAGCAGGCCGAGAAAAATAATGCCGATCGTGCAAATACCATACAGCAGGGCGATTTTCCGTATTTTTTCTTTGTCAGCAATGTCTTTGGCAAAGAAAAAATCTCGATGAGAGGATAGTTGAGAGTGCAGAGAGGATAGGATTTTTACCATACTGGAAAGCCTTTATGTATCTGTGAATACTCAATTGATAATATTAACTACTACTTATTCGGTTTATAATAATTTTGTGTGATTGTAAAGGCAAGCGTGCAAAATTTTTTTTACAGCTGGAATCTGCATTGCGCATAACTGCAAGCTTGCTACACGCATGGGTGTAGAGGACGGGTTCTCCGTGTCGCATGGTGCCGGAGCAGGGATAATTGTGATGATGAAACGAGCGCTTGGGGGTGGGAGATTATAATCTGTTGCGGGTTATTCCGGGTTAAGGTTATAGTATGAGTTTTTTGAGAGTAAATGGCGCAGTTAGCCCATGTTATCAGCAGAATTATTATTCCGTTGTGGCGAACGACAAGGAGATTTATATGTACAGCACCTCAGATTTGCGCAAGGGCCTCAAGATTGAGATTGACGGCGAGCCTTATATCATCATCGAGTTTGAATTCTCCAAACCCGGCAAGGGCCAGGCCCTCTACCGTTGTAAAATGCGTAACATGATCACCGGCAATCAGTTTGTGAAGACCTATCGTTCCAGTGATAAGTTTGTGAAGCCGGCTCTGGAAGAGCGCAAAATGCAATATCTCTACAATCAGGATGACGAGTATCACTTCATGGATAGCGAGAATTTTGAGCAGATCTTTGTCGTCCGTGATCAACTGGGCGACAACGTCAACTTCATGGTCGATAACATGGAAGTTGATGTACTCTTTTTTCAGGATCGGCCCATTGATGTCAGCCTGCCCAACTTTGTCAATCTGCTGGTTACCCAGGCTGACCCTTGGGTCAAGGGAGATACTTCGGGCTCTGATACCAAGCCCATAACCGTTGAGACCGGGTATGTCCTTCAGGTACCGCCCTTTGTTGACCAGGGTGACAAAATCCAGATCGATACCCGTACCGGTGCCTATGTAACCCGCGTCAAGGAGTAACTTCACTCCATGCTTGATCTTCAGGGGCTGCGCACACGCGCAGCCTTTTTTCAGGCCATTCGTCATTTCTTTGTCGAACTTGGGTTTCTTGAGGTCGACACTCCCATTCGCCAGCCAGCCCTGATC
The DNA here is from genome assembly GCA_014381505.1 of Candidatus Desulfatifera sulfidica. Taxonomy (GTDB): domain Bacteria; phylum Desulfobacterota; class Desulfobulbia; order Desulfobulbales; family Desulfocapsaceae; genus Desulfatifera; species Desulfatifera sulfidica. The sequence goes on along the minus strand of JACNLK010000046.1, from coordinate 18,740 downwards.
CCGGAAGCTCATATACACCCTTTGTTTGCTGACTCCTGGTTTCTTCAGGCCTCACCTGAGTTGTGCATGAAGCGACTGCTGGCTTGCGGTTGTGAGCATATTTTTCAGGTGGCCCGCTGTTTTCGTAAGGACGAGCGTGGTCGTTTGCATCTTGAGGAGATGACCCTTCTCGAATGGTATCGGAAAGATGCTGATTACCGTGATCTCATGGAGGATTGCGAACGACTCGTAGGGGCATTGGCCATGCGGATGGCTGAGGCGGGAGTTGCAGGGGTAGACGAAAAAGGCAGTCTGCTGGTTGCCGGTCGGACCATTGATCTGAGCCCACCCTGGACACGTCTGAGCGTGACCGAGGCCTTTTCACGTTGGAGTCCCATGTCTTTGCCGCAGGCTTTGGCTGAAGATATGTTTGATGAGATCCTTGTGGAGCATGTTGAACCGCATCTTGGCTGGGATCAACCCCTTTTTCTCATGGATTACCCTGTGGAATTGGCCTCATTGGCTCGCACAAAACCTGGCGAGCCGCAGGTGGCGGAACGCGTTGAGCTTTATCTGGCCGGAGTAGAGATTGCCAACGGTTTTTCCGAGCTCTGCGATCCTGTGGAGCAGAGAATCCGTTTTGCTCGAGAGATTGAGCTGATTGTTACAAGCGGTCGTACGGCCCCGGCCATGCCGGAACGTTTTCTGGAGGATTTGGGGCGGCTGGATCAGGCTGCAGGGATTGCTCTGGGCCTGGATCGTCTGTTGATGTTGTTTCTCGGTGCAGATTCTGTTGCCCGGGTACAGTCTTTTTCCCCTGATGATTTCTGATTTTTCTTTTTCTTTCGCACCACGTTGTGGTATTGTTGTCTTATGGTGATGTTGAAGTACTCACGTTTCGGGAACGTACAGTAATGAATTTGAACAAATAATTACTCTATGTCCCTTACATCATGGAGGCGTTGCAATGATGTGGAATGGATCGGGATGGGGACCCATGCACGGGGGCTGGTTTATGCCTTGGTTTGGTCTGATTTTTCTGGTGGTATGTCTCTATTTTGTGTGGCGTGGTTCCAGTTGCCATTCATCGAGTGAGAGAGATGCTGGATTGCGGGATGATTTGCGACATCTGCAGGAGGAGATGCGTGAGTTGCGGCGGGATCTGGCAGAACTCAAAAAACAGGATGCCACGAAAAAATAGCGGGTCTTGCTGAGTTGTTGCGGATTGCTCTCAGGAGCAATCCTGGATGACATCGTGACAATTCATTAAAGCTCTATCCTGCATGTGCTGCGGTCTGTTTATCTTTTTTTACCCTTCTTTTTCCACTGGTTCGATGCGGGTTGTTTGCTTGTTCTCTTTTCAAGGAGCTGCTCCAGAAGCTGTCGCTGTCGGCTGCGCTCGTTTTTTGTGCGGGCAACGAAAATTTTCTGATCCCGATCTCGATTCAGCCCGGTAACATACATGGCCGTGGCCAGAGTGCCGGGTGTTGGAGTGAAATCCTGAAACTGACGGACTGGTAATCCCAGTTGCCTGAGCTTTGGCACCATGGCCCGGCAGTGGTCATCGGTGCAGCCTGGATGGGCTGAGATCAGGTAGGGGCTGAGTCGTACCGGTCGCTTGAGCTCTCTGTTGATCCGTTGGCATTCCCTGACAAATTTCTGCAGCTCACTGTGGTCTTCCTTGTGCATGAGTTTCAGAACCTCGGACTCGGTATGTTCCGGGGCGATTTTCAGCATGCCAGGGCAGTGATCTCGAATAATGGCCCGCATCAGGCGTGGCGTGCTGCGCAACAGTTCCATGCGCAGACCCGAGGAGATAAAGACATGCTTGACCCCTGGTATGTCTCTGGTCTGTTTCAGGAGCTTGAGAAAGCTTTCCTCGTCAATGTTCAGATTGGTACAGAGTTTAGGGTAGAGACAGTCGTGTTTCTTGCAGCCGCCGATCCTGCAGCTGGTGCCGTAGAGATTGGCTGTGGGGCCACCCAGGTCGCTGATGGTGCCGCTGAAGTCATCCATGGCGGCGAGGGTTTGTGCCTCGCGGATGATGGATTTTTGGCTACGACTGCTGACCTCTGGCCCCTGGTGACGAGTGATGGCGCAAAATGAACAGTTGCCGGAGCATCCACGAACAATGGTAATTGAGTCGCGGATCATGGCATGGGCCGGGACATTGGGAGTGCTGGGATGTGGTCGTCTGGAAAAAGGCAGATCGTAGAGTGCGTCCATCTCGATTGTGGAAAGAGGAACGGCGGCCGGGTGTTGGATCAGCCAGAAATTTTGTTGCTGCTGGGCCAGAATGGTATCCATCCGAGCCCTGGCCTGACGGTCAATGAGACGTTCTGCTTTCATGAATTGACCGACGTCATCTTGAATGGCCTTCCAGCCTGGCAGAATTTTGACATTCGCACGTGCTTCTGAAGCCGTCGGAAAGCATTCCTGAAAACCCCGTTCAGTGAGCCGTTCACAGGTCCCGGGGATCCCGCTCAAATTCTTGTTGCCACTTGCCAGCCGGTGGGCAACTTCCACCACTGCCCGTTCACCCATGCCGTAGACGAGCAGGTTTGCCTTGGCCTCGGTCAATACCGATCCCCGCAATTTTGCCTGTTTGTAGTCGTAATGGATAAAGCGTCTGAGTGAGGCTTCAACCCCGCCTAAAATCACTGGTATGTTTTTATATGCGGCTCGAGCAAGACCTGCATAAATCAGGGCCGCACGATCCGGTCGTCTTCGTCCCTCTTTGCTTTGTGTCTTCCCGCGCCAGGGATTGCCATCAGGCGAATAGGAATCCTGATCACGGACTTTGCCATTGCCGGAGTAGTTGGCGACGATGGAGTCAAGATTACCACCGCTGATCCCGAAGAAGAGGCGAGGCTGACCAAAGATGCGGAAATCATCGGGTCTGTCGAAGCGGGGCTGGGCAAGGATGGCCACCCGATATCCCTCTCTTGCCAGCAGCCGTCCAATCAGGGCAATGCCGAAGGAGGGGTGGTCGATATAGGCATCACCGCTGACCAGAACGATGTCCACCTGATCCCAGCCGCGGGCCGCACATTCCTGTGGGGTGGCCGGTAAGGGGAGGGGCTGTGGCTGGTGATTGTGTGATGCTGGAGTCATGTTTTTGTTTCGTGCTTGTTTCTTGGTCGCCGCTTAGGTAACCTTGACGAGGTGTGATATTTTCGGAGCCTTGTTCTTTTTGTCTGCCGAATTATAAAGGTGTTCAGGTTACCCTTCTTTTGGGGAAAGTAAAAGAGAAAGAACTGTTGTTGCCCGGGCAGGATGCAATGGCTTGGAGACAGATGATTGTGGAGGAATTGATGAGTATGGATATCGGACAGATGCTGGCCAGGATCGGAGAGGCCGTGGCCGGACAGCCGGTACCGGTGGTTGATCTGATTGCGGTTCAGACTAAAGATCCGTTCAAGGTCCTGGTGGCAACTATTCTCTCGGCTCGGACTCGGGATGAGGTGACGGCCGTGGCCGCCAAAAATCTTTTTGCTCGGGCTGCACATCCAGGTGAGTTGGCACAGTTGGATCAGGAGACCCTGGAAGGCTTGATCCGCCCGGTTGGCTTTTTCCGCAACAAGGCCAGGTATCTCAGCCAACTGCCCGCTATTCTCTTCGATCGCTTTGACGGCCAGGTGCCGCAAACCATGGCAGATCTGCTCAGTCTTCCCGGTGTCGGGCGAAAAACCGCCAACCTGGTTCTGGCTCAGGCCTTTCATATTCCAGCCATCTGTGTTGATACCCATGTCCATCGAATCATGAATATCTGGGGATATGTGGAGACCAAAACACCTGAGGACACCGAGCAGGCGCTGCGGAAAAAATTGCCCCCGGAGCATTGGATTGAGGTCAATTCGCTTCTGGTTGCTTTTGGACAGTCTGTTTGTCGTCCGGTGGGGCCTCATTGTGATGCGTGCGTTCTGGCGGACGACTGTCTCAAGATCGGAGTGACACCGCGTAAGGGGCGGAGGGTCGTTGAGAAAGCCGTGGGGGAGCGAAAGGGGACTCGTTTAATCTCATGGAATGTGAACGGCTTACGGGCGGTGACAAAGAAGGGGTTTGTCCGTTGGGCCATGGAGCTAGCACCGGACGTTCTCGCCCTGCAGGAGATCAAGGCCCTGCCCGAGCAGTTGCCGGTCGAGGTGCTGGAGCTGGATGGTTATCATGCCTATTTTCATTCGGCCGAACGGAAGGGCTATTCCGGTGTGGCCACCTATAGTCGACAGGAGCCGGAGCGGGTTATTGTCGGTCTGGATGATGATCGTTTTGACAGTGAAGGGCGGGTGTTGACGCTGGAGTTTGCAGATTTCTTTCTGGTCAATGCCTACTTTCCCAACTCCCGTCACGATCTCACCCGTCTGGGTCTGAAAGATGACTTCAATCGTTGCTTCCATGACTTTGTTGACCGTCTGGCCCGGGAGAAAACCGTGGTCACCTGCGGTGATTTTAATGTCGCCCACCAGCCCATTGATCTTGCCAACCCCGAGTCCAACACCGGGAGCCCCGGATTTACTCCCGAAGAGCGGGCCTGGATGGATGAGTATGTGGCCGGCGGCTGGATCGATACCTTCCGCAGCCGCAATCCGGATCCTGGTTTCTATACCTGGTGGAGTTATCGCAGCCGGGCCAGGGAGAGGAATGTGGGCTGGAGGATCGATTATTTTTTTGTCGATCCGGCCAGTGGCGACCGGGTGCTGGATGCGGCCATCCTCGATGAAGTCATGGGCTCGGATCATTGTCCTGTGCGGCTTGATCTTGGGATTGCATCTTCTCCCTGAATCTGATTGAGCCAAGGCGATCAATTGCTGGTCATGAGCCTTAAACCCTTGTTACGCTTTCGGCCAGAGTCCTGTCGGGGGGAGTGACGTTCTCAGGCAAGGTGAACTGCCAAAGAAGAGCGGAATGTGTTGTTTTCGTCCAATGTTCCCTTCTTTTCAAATGTCCAGACGAGAATATTTCCGATCATGCTTTTGACCGGAAACTAAATTTATTCTAACCAAGTGCTAATAATAGGTTGGCATATTCATGGGTATAAGATCGTACTGGTTCATTTCAGGCTACCTTGAAAAATTGTCTTTTCGTTCAATATCTGCGTTGCGCTCAAAATTTTATCCTCGGAATATCGAATATATGCCTGCGGTAAAATTTTTCGCGCGCCTTGATCTTGAACAAAAGTCCTAATTTTTCAAAGTCCCCTTCAATCATCACACAGGAGAACAACATGAAAAAAGTATTTTCTCAAACCATGCTGGCGGCCGCTGCCCTGGTCGTGACTCTGAGCGTATCTCAGCAGGCAGTCAGTGCCTCACGTGACCACATTACTGTCGTTGGTTCATCAACGGTCTACCCCTTCAGCACCGTCGTGGCCGAGCAGTTCGGTAAGACCTCCGGTTTCAAGACTCCCAAAATTGAGTCCACCGGTTCAGGAGGTGGGTTGAAGCTCTTCTGTGCCGGGGTTGGCACCCAGCATCCGGATGTCACCAACTCTTCCCGCCGCATCAAGCAGTCTGAGATTGACAGATGCGCCAAGAACGGCGTCAACGAGATCGTTGAAGTCAAGGTTGGTTATGACGGTATTGTCCTGGCCAATGCCCGGACCGTCGCCCCCATGAAGCTGACCCGCCAGGAGATCTTTCTCGCCTTGGCCAAGGACGTGCCCAATCCCAACGGCGAGCAGGAGTTGATCCCCAACCCCCATAAGACCTGGCGTGATATCAACCCCGACCTGCCCGACACCCGGATCGAGGTCTTGGGCCCGCCGCCCACCTCAGGAACCCGTGATGCCTTTGTGGAGCTGGCCATGGAGTCCGGTGCCAAGTCCTTTGGCTGGATCAAGGCCATGAGCAAGAGCGACAAAAAGAAGTTTAAGGTTGTCGCGCACACCCTGCGCGAAGACGGGGCTTATATCGAGGCCGGTGAGAACGATAACCTGATCGTTCAGAAGCTGACCGTCAATCCCACCAGTTTGGGCATTTTCGGTTACAGCTTCCTGGATCAGAACACCGACCAGATTCAGGGCTCTCTGGTCGATGGTCAGGAGCCGAGCTTTGATAACATCGCCGAGGGCAATTACCCGGTTTCACGTCCCCTTTATTTCTATGTCAAGAAAGCCCATGTGGGTGTCATTCCCGGTATGACTGAATTCCTGGTCGAGTTTTCCAGCGACCGGGCCTGGGGCGAAGAGGGTTATCTGACCGACAAGGGCATGATTCCCATGCCTGCGGAAGAGCGGGCCAAGTTTGCCAGTGACATCAAAGGCCTCCATGTCTTGAAGGGCCTGTAAGAGATCTGATAAGTCTCTTCTTAACCGCGCCCCGGCCGTCCTTGTATGGTCCGGGGCGCACCTGTTTGGAAAACCATATTGGTCAAACCGGGCTTGCCCGGCAAATAACAACCGGTGCTTGCGAACACCGGTTTTCCTCCTGCCGTTCATCGACGTTTTAATTGAAGCGTTCACCGCGAACAATCTGGCCGTCCACCAGATAAATCACCTCTTCGGCAATATTGGTTACATGGTCGGCCAGCCGCTCAAGATGGCGGGAAATGAGAAAGTAGTTCATGAGCGGCGCCACATGCTCCGGATGTTCACGGATGGCCCGTTTGATGGTCCCGTAGGCCTGGTTGCGTATCTCATCCACCTCGTCATCGAGGATACAGACCTTGTGTGCCAGATCTGAATCCACCTGGACAAAGGCGTTTAATCCCAGACTCAACATCCCCTCAACTTTTTCACCCATTTCGTCCAGACGGATGGATGGGGCCTTGATTTCAGGATAACGGGAAATGATGAGTACCCGATTGGCAATGGAAGCCGCGATATCGGCAATCCGTTCCAGGTCATTGTTGATCTTGATGGTGGCGACCAGAAAACGGAGATCCGTGGCCACCGGCTGATAGAGGGCCAGGATCTTCAAACATTCCTCTTCGACCCTGATTTCCATTCGGTTGATCTCATCGTCGGTTTCAATCAGGTGGTTGCAGAATTCGCGATCTTTGGTTTCAATAGCGGTCAGGGCGTTATGGACTTGGGCCTCAACCTGAGCGCCGAGGCTCAAAAGCCGCCGGCGGAGCTCCTCTATTTCACGATGAAAGTGCTGTGTGACGCGCATATGAATTCTCCTTTTTTATTCAATCAGGTGATGGGTGTATTCATTCTAACTTTTTCTTGTCTTGTAAATCAAATTCCCTGTTCTTCAAGGTTATCGGGCATCGGGATGTTTCTCCAACGTGTCGGATGACAGTCATTATTACATTGTGTTTTTTACACTCCAGGCTATTATACATTATGGTTAACCTGTCATTCAGACACGTATTTTTGACCGGGAATTAAGGATGAATTCCAATCAGGCCCGTATACTGGTCGTTGAAGACGAGGCCGATATTCAGCAACTGATCACCTATAATCTGATCAGGGCCCGTTTCCAGGTCAGCTGTGCCGACTCAGGTGAGGAGGCCTTGGATTTTCTGGCGAACCAGCCTTTTGACTGTGTTCTGCTTGATCTCATGCTGCCCGGGAAAAGCGGCCTGGAGACCTGTCGTGCCATTCGTGCCATGCCGGAACTGACCCGGCTGCCCATCATCATGCTCACTGCCAAGGGCGAAGAACAGGACATTGTTCAAGGCCTGGAAGCCGGGGCGGATGACTATATCACCAAGCCCTTCAGCCCCAAGATCCTGTTGGCCCGTATCCACTCACTGCTCCGCCGGAGCGGGGCCACGGCAAAGGAAGCCGCCTCAGATGAGATCCTGAGCCATCACGAGCTGCATCTCGATCAGATGCGCCATCAGCTTCTGGTTGATGGTGTGGCCGTGGAGCTGACAGCTACCGAATTCGCCATTCTCCAGCATTTGATGAGACGGCCCGGGTGGGTCTTCAGCAGGCAGCAGATCATCGACAATGTCCGTGGCCTGGACTACTCCATCACTCCCCGGGCTGTGGACGTACAGATTTTCGGCCTGCGCAAAAAGCTGGGGGAAGCCGGCAAATTGATTGAGACCGTGAGAGGCATCGGCTATCGACTCCAAGAGTGACATTGTTTCCATGACCCGCCATCACCGGACATTTTTTCGCCAGCTTTTTCGCTGGACCCTGTTGATCCTGACTATCCCCCTGGCCCTGCTGACCTGGTTCACCGGTTCCGCAGTCCAAGATTTCTCCTACCAGCAGACCCGGGCCGAACTTCTGGCCAGGAGTGAACTGATCAAAGGCCAGCTGGCCCGACTCCTGGACCAGAAGGATCTGGCAGGGCTTGATCGTTTGATCAAAACCATCGGTCCGGAGGCTGGGACCCGAATCACAGTCATCGCCTCGGATGGCCTGGTTCTTGCCGATTCACAGAATGACCCCGCTCGCATGCAGTCCCATGCCAACCGGCCGGAGTTCATCCTGGCCCTAGCCCAGGGGCAGGGATTTTCCACCCGACACAGTTCCACCTTGAACGAACGTCTGATGTATGCTGCAATTCCATTGCGCACCAAGGTCAGTCAACAGCCCGCCGCTGTACTCCGGCTGGCGGTGCCGGTCAGTGACATCGACCTGGCCCTGAAGAGCATTCAGCTCCGCCTGTTGCTGACTGCTCTGGCCATTATCCTGGCCGCCGTTACCCTGGCCTGGCTCTTTAGCCGCCGTCTGAGTCGACCGCTGGAACAGCTTACCCTTAACGCGGATCATTACGCGCGCGGCGAGTTCAGTCGCGATCATCTGGCCGACAACGATCAGCCCATGTCCCGCGAGGTGGCCGGGCTCAGCCAGGCCATGAAGCGGATGGCCCGGCAACTCGATGAACAGATCAGCCGGATCGGTAGTCAGCGCATGCAGCTGGAGACCGTGCTTGCCGGTATGATTGAGGGCGTGATTGCGGTGGATATGGACCAGCGCATTCTCTATCTCAACCATGCGGCCTGCCGTTTGTTTCAGGTCCGGCAGACCAATCACCAGGGACAGCCGCTGGAAGAGGTCATCCGTCATGCCTCCCTGCTCGAACTGATGGCCAGAAGTCTGGTCAGCGTTCAGCCGCTGGAGGAAGAGCTGCTTCTGCAACGGCCGCAGACCATCCACCTGACCGTGCACGGGGTCCGGCTCCTGGGGCATCATCAGAAGCAGCTCGGCGCCCTCCTGGTCCTGCATGACATCACCCGTCTTAAGCGGCTGGAGACCATGCGTCGAGATTTTGTCGCCAACGTATCCCACGAGCTCAAAACACCGATCACCGCCATTCAGGGTTTTGTCGAAACGCTGCTTGACGGCGCCCTGAATGATCGCCAGCATGCCCGGGAGTTCCTGGAGATCATTCAACGCCAGAGCGGCCGGCTTGACGCCATCGTCGACGATCTGCTCTCGCTCTCACGCCTGGAAGAGGAGATCAAGGAAGAACAGGCCGAATTAATTCTGCAGCCTCTCTTGCCCGTTCTCACTGAGGCGGCCCGGGCCTGTGCTCCCAAGGCCGAGGCCAAGCGGGTCAGTCTGGATCTCAACTGCCCGGGTGAGCTGAGCGGCCTGATCAATGAAGGACTCCTGGAGCAGGCGGTTGTCAACCTGATCGTCAACGCGATCAAGTACAGCCCGGAGCAGAGCAGAGTCGAGATCCGCGGTTGTTGTCGCCAAGGCCACATCGAGATCCAGGTCATCGATGAGGGGGTCGGCATTGAGGCCCGTCATCTCCCCCGGCTCTTTGAGCGATTCTACCGCAGCGACAAGGCCCGTTCACGCAAGCTGGGCGGCACCGGCCTGGGGCTGGCCATTGTCAAGCACATCATGGAGGGCCATCACGGCTCGGTCACGGTTCAGAGTCGGCCGGGTTCAGGCAGCACCTTCACTCTGTTCCTCCCCCAACCGGATCAAACGGCTCAGCCGAAGCGGCCGGTGATGTAATCTTCGGTCAGTTGATGGCCGGGTTTGGTGAAGATCTTCCGGGTTTCACCTACCTCCACCAGTCGTCCCAAGTGAAAGTAGGCGGTGCGTTGGGAGACCCGCGCTGCCTGCTGCATGGAGTGGGTGACGATGACAATGGTAAACTGGGCGCGCAATTCATCGATTAGTTCCTCAACCTTGGCGGTGGCAATGGGATCCAGGGCCGAACAGGGCTCGTCCATCAGGATGACTTCCGGACTGACCGCAATGGCCCGGGCGATGCAGAGCCTTTGCTGCTGACCGCCGGACAGTCCGGTGCCGGGCTGGTGGAGCCGGTCCTTGACCTCGTTCCAGAGTCCGGCCTTGACCAGTGAGGCTTCCACCAGTTCGTCCTCCTCGGCCCGACCACGAACCAGGCCGTGGATGCGCGGGCCGTAGATCACGTTATCGTAGATGGACTTCGGGAAGGGGTTGGGCTTCTGAAAGACCATGCCGACCTGGGCCCTGAGGGCCACCACGTCCACTTGGGGCGAGTTGATGTCCAGCTGGTCGAGCAGAATCTTGCCCGTGCAGCGGCAGCCTTCCACGGTATCGTTCATCCGGTTGATGCAACGAAGAAAGGTGGACTTGCCGCAGCCGGAAGGACCGATCATGGCGATCACCTGGTTGCGACCGATGTCCAGGGTCACATCCTGAATGGCATGGTTGTCATCGTACCAGACGTTGACCGAGCGGCAACTGATCCGGGGATCATCCAGTAACGGGTTGCCCACGGTGGCTCCTTCGGCCCGAGAGGCATTGACCAAAGAGCTCCCGGAATGAGAGGCGGCAGGGGCTTGCGGAGTGGCTGTGGTGGATTGACTCATGTTGAGAACTCCCAAAAAGGTTACCAGCGGCGCTCGAACTGTTTGCGCAGCAAGATGGCGGCCGTGTTCATGAAGACCAGAAAGAGAAGCAGAACCATGATCGCGGCCGAGGTCTTTTCCAGAAAGGCGCGTTCCGGGCTGTCGGCCCAGAGGTAGATCTGCACAGGCAGGACCGTGGCCGGATCGGTCAGGCCGCCGGGGATGTCGACGATGAAGGCGACCATGCCGATCATCAGGAGCGGCGCGGTTTCCCCCAGGGCCTGGGCCATGCCGATGATGGTGCCGGTGAGCATGCCGGGCATGGCCAGAGGCAGGACGTGGTGAAAGACCACCTGCAGACGCGAGGCGCCCACGCCCAATGCCGCTTCGCGGATCGAGGGCGGTACGGCGCGCAGGGCGGCGCGGCTGGCAATGATGATGGTGGGCAGGGTCATGAGGGTCAGGACTAAGCCACCCACCAGGGGCACGGAGCGTGGTATTCCGAAGAAGTTGATGAACACGGCCAGGCCGAGCAGACCAAAGACGATGGAGGGCACCGCGGCCAGGTTGTTGATGTTGACCTCGATCAAATCGGTCAGACGATTTCTGGGCGCAAATTCTTCCAGGTAGACCGCGCTGGCCACGCCGATGGGAAAGGAGAGGGCCAGGGTCACCAGCAGGGTGTAAAAGGAGCCGGTGACCGCGCCCCGGATGCCGGCCAGTTCGGGCTCGCGGGAGTCACCGGCGGTAAAAAAGGTGCGGTTGAAGACCTTTTGTACTCTGTCCTGCCCGTCCAGGACATCCAGCCAGGCCATTTCGAGATCTGAAATTCTCCGCTCGTTCTCGGCCAGGTTTCGGTTGATTTTGCCCTTGAACAGCATATCCACGTCGTCATCGGCCGGAACCCAGAGCTCAATGGTCTCACCCAGCAGGCTCGGGTCGGCCAGGAGCAGCTCCCGGATCTGGTGGGCCGCGCCCGTGGAGATCAGACCGTAAAGCTCCCGCTTTTCCTGGCGCTTCTTGACCTCGGGGAACAGGGTGCGCAGGGTCTGTTTGACCAGGCCATTGTAATCGGCTCGGTTCAGTTCCGAGGCGCTATTGATCTTCAGGCTTTCGGTGGTGAGGGTGAATGGCAGTCGGATCTGGGTCTGCCAGAAGGCGCTGTAGCCTCTGGAAAAGATGGAGACAAAGAGGAGCAGCACGCAGGCCAGGCCAAAGAAGACCGCGAGCAGGCCCAGGCGGCGGAAGCGACGATCCGCCCGGTAGCGGCGGGCGAGCCGCTCCTCCAGTCGGTGCTGTTTTTGGTTGATGTTTGGCATAATCGATTCAGTCGTACTGCTCCCGGTAGCGGCGCACCACCACCAGAGCGATGATATTCAGGACCAGGGTCAGCAGGAAAAGGACCAGGCCCAGGGCAAAGGCGGCCAGGGTCTTAGCGCTGTCAAATTCCTGATCACCCACCAGCAGGGTCACGATCTGAACCGTGACCGTACTCACCGTCTGGAGGGGGTTGGCGGTGAGATTGGCGGCCAGACCTGCGGCCATGACCACGATCATGGTTTCACCGATGGCCCGCGAGGCGGCGAGCAGGACCGAGCCCACGATTCCGGGCAGGGCTGCGGGCAGGATCACCAGGCGGATGGTCTCGGAACGGGTGGCGCCCAGGCCATAGGAGCCGTCACGCAAGGATTGGGGCACGGCGTTGATCACGTCGTCGGATAGAGAGGAGATGAAAGGAATGATCATGATCCCCATGACCAGGCCCGCAGCCAGGGCGCTTTCGGACGAGACCTGCAACCCGACGGATTCACCCAGGCCGCGTAAGGACGGGGCCACGGTCAAGGCGGCGAAAAAACCGTAGACTACGGTCGGAATCCCGGCCAGGATTTCCAGCAGGGGCTTGGCCCAGGCCCTGAACCGGCGGCCGGCGTATTCCGAAAGGTAGATGGCTGACATCAGGCCCACGGGCACGGCCACCAGGAGGGCGATGGCAGAGATCAGCAGGGTGCCGGCAAAGACCGGGATCGCGCCGAAGCTGCCGGATCCACCCACCTGATCGGCCCGGATGGCGGTCTGCGGGCTCCACTTGAGACCGAACAGGAAGTCAAAGATCGGGACGGCCTGAAAGAAGCGGATTGCCTCAAACAGGACCGAGAGTACGATACCGATGGTGGTCAGGACTGCGAGCGCCGAGCAGAGGATCAACAGGGCGCGAACCAGACTCTCCACCTGATTACGGGCCTGGAAATCGGGGCGAACCCGGCCGATGATCCAGAAGGCGCCCATCAGAGCCAGGCCGATGGAGGCCAGCAAACGGGCAATCGCGGCCCGGTCGAGCAGTGAGGAGTAATGGGCGGCCGCACTTTCCAGCTCCGGAGTCACAGCACGGGAGACCACGTTGCCCGAGGCCAGGGCCTTGATGTCATTGATCAGAAGTTCATATTGAAAAGCGGAGACCTGGGTCATGGATTCCGGCAATGCCGCGGTTACCAGCCGCTCCACCACCAGAGACTCGCCGCCGGCAAGGAGCAGGATCACCAGGAGGGCGGGGATCAGACACCATAGAGCGGCCAGCAGACCGTGGTAGGCGGGACGGGAGTGGAGCCGTTGGCCGACGCGCCGTTCAATGGCCCGGGCCCGGCCGCGTGCCAGGAGAAAGACGGCCACGGTCAGCAGGGCCAGAAGTGTAAAGAGTTGCAGGGACATGACTGCTCCGCAAAGATTATAGCAGGCCTCCCTTGCGGGCAGGCGTTTCATCAGCAAAAATCTTAGCGTGCAAGAATTAGGAAATGATTAGGAAGGGATTAGGGTCTGATCAGAGGGGGCTGGCGTACGGAGTTGTTATGGTTTTATGAGCTGTGTGGGTTGATCTCTTGTCCTGGTAAACCAGATCAGGGCCCCGGCCGCGATCATCAGGCCGCTGAGGATCTGGCCCATGGAGATCGTCTCCAGAAAGAGGCCGATCTGCTGATCGGGTTCGCGGGCAAATTCGATCAGAAAACGAAAGCTGCCATATCCCAGAAGAAAGAGGGCCAGGAGTCGACCGTGCCCCCAGCTGGAGGCGGCTTGCCAGGGTCGTTCCTTCAGGCTCCAGAGGATCAGAAACAGGACCGGTCCTTCAAGGACCATCTCATAGAGCTGCGAGGGGTGGCGCGGGATGGGGCCGCCGCCTGGAAAGACCATGCCCCAGGGCAGATCTGTGGCCCGACCGTAGAGCTCGCCGTTGATAAAGTTGCCCAGTCGTCCCAGGCCCAAGCCTATGGGAATCGTGACGATATACAGATCAATGGCGCGCCAGAAGTTGATCTCATACCTGCGGGTGAAAAACCAGCCACTCATGATGACCAAGAGGCAGGCCCCGTGAAAGCTCATTCCGCCCTCCCAGGTGGCCAGGATTTCCAGAGGATGATGCAGGTAATACTCCAAATTATAAAACAGGACATAGCCCAGGCGTCCACCGACAACCACCGATAGAATCAGGAGCAGGTTGAGGTTTTCAAAGTGAGGGGCCAGGTCCCGGCAGTTATGGTGGCGGATCTGTTTTTGGACCAGAAAATAGCAGGCGGCAAAGCCCAGGATATACATCAGTCCGTACCAGCGGACCTGTAGAGGGCCAATGCCAAAGATCACCGGGTCAATGTTTGGGAAGGGGATCATGGTTGAACGGTGCCCCCTGTTCTCTTTTTGAGATGAACCTGGAGGATGGAGATTGCGGCTGGCGTGATTCCGGAGATGCGTGAGGCCTGCCCCAGGCTTCGGGGTTGGATGCGACTCAGTTTTTCCACCACCTCGGTTGAGAGACCTGACAGGGAACTGTAGTCCATGTCGTCAGGGAGGCCCACATGCTCCATTTTCTGAAAGCGGGCCACCTGCTCATTTTGGCGCTTGATATAACCCTGGAACTTGATTTGCAGTTGCACACCATCACGGGATGAGGATGTGGCCAGTTGGGCCACAGCGACTTGGGTCTCATCGTCCAAAGTCAGGCGGGCCAGATCAGCGAGATGGTCAAGGGTCAGTTCCGGGCGGCGGAGGATGTCGGCCAGTGAACATTTCTGTTTGAGCGGGGCAGAGTCCATGGTGGCCAGCCCCTCGTTGAGGGTGGTCGAGGGTGTGACAAAGATTGATTCCAGGAGTTTGATCCCGTTGATCCTAGCCTTTTCTTTGCTTTGAAAGCGGATGAATTCCTTGTCGCTGAGCAGGCCGATTTCATGGCCAATGGCTGAGAGCCGGCTGTCGGCGTTGTCTTCTCTAAGCAGGAGTCTGTATTCGGCCCGTGAGGTGAACAGGCGGTAAGGCTCCTTGGTACCAAGGGTCACCAGGTCGTCGATCAGAACTCCGATGTAGGCTTGAGATCGGTCGAGTATCAGCGGTTCCTGGCCGCGCACCAGGTGCACTGCATTGATTGCCGCCATCAGCCCTTGGGCTGCGGCCTCTTCGTAGCCTGATGTTCCATTGATTTGTCCTGCCAGAAACAGGCCCGGGGTTCGCTTCGTTTCCAGCGATGGTTTTAGCTCCAGGGGGTCGATGTAATCATATTCAATGGCATAACCCGGGCGGATGATTCGTACCTGCTCCAGTCCTTTGATGCTGCGGAGCATGGCAATCTGGGTGGAAAGGGGCAGGCTGGTGGGCAGGCCATTGGGGTATACCTCGGTTGTGTCCAGACCCTCGGGCTCGAGAAAGACCTGGTGGCGATCTTTCTCCGGGAAGCGCATTACCTTGTCTTCAATGGAGGGACAGTAGCGTGCGCCCACGCCTTCAATGATTCCACTGTACATGGGGGACTTGTCAATTCCGGCCCGGATGGCGTCATGGGTGGCCGCATTGGTGTAGGTGATGTGGCAGGGGCGTTGTTCCAGTGTGTAGTCTCCGCTGCTGCTGAAGGAGAAATGGGCCGGCGGCTGGTCGCTGTGCTGGGCTTCGAGTTCGGAGTAGTCAATGCTGGCCGCGTCAATCCGGGGTACGGTTCCGGTTTTCATGCGACCCATGGAAAACCCTGTCTCTTTGAACCAGCCAGCCAGGCTGGTGGAGGGGGTGTCCCCCATGCGTCCAGCCGGGAAATTTTTGAGGCCAATATGGATCAGGCCGTTCAGGAAAGTTCCGGTGGCTACAACCACGGCCCTGGTGCGAATTTCTTCGTCGAGCGACGTGCGAACCCCGACAATTCGACCCTCTTCAATCATGAGTGAGTCAACGACCGTTTGGCTGATATCGAGATTTTCCTGAGCCTCCATGACCGCTTTCATCCGTAAACGATAGAGGAGTCGATCCGCCTGGGCTCGTGAGGAGCGAACTGCTGGACCTTTGCTGGTGTTCAGGCGTCTGAACTGGATCGAGGTGGCATCAATGTTCTTGCCCATTTCACCGCCCAGGGCGTCAATTTCTCGTACCAGATGACCCTTGGCCAGACCGCCGATGGCCGGGTTGCAGGACATGGCGCCGATGGTGTCGACATTGATCACTGTGACCAATGTCCTGCAGCCCATGCGGGCGGCTGCAAGTGCTGCTTCACAACCGGCATGTCCGGCGCCGATGACGACGATGTCGTAATTGTTGAGTGTGTCCATAGTATTCAGTTCAGTTTGTCTGTGTCAGCAAGTTTTTGCTTTTATACGTTATGAGAGCCGGCTTTTGTTCCACCAGATCAGAGCCCAGCACGGGGCGTGTTTGCGTTGGATGGTGATTTGCTCATTGTCCTGTTTGATGATCAGGGAGCGGATGTAGGTGGCCAGTTTTTGTTCTTCGATTGTGTTCAGGTCTTTGATCATCCAACGGTAGGAGTCCAGGGCGTGCTCGAAGTCCGGGAAGGTCATGTCCCGTTGGAGAGCCAGGATTTCGACATTGGCGTGAATACCCATGGAGTAAAGGGTGTTGAGTGTATAGATGTAGTCGGGCCCAGATTCGAATGTGCGGCCAATGGCTGCAAAAGCAGCCGGGTCAAAGGGGGTTGGGGCGATGCGATCCGTAATATACACCGCTTGTGAGGCATGTTCGTTGAGCTTGTGCAGCGCAGTTTTGAGGTCGTCTACCGCAAGCGAGCGTGAAGCGATGGCCAGGTCGTGAACTCCAATGTTGTGGGCCTGCCAGTCGTCCTCCCATGATGCATGTACCGGGCGAATATTCGTGATGTTCTGTGCATGACATTCCTGGTTCAGGAGAGTAAGCATTCCGGTTGAGTAATCGAGGGCAGTAACCTTTTTTACATGGCCTGCCATGGGGATGGACAAGGTGCCAGGGCCTGAACCGGCATCGAGTACCGTCAGCTCCGGGGAGAGTGGCAGTTTGGCCATGAGCAGATCGATGTAAGCTGAGGAGCGATTGCGTCGAGCAAAGGAAGGTGCTTTTTTGTCCCAGTCGGTGGCTTTTTTGCTGGTCCAGGACTTTTGCTTCCGAGCATTTTCCCACAGTTGCTGCCAGTCGATATCTGAGTAGTGGGTGATGGTCATAGTGTTGAAAGGTTGAGAAGAAAGGGTGAGTTTATGATGGCTGTACTTCGTAAATTTTGTTAAAAAAGATTAGCATAGCCGTGTCAGTTGCGCAAGTGACAGGCCCCTGCCCGACTCGAAAATGTTTGACAGGGAGTAGGTTTTGTGGTTAATAATTTTCTTTTGTAGTTTTTGGGGTGCCGTGCAGGAAGGACCTGTTCGCAGCGGCGCGGTCCCATCGGTCGGGATGGATCAGTCAATGAATCGTGTAGGTTTATCCTGTTGTTATTGAATGAAAAAAATCATGCATATGCATGGATTGGGAGTTGAGTCATGAGCAAGCGCACTTTTCAGCCGAGTAACTTGAAGCGTAAACGTACCCACGGATTTCGTCTCCGAATGAGCACCAAAGCGGGTCGGGCCATTCTGAATGCACGTCGGGCCAAGGGCCGCACACGTCTGTCAGCCTGATTGAAGTGGGCAGCTTCAAGCTTCCCAAGTCCGATTTATTGCGTAAGGGCTGGGAGTTTGATCAGGTCTACAGGCAAGGCAAACGTCTGCACGGCAATGGATTCAGTTTGATCATTTACGGCAATAATCTTGGACACAGCAGGCTTGGAATCAGTATCCATCGTCAGCTCCGGGGAGTTGTGCGTCGTAACCGGATCAAACGGCTGATCCGGGAGTCATTTCGCCTTCGTCGCGATTTGTATCCCCAGCAGTCGGATATAGTAATGACCGTTCGTCCCGATTGGATCTCTTCCGGCTTGTCTCAGGTCAATGAGATGGTGTCCGGTCTGGTCATGCGAAAGTGATTCTCGGAGACTGATATGAAACGCATCAGCTTGGTGGTCAAAGCTATCCTGCAGGGAATGATTAAAGGCTATCAGTTGGTGATCTCTCCCTGGCTGCCGCCCAGTTGTCGTTTTGTCCCCACCTGTTCCGCTTATGCCATTGAAGCCCTTGAGCGTCATGGCGTCTGGCGTGGCACTTTGATGGCCCTCTGGCGTATTCTTCGCTGTCATCCTTTTTGTCGTGGCGGTCATGACCCGGTCCGCTGACATCTGCAACCAGCTTTCTCTCTCGGTTCATGCCCTTGTGTTATCCGGCTGTAAACCGGTGATCTTGTCTTGCAATCTACCTGAATTTTACCACGAGTAAATCCATGGATATTTATCGCGCGTTATTGGCTATTGTTATTTCCTTTTTGATCCTCATTGGCTATCAGTATTTTTTCGTCGGATTTGCCCCTGTGGAGGTGGCGGAACAGCCTGTTGCCCAGGTTGCGGATGCCCCTGTTTTTCCTGCCTCGACGAAAACGCTGACCAGTCCAACGGAGTTTCCTGCTCAGGGGCAGACAGTGCGTCCGGATCGTGAAGCTCGCAATATTACAGTAGAAACTGATCTTTATCAGGCAGTGATTTCAGAAGATGGTGGTACTCTGCGGAGTTTTGTCCTGAGCGACTTCCGTGAGGAGTCAGGTGAGGATTCCCCCGGCATGCAGTTTGTTCGAACCGAAGCCAATCAGGGATTTCCCTTGGCATTTACCTGGGGAAGTGTGGCTGGAAGTGACATGTTTTACAGCGTCCCTGAGGGGGTATCTAATCTTGCCGGTGACAGTCGTTTAAGCATGAC
>JACNLK010000088.1 GCA_014381505.1 Candidatus Desulfatifera sulfidica | reverse complement strand
ACCCCGCTCTTTAAGATAACGACGAGCCCGCACAGCTCCCGGGGACTTCAAAAGACAATCGCGAAAGACGTTTGCAGCTTCAAGATTCACAGCAAACATGGCCTGCCGCTGCCGGTCACGTTCCTGTTGGGCTGGCGAGGAGGTGCGCTCGGGCAATTCGATCTGCGATCGTCGCGCCAACTCCTTGAGCGCGTCAGGAAAATCGAAACTATGATACTTCATCATGAACGAAAAGACATCACCCGACTCACCACAGCCAAAACAATGAAAAAACTGCTGGCCGGGGTGTACCGAAAACGATGGGGTCTTTTCACCATGAAACGGACAGAGCCCCAAATAACGAGCCCCAGCCTTTTTCAACTCAACATTCTCGCCAATGATGCGAACGATGTCCGAGGCATCCTTGACCCGATCCTTAACCTCTTCAAATGTATCGCTGTGTCCCACCTGACCCCCTCAAAACGAAAGGCAACCGCGCAGTTCCCCTCTGAACTCTTTCCATTTCTTCCAAACTGACCAAACAATCACAAAGAAAGATGCATACCATGTCGGAAAAGGCTATACTGACAATAGACTACAGGATCGCCCGCACACCCCCTGCGACCTTGGCTTAAATTAACCACTTACGCTTCACCATCACGACCATGGATGATCTTAACAAACTTCTTGCCTTTGAGGTAAAAAAAGAAATTGCCGACCGCTATTTCGGCTTCCGCCGGATCATCGAAGAAGACACAGACCTCTACCAACAGAACATCATCGAACAGACCCTGAAACTGGAAAAGACCATCGGCCTCGCGCTGATCCGTCTTTACGTCCTGCTCCACGATGAACGCTTGATCCAACAATTCCTCCAACTCACCGGCCTTGACGAAACCCTGTTCCACGACCCCTATATCAACCAATCACCAACCATCCGCAAACGGGTTCTGAGCGGTCTCGACTTCCCCGGCCTGACCCGCAAATGGCGCCTGCGCAACCTCTTCCTGTCTTTTTATGACTCCCTGGGAGAACACATCGACGAATATCGAGAGCAGTTCGCAGCCCTGGCCTCTGACCAGGAAACCATCAAAGAGGAGATCGAGCTTTTCTATCGTAAAAATGACATCAGCGGCATCATGCTTTTTCTGCGCAATATGGACGGCGAATCCAGTGGTGCCATGACAACCCCGCCAAACCAGGGTAGTACCGAGGCCATGCAGGACCGAATGCACCTGACCCCGCCCAACCCGGTTGACAAATTACTCCCGCTCCTCTCACCCATCCCTCCCAGCCACGAAATCAAAGACCAGCTCAAGGCCCTGATCTATGAAGCCGCTGACCTGCAACCCGATTTCGACCTGAAAAACCTGTAAGACGCCGTACAATTTGGCACAAAACACGCCTGTTTCCGCCCAAACACCCTTCTTTGTCACCCTCACACACCCACGCGTTCCGCTCCAGACCATCAACCGCCATTCACGAACCACACCCCCTCTACAAAAACGACTGACAACCCAACCACAGGTGCAATGCGCAAAATACGCCCATCACAAAAACGACCGCCAACAGCAAAGCAATATCATATTATAAAATCAGCCGCTTAACAAAAAGCCACACGGTTGAACTCTTCACAAAAACACAGGCACAAGACCAAACAGCCAGCCCATAAAAAAAACAAAAGGCGCGACATGCGCCCACATCAGCTCCAACCCCCAGCAAAACAGGGATACAGTCTCTTTTTTCGCAGCCAAAATCACCCTCACCCCACGACCAGTAACGCAAACACAGCGCAAGTTCAAGCCCAACAACAAAGAAAAAACCGTACAACATCAAGACAATACGGCCAATTAGCACCAATGACGCATTGTGCGCCACACAAAACTCCCACCAATGACGCACAATGCGTCATTGGTGGGAGTTTTGTTGTAATGAATTTCTACCAACAAAGCTTAAACACACTTTCTTGCAATATATTTTACAACACCACTTCGAGTGGTTAGCGCAAAATACTCCCATCGCATACCCCAATCTCTTCAAAATGGCACAGACCTTGCTATAACAAAGGCAAAGACAATCGGCAGCACACCAACAGCCTGCCCAGAGAAGGAGATCATCATGACAACCCAGAACACAGCTTCCAACCAGACACTCACCATTCGCGAATTTATCAGCCAGCACGGAAAACAGATCAGCGAGGGTTTTTGGTTCATCCTGGCCTTGACCCTGTTCGTTTTCCTCGGACCTTTCGCCGCCCCTATTGCCATCATCGCAATCTACAGCTTGCGCCAAAGCCAAGGCGAGGCCCCCGAGCCCGAGCTTGCCACCCAGAAAGCAAAAAGTAATCATACTCTATAACACTCACATCAAACGAACCGCTTTTCCTTGGAGGACACCATGACTAACGAACTCTCACTCTCCGCAAATGCCGAGCTCCGGATTGCCACACCTCTCTTCAACAAGCTCATGCTGTTGATGGCCGGCTTTATTCTCATCGGCGTCGCCGGTGGTATTTATGCCCAGACAGTTGGACATCACCATGCATTTGCCAACACACGCGAGATGCCCTGGGGCATGCTCATTGGTGTGTACGCCTTCTTCGCCATTATATCAACCGGCCTCTGTCTGCTCGCCGCCATGAGTCACATTTTCGGCGGCAATAAACTGGCCCCTCTGGGCAACCGGATGGTATGGCTCTCTATCGCCGCAATCATGGGCGCCTTCACCGTTATCGGCCTCGAAATTGAAAACCCCTGGCGGATGCCCATAGGAAACGTCTTCTTCCCCAATCTGACCTCGAATATCTGGTGGATGGGGACTCTGTACGGGATGGCCGTAGGCTTCATGCTCGTTGAATTCTACCTGATCCTGACCAAAAAATACTCCACCGCAGTGATCCTCGGTGTCATGGGTGCCGTCGCTGAAGCCTCTGCCAACAGTAATCTGGGAGCAGTCTTTGCATCTCTCAACGCCCGCCCCTTCTGGTACGGATCACAGCTTCCCATCTTCTTTCTCGGATGCGCCTTTCTCTCCGGTGCCGCAGCCATCATCATCTTCACCCACTATGCCCAACTGCTCCGACGCAGCGAGATGAACAAAACAACCTTTGAAGCCATGCAAACTGCCGGTAAGGTCATGGGCCTGATGCTCTTCCTGATCTCCATCGCCACCGCCTGGAAGTATATTAACGCCCTGGTCGGCTCAGAAGAGACCATTCTCGCTGCCCAAGCACTGATCAGCGGCCCTTTGGCCATCAACTTCTGGCTCTTTGAAATCACAATCGGACTGCTCATCCCCTTTGCCCTGCTGATGGTCACCAGACTCAACTCCATCCAGGCCATGTCCACTGCTGCCCTGATGGTCTTAGTCGGTCAGTTCTTCTCCCGCTACAACATGGTTGCCGCAGGCGAGATCGTCCCCATCTACCGCGGCTTTGACGAACTGCCCACATACTTCTCCTACATGCCTTCAGCCGCAGAATTTTCACTGGTCTTCGGCGGCATCGGAGTCCTCGGACTCGGCTTCCTCCTGGGCGAGCGTTTCTTCGGCAAGGCCTTCGAGACCAACGGACACCACTGATCCCCAGCAACTCAGCCAAACCACCCGGGCTCCCAGCGAGCCCGGGCCAAAAACAAGGAGTCTGAAATGTATACAGACGACAAAGCCATCTTCACCATCGGAATTGCCGCCGAGATGCTCGACATCCACCCCCGCACCCTCCGTATCTACGAGGAAGAGGGCCTGATCACCCCGGCACGAAAAGGTCAATGGCGCTACTTCACCATGGACGACCTGAAATGGGTAGGCTGCCTGCGCGAAATGATCCACAGCCACGGGGTTTCCATCGCCGCCATCAAGAAGCTGCTCAAATACACCCCCTGCTGGAATATCACCGACTGCCCTTTTGAAAAACGTAAACAATGCTCAGCTTTTATGTCCAACGGCCTGGTGCCCAAGAAGATCAATCGGGTCATCCCCCTCAAACACAAATCCAACCTGGCCGCCTGAGCCACAAGCTCCAACCAAGCAAAAGCAAGAAAGGGGTTGTTCCTGCGTTACTGGAGCAACCCCTTTCTTGTCCCCTCACCACCACAACAAAAAACAGGACCTGGATATATCCCGTCCAACGCAGCAAACAACCTCCCGGGCCACCTTTGAACTTGCACCACCGTGCAGCAACTCCCGGCCCAAAAAACCAAGCAGATTATACAAAAAAAGTTTACTTTACTCATTTATATGATACTCCTTCGTCTGTACAGAATGCTGAACAGTCTCAACACTTCCACCATCCAGATATGCGAGCAGTCATCCAACGAGTCAACCAGGCTTCGGTCCGCGTTGACCAGAACCTCATCAACAGCATCGGCCCCGGCCTCTTGATCCTACTTGGCATTCATAAAAACGACGAGAAACAGGATATGGAATGGCTGGTGGACAAGGTCTGCAACCTGAGAATCTTTGAAGACCAGGAGGGCAGGATGAACCGCTCCCTGCTCAACACTGGCGGCTCCATGCTGATAGTCTCCCAGTTCACCTTGTACGGTGACTGCCGCAAAGGCAGGCGGCCCGGTTTCTCTGAGGCAGCCCCGCCAGAGCTTGCGGAACAGCTCTATCTCCAGTTTATCGACCGCGTCCAACAACAAGGCATCCCTGTTGCC
The DNA here is from genome assembly GCA_014381505.1 of Candidatus Desulfatifera sulfidica. Classification (GTDB taxonomy): domain Bacteria; phylum Desulfobacterota; class Desulfobulbia; order Desulfobulbales; family Desulfocapsaceae; genus Desulfatifera; species Desulfatifera sulfidica. The sequence continues at coordinate 35,664 of JACNLK010000088.1, read as the reverse complement.
GGCGGAAAATTCCAGACCCACATGCAAGTGGAGCTCATCAATGATGGGCCTGTCACTCTTATTCTCGATTCAACCAAAATCACCTAACCCATGACAACAAAACAGTTTATCATCCCCGAGGCCTACACCCTCAAGCGCCAGGAATACATCTCCGAAATCGACGCCGACGTCCTGCTTCTGGAGCATACAGCCATTGGCTGTCCGGTCGTTGCCATCAAGAACCAGGACCACAACAAGACCTTTGCCGTAGCCTTTCACACCGTCCCCACCGACTCCACCGGCGTGGCTCACATCCTCGAACACTCCGTACTCATGGGCTCAAAAAAATATCCGGTCAAGGATGTCTTTGGTGAGATCAACAAAGGCGGTCTGATGACATTCCTCAACGCCATGACTGGATCAGATGTCACATACTACCCCTTCGCCACTCGTAATCTGAAGGAATACTACAACATCATGGACGTCTACTGCGACGTCACCCTCAACCCCCTGCTCAGCCGCGCAACCTTTGAACAGGAGGGCTGGCATTATCACCAGGAAGAGGCAGACGCGCCCCTGCAATTCCAGGGCGTGGTCTACAACGAAATGAAAGGGGCCTTCTCCAACCCCACCCGCCTCCTCTTCCACCATATCTTCGCCGCCCTGATGCCCGGCTCCACCTATGCCCATGAGTCCGGTGGCGACCCCGAACGGATCCCGGACCTGAGCTATGAGGACTTCTGTTCCTTTCACGCCGAACATTATCACCCCTCAAATGCGGTCTTCTTCCTCTACGGCGACGCACAGCTGGCCGATGAGCTGAATCACCTGCACAACAACTTCCTCAATAAGTTCCCAGAGGCCAGCCAGCGCGCCCTGATCACACCGGGAGAGGATACGCATCAACTCCAGTACATCGAAGACCGTTATGGTGTTGACTCCCCAGATCTGACAGAAAAAACCTTCCTGGCCGTGGGCTCCCGGGTCTCCACCGTGGATCGACATGAAGAAAATGCCGCCTTCCAGGTGATCGCCAATATCCTTTTCAACTCGGATGCCTCGCCACTCAAAAACACCATCATCGCCAGCGGCCTGTGCAAGGATTTTGGCGGCCTCTACCTCTCCACCTCCAGCGCCAGGACCTTCATGATCACCTACCTGGTGGGGAGCGAGCCCGAACATCGCGACCAGTTTCTGGCCCTGTACAAAGAGGCCCTGACCAGCATGATCGAAAACGGGCTCGAGCGCGACCTGCTGCTCTCGGAACTCAACAAATTCGAATTCTCCCTGCGCGAAGAGGCAAGCCGAGCCCAGCGCGGCCTTGACCTCATCGGCCGGGTCATGCCCGCCTTCAAGTACAACACTGACCCCTTTGAGTCTCTGACCCTGGAGCCACTCTTCCGGTCCATCCGCCGCAAGGCTCTGGAAGAAAGCTATTTCGAGACCCTGATCCGAGACTATCTCCTGGAAAATAAAGCCACTGTGGTGGTAACCCTGAGTCCGGACCCAGCAAAAGGAGCCCAGATCAAGGCTATCGAAGAAAAGCGCCTGCAAGACCACGCCGCAGCCCTGGACACACAGGGGCGAGAAGCCCTGATCCAACGCACCCAGGAGATGATGGCCGCACAGCAGACCCCCAACAGCAGCGAGACCCTGGCTCTGCTCCCCCGCCTCACACTCAGTGACCTGGAACGCAAGATCGATTTTCACGCGGTGACTCCGAGCAGCATGTTCAACACCGAGGTTCTGGTCAGCGCCCTGCCCACCAAACAGATTTCTTACGTGAGCATGGGTTTTGACATCTCGGCCGTTCCGGCTCGCCTCCTGCCCTATGTCAACCTGTTTGCCACCATTATCACCGAGGTCGGCACCCGGAACAAAGATTATCGCCAGTTCGCCCGGGAGCTTGGGACCTGCACCGGCGATTTCTCCCATGATCTCAACAATTACACCCAGGCCAGAGACCCGAAGGCCACCCGGCCTGTCCTCTGGTTCCAAATGAAATGCCTGCCCGAATACCAGGAGCAGGCCCTGCAGCTCATGGCCGAGGTCTTTAACGCCCCGGCCATAAACGACCGTACCCGCATCCGCGAGATCGTACTGCGTGAATGCGCCTGGTCTGAGCACAACGCCCAGAGCGAGGGCTACAGCCTGGCCAGCGCCCTGGCCTTTGCCCACCTGAGCCAGGCCGGGATATTGAATGAACTGACAACAGGGGTCACCAACTACCGCAAGGAACTCGAGCTCTCCCGTGACTACGCCAGCCGGGAAGACGAATTCTTGGGCATCCTCCAGGAACTGGCCGGGATCATCTTCAACCGTGACAATCTGCTCCTGAACATCACCGCTGACCAGGAACAGGTCAGCCGCTTTGCAGAACATGGCAGCTGCCTCATGGACGCCCTGGGCACAAAGGCACTGACCCCACAGACAATCAGCATCGATGGCCTAGTGGCACACGAGGCCCTGATCAATTCAGCCGAGGTGGTCTTCGCAGTCCTGGCCGGCAATCTCTTTCCAGATGGGAAAGGCTACAAAGGGCAGTTTGAAGTCCTGAAAAACTATCTCAGCCGCGACTTTCTCTGGAATACGGTGCGGCAGATGGGCGGGGCCTACGGCTGCTTCATCCAGTTCAGCCACATCAGCGGCAACATGGCATTTATCAGCTACCGTGACCCCCAGGTCAACAAGACCTATGACAGCTATCTCTCCATCCCGGCGGCAGTCACCAAACTTGACATCCAGCCCCAGGTCCTGGAACAGTTGATCATCGGCACCTACGGCAACTTCACCCCGCACCAAGGACCAGCCGGGCGCGGAGCCACGGCCCGCAACGAGTACTTAAGCGGGATCACAGTCGACGACAAACAACAGAGGATCAGCGAGATCATCAACACAACAGCTGCAGACCTGCGCTCTTTTGCCCCGGCCCTGGAACAGATGGTCAAACACGGCCATCGCACAATCATCGGCAACCGCAGCAAGATCGAGGCCGACGGCCACCTGTTTGACAGAATCAGTAAACTGTAGGGGACTTTGAAATATGAGGATTTTCGCTCAATACCGATGCGTGCGAAAAATTTTACCGCAGGGATAGAGTCGATCATCCGAGGATACAATCTTGAGCGCAATCCTGGTTTTAGATAAATAATTTCCACAACCGCCCTTAATATTGCTACACATCCGGCAATAGACATTACACATTCAAAAAAGGCAGCACAGAGATACAATGAGCACAGAAACCAAGCACTTTGATCAGGCGGCCCAGGATTGGGACAAGAAGCAACGACGGGTCAAACTGGCCCGGGCCATCAGCCAAGCCATCGGCGAACTCCCCCTGACCCGGAAGATGAATGCCCTGGAGTATGGGTGCGGCACTGGCCTTGTGGGCCTGTCCCTTGCATCCCGCCTGGGACATCTTACAGCGGCCGACACCTCTGAGGGAATGCTCACTACCCTGCAGGAGAAGATCACACGCGAACAGATCAATAATGTCACCCCCATACGCCTTGACCTCAGCCAGGAGAACTGCCCTGATCAATTTGATCTGATCTTCTGTTCCATGACCCTGCATCACATTGAACAGAGCAAACTTGTCCTGCAACGCTTTGTTGAGATGCTCAATACCGGAGGTCTGCTGGCCGTGGCCGACCTTGAAGCCGAGGATGGTTCATTTCACAGCTCTGAGGCCCAGGGTGTAAAGCATCACGGCTTTGACAGCCAGCAACTGGTTCACACACTGACGGATCTTGGCATGAAGCAAGCCGAAAGCAAAGAGGTCTATCAGATCATCAAAGAAGATGACGCAGGTCAGTCCCGCTCGTTCCCCATCTTCCTCCTGACCGGCCAGAAACAATAGCAGTTGAACCAATAAAAAGCAGAAACACTGTTCGTCATTTGTTCTTTTTTCCCTTTTCCCTGTTCCCATCCCCTCTTTTGTGGTAACTATATTCCCCCATCAATTTCACTCTACAATAGAAATCCATCATCTTGATTCGGGGAGATTCCCCGTTCATTTTCAGCAAGGAGCAGCACATGCAATACTCTTCAGAAGTACAAGAGATGTGTCCTGTGGCCCAAGGGACCAATCATGGCCCATCGCCCATCCCGCAGGAGGGCGGCTGGACCCAGGCCCGTGAAGTCAAGGACATCAGCGGACTGACCCACGGTGTAGGCTGGTGCGCGCCACACCAGGGAGCCTGCAAGCTCACCCTCAACATCAAAGACGGGATTATCGAAGAGGCCTTGATCGAGACCATCGGCTGTACAGGCATGACCCATTCCGCGGCCATGGCCGCAGAGATCATGCCCGGCAAAACCATTCTCGAGGCCATGAACACGGATCTGGTCTGTGACGCCATCAACACCGCCATGCGCGAGCTCTTCCTCCAGATTGTCTACGGCCGCAGCCAGACCGCCTTTTCAGAAGGTGGCCTACCCATCGGCGCAGGACTCGAAGATCTCGGCAAGGGCTTACGCTCAGTGGTGGGTACCACTTACGGCACGAAGGCCAAGGGCCCGCGTTACCTGGATGTAACCGAGGGCTATATCATGGAACTGGGCCTGGATGCAGATGACGAGATCATCGGTTACCGTTTTGTCCATCTGGGACGGATGATGGACGCCATCAAAAAAGGCGACGATCCGGGCCTGGCCCTACTCAACGCCACCGGCACATATGGCCGCTTCGCCGATGCTGTCAAAACCATTGATCCGCGCAAGGAATAGGGAGAAACGCCATGGCATTATTTGAGAGCTACGAGCGACGGATCGATCAGATCACGCCGGTGCTGAAAAAATACGGAATAAAAGACCTGGCCGAAGCCAAGGATCTATGCGACGCATACGGGGTCGATGTGGACACCATCGTGCGCGGGGTTCAGCCCATCTGTTTTGAAAACGCCTGCTGGGCCTATACACTGGGTGCTGCAATCGCCATAAAGAAGGGACAGACCCTGGCCGTGGATATTGCAGTCACTTTAGGGGAAGGTCTTCAGGCCTTCTGTATCCCAGGCTCCGTGGCCGACCATCGTCAGGTGGGTATCGGACACGGAAACCTGGGCTCCATGCTTCTGCGGGAAGAGACCAAGTGCTTTGCCTTCATCGCAGGGCATGAATCTTTTGCCGCAGCCGAAGGAGCCATCGGCATTGCCCGTTCCGCCAACAGGGTCCGCACAGAACCGCTGCGGGTTATCCTCAACGGCCTGGGCAAGGATGCCGCTCATATCATTTCACGAATCAACGGTTTCACTCACGTGGAGACCAAGTTTGACTACGCCGGCAGCGAACTCACCGTGGTCAGGAAGAAGGCCTATTCTGACGGCGAGCGCAGCAAGGTCAACTGCTACGGAGCTGATGATGTGCGTGAAGGCGTAGCCATTAACCATCTGGAAGGAGTCGATGTCTCCATCACCGGCAACTCCACGAACCCCACGCGCTTCCAGCACCCGGTGGCCGGAACCTATAAGAAGGAATGCGTCCAGCAGGGCAAGCGTTACTTCTCTGTAGCCTCTGGCGGCGGCACCGGTCGAACTCTCCACCCGGACAACATGGGCGCAGGCCCCGCCTCCTACGGCATGACCGACACCATGGGCCGGATGCACTCCGACGCCCAGTTTGCCGGTTCATCATCAGTACCGGCCCATGTGGAGATGATGGGATTGATCGGTATGGGGAACAACCCCATGGTTGGAGCCACAGTATCCGTGGCCGTAGCCCTGGAACAGGCCAGCTGATATTTCAGAGATGGAACCAATTTTTTAATCCACACAAAAAAAAGGCCGGAAAGAGCAGATGCTCTCTCCGGCCTTTTTCAGTCCGGTGCGCACGACGACGAGACCCGTTCGTGTTATTCCTTTGGAGTGGTCAGATCATGAATCTTGCCCTTGGTCTTTTGCCAAAGCCTGGCTGTACCATCCTTGGTTCGCTGCCAGAGACTGCCGGTACCTTCTTTGGTTTTATCGGCCGCCTCACTTCCGGCCTCAACACTCCTGTCCTTGACGGCACCACCGACTTCCCTGGTTTTATCCCAGGTCTCTGAGCTGACCTCTTTCGTCTTCTCCCAGATCGTGATTGAAGACTCCTTGCCTGCCTTCCCCACTGCCTGAGCAGCCTCAGTTACTTCCTGCCCGGCCTTCTGCCAGGCTCCAGGCTGATCCGACTTCTCCTCAACAGGCTCAGCCGCCTGGACATTCATACTCAACGCAGTCAGCAACGACAGACAGCAAACAATTTTCACCACAAGACGCTTCGCCATATCCCCTCCTGTTCATCAAAAGAATGAGTACAGTTTGAGAATATCACTGAAACACATCACCTGTCCAGCCCCTACAGAATTTGACTCAAAAAGAGCTTTGTCCGATCTGACTGCGGGTTATCGAAGAACTCGTTCGGCTCATTTTCCTCTATGATCTCACCCGCGTCCATAAACAAAACCCGATTGGCAACAGTCTTGGCAAAACCCATTTCATGGGTCACGCACAACATGGTCATTCCCTCACGAGCCAGATCAACCATAACGTCCAGCACCTCTTTGATCATCTCAGGATCAAGGGCTGAGGTCGGCTCATCAAAGAGCATGACCGACGGATTCATGCACAGACTCCGGGCAATGGCCACACGCTGCTGCTGCCCCCCTGAAAGCTGGCCCGGATACTTCAGGGCCTGTTCTGCAATCTGCACTCGTTCGAGAAACTGCATGGCAATTGCTTCAGCCTCTTTGCGGGGTTTTTTCTGCACCCAGATCAGAGCCAGACAGCAGTTTTCAAGAACAGTAAGATGGGGAAAGAGGTTGAACTGCTGAAAGACCATACCAATATCGCGTCGAACCTTGTCAATATGCTTCAGATCATCGTCAAGTGTCACGCCACCGACAATGATATCGCCACGCTGATGCTCTTCGAGCCGGTTCATACAGCGGATAAGTGTTGATTTTCCACAGCCGGACGGGCCGCAGATAATAATCCGCTCACCCTTATAGACCTTGAGATTAATATCCTTGAGAACATGAAAGTCGCCGTACCATTTGTGCACGCCGTTCAACTCAACCATGACCTCATTGGAAACTGTACGTTTTTCCTGACTGTTATTCATTGTTATTCCTGGTCAATCATTTCAAGACAGTTGGCCCCAGCAGGCCCTTACATCCGTGCATGTCCGGTATTCAGCTTCTGCTCAAGACGCTGTGAATATTGAGACATGGCAAAACAGGACACCCAGTAGATGCCTGCAACAAAAACATAACCCTCCACCGAATAACCAAGCCATTTAGGGTCGGCGAAGGCGGATTGAACCACAGCCAGCAGATCAAACAGGCCAATAATCAAAACCAGCGTAGTATCCTTGAACAGAGCGATAAAGGTATTGACAATCCCCGGGATAACCAGCTTCAGCGCCTGAGGAAGAATAATCAGAATCATCGACTTCCAGTAAGAAAGTCCCAGGGCCTCAGCCGCCTCATACTGGCTTTGGGAATGGCCTGAAGACCACCACGGACAACCTCCGCCATATAGGCGGACTGAAAAAAGATAATGCCGATCAGGGCCCGCAGCAGTTTGTCGATCTGCATCTCTTCGGGCATGAAAATGGGCAACATGACCGAAGACATGAACAGAACTGTAATCAGCGGAACTCCACGCCAGAACTCAATAAAAATCACTGAAAAAGACTTGGCAATAGGCATGGAAGAACGCCGCCCCAGGGCCAGAATGATCCCTAAGGGCAAAGCGCAAACCATACCAATAGTTGCCAGGATCAAGGTCAGCATCAGGCCGCCCCATTTATGGGTCTCAACGACCTCCAGTCCCAAACCACCATAGAAGAGAAAATAGGCCACAATGGGATAAACAACTAAAGTGATCAGACCGACAAACCCCTTATAAGGAGCCCGGTCCACCAGCAGCCAGGCCACAAGGATACCGGCGATGGAAAACGCCAGAACCACCCGCCAGTACTCAGACGATGGGTAAAAACCAAACAGGAACTGATTGATTCGCACGGTGACAAAGACCCAACAGGCACCACCACTGGTACAGGCATCCCGATCCATGCCAAACCAGTCGGCATCGATAAAGGCCCAGTTAATGGCCGGTGGCACAGTCATATAGAGGAGATAAAGAGCGCACAGGGACATCAGGGAACTGCCGACCGAAGAAAAAAGATTCTGTCGCACCCAACCGATAACGCCCACCGAACTGACCGGCGGCAACAGGTCAGCCGAAGATGATTTGGTATAAACAGTCATAATTAACGTTCAATCAACATTTTCTTTTTATTATACCAGTTCATCAAGGCCGAGATGGTCAAGCTGATGAAGAGATAGACACCCATGGTCATGGCAATGACCTCCATGGCCTGGCCGGTCTGATTGAGAGTGGTACCGGCAAAGACTGAAACCAGGTCAGGATAGCCGATAGCCGTCGCCAGAGACGAGTTTTTGACCAGGTTCAGATACTGACTGGTCTGCTGGGGGATAATTACCCGCAGAGCCTGAGGAATAACGACCAGACTCAAGACCCTTCGCGGACGAAGCCCAAGGGACAGGGCAGCCTCCGTCTGACCATGACTGACAGCCAAAATTCCGGAACGCACAATCTCGGCGATAAAGGCCCCGGTGTAAATGGACAGAGCCACAACCAAGGCGGTGAGCTCAGGTATCACCACCATGCCGCCCTTGAAATTAAACCCCTTGAGAACTGGCACTTCCCAGGACAGAGGAGAGCCGACGGCAAAAAAGACCGTCAACGGCAATATCAGGATCACACCCAAACCCGCCAGGGTGCTGTTAAACTGCTGGCCTGTTTCGGCCTGACGTCGACGAGCCCAGCGACGAATCACAAAGGCCACGACAAAAGCAAGCACGACCGCCCATATCACCCAGGAGAAGCCTGACTCAAAAATAGGCCGCGGAATGTACAGACCGCGGATGTTCATAAAAAATGATTCGTTGACCTCCCAGCTGCCACGCGGCAGCGGCAAGCCACGAAGGACGGCAAAGTACCAGAAAAAAATCTGGAGAAGCAACGGGATATTACGAAACACCTCAATATAGACCGCAGCCAGTGTCGAAATCAGCCAGTTAGAGGAGAGACGTGCTACCCCAACAACCAGGCCGATAATAGTGGCAAAAACGATACCGATCACAGCGACCAGTAAAGTATTGAGCAGTCCGACCAGAAAGGTGCGGCCAAAACTGTATGTTTCGTCGTAGGCCACCAGGTGCTGAATGATGCCAAAACCTGCGGCCTGAGAGAGAAAGCCAAACCCGGTGGCAATTCCCCGTTTCTCCATATTGAGCAGGGTATTATTGATGATGTACCAGAAGAACAGCACCACAGCCAACGTCAAGACTACCTGAAAGACCAGGGCGCGATTCTGACCGTTATTCCACCAAGATTGTTTTTGTTCCGTCTGTCCCATAATTAATAAGCTTATAGTAACTCTACAAAGCCCCCCATCTGCTTTGTCATCGGCCTGCTCATGTACTGATCAGTACACCATACAGACCTCTTTCGCGCAGCTGGGGCACTACTGAAGAGTAGCTACAGTGCGCGGTGTCATGTTCATTTCCGACATCAAGCTGAATTACTACAGCTTAAAACAATAACCGGGATGGCTGGGTAAAAAAATTTATCTGCCGAGATGTGGTGTACTTCGGAAAATGAGGATTACATACGAGGGGGGTATGTTCAGCAGGCTTGAGCCGCAAGCAGGCAGATCGGAATTGTTACGACACCATCATAATTCAAAAGACAATAAAAAAGGGGGGCTCCCTGTATGAAACGGGAGCCCCCTGAGTTACTGCACGAAGCTATTAACGAATGGGCGGGGCGTACTGAACACCGCCTTGATTCCACAGGGCGTTCAGACCACGGGAAATCTTGAGCGGCGAGTCCATACCGACATTACGCTCAAACATCTCACTGTAGTTACCGACCTGTTTAACAACATTATAAGCCCAGTCATCGCTCAGACCAAGACCACTGCCCTTGATTCCTTCTTCGCCCAAAAGGCGCTGGGTGCCGGGATCAGTACCATTTCGTTTAGAATCAATATTGGCAGATGTCACTCCCATCTCCTCGGCGTTGAGCATGGCATACATGGACCATTTGACGATATTGAACCAGGCATCGTCACCCTGACGGACAACAGGCCCCAGAGGTTCCTTGGAGATAATTTCGGGCAGAACGACTGCATCTTCGGGTTTCTCGAGCTTGATACGCAAACTGTAGAGCTGAGACTGATCACTGGTCAGGACGTCGCAACGGCCAACCTCAAAACCTTTAACAGTCTGGTCAGAAGTGTCGAATACCAGTGGTTTGTATTCCATCTTTTGCTGGGTAAAGTAGTCAGCCAGATTAAGCTCAGTGGTGGTGCCGGCCTGGATACAGACCACGGCGCCGTCAAGCTCGAGGGCGCTTTTCACACCAAGACGCTTGGAAACCATGAACCCCTGGCCGTCATAATAGTTGGGATGGGCAAAATTTAGCCCCAGAGAAGAATCACGGGTCAGAGTCCAGGTGGTATTACGAGAGAGGATGTCAATCTCGCCAGACTGCAGGGCAGTGAAACGCTCCTTGGCATTCAAGGGAATGAATTTGACTTTATTGGCATCGCCAAGGGTGGCAGCAGCCACAGCCCGACAAACGTCAACATCAAGTCCAGTCCAGTTACCCTTTTCATCAGGGTTAGAAAATCCGGGTAAGCCGGTGGAAACACCACATTGAACATATCCACGTTTCTGCACCTCGTCCTTCGTCGAGGCCTGAGCCAGACTTGCGGAAATAAAAAGGGTCAGAACAACAGCCACAAGAGACCAGGTTACTTTTCTCATTCTCGATTCTCCAAATTAAATTTTAGAATAGCATTTACAAACATCTCTTACTATCAAAGGGCGAAATATTAGCAACCACCCCTGAAAATGTCCACAAAAAGAATGATTACATAATTATTTTTTGATAGAATAACAGTGTCCGTTCATTTATTATAGGAAATCTGTAACAATTTCAGACAATTTCAAACACGACACGACCCAAACTCTCAAAAACAATCACCCGACAATATCTTGCCCACTCAACCCCGCAAAACAGCACGTTCATCACGTCACATTGCTGCCGAAACCCTGCACAGACGCCAGCAACGACGAGAGCCCGTCACCATTCTACTCAATGAACTTGCCGCCCAACACGCCCTGGCTCCCAACGACCGCCAGCTGGCCATGAACATGACCTACGGCGTGTTACGCCAGCAGGATTACCTGGAAACCCTGCTGCAAAAATTCTGCCGCCAGCCCCTGTCCAAACTCAAGCCCTTTGTTCGTTATACCCTGCTGATCGGCCTCTACCAGATCATGTTTCTTGATCGAATACCCGATTCGGCTGCGGTCAACGAAGCAGTGAAGGCAGTACAGGCAGCCAAACTTCCCAAACAACTCCAGGGCCTGGTCAACGGAATTCTCAGAAACGCAGCCAGACAACAGGGCCAGCTTCCGCAACCAGACGCAGCAGACAGCCACGGACAGCCCTTTCTCAATCACCCGCCATGGCTCACGCAGCGCTGGTCTCAACACTTTGGCCAGCACACCATGGAAGATATCTGCAGGGCCAACAATCAGCAGCAGCCCCTTGTCCTGCAGGTGAACAGCAGTCGCTGCAGCCGTGATCAGTTGCGCGACCTGCTGCAGAAAGCAGGGACCGCTGTGCATCATGGTACACACAGCCCTGAGGCTCTGATTCTTACTGACTTCAACGGACGAATCGAAAACCTGCCCGGCTTTCATGAAGGTTATTTCCAGGTGCAGGGCGAAGCACCCCAACTGGCCACAGGCCTTTTGGCTCCCATCATTCCGGATGGCCGCTACCTGGATGCCTGCGCCGGACTGGGCGGCAAAACCAGCCAACTTCTTGGCGCCTGTCTGCAAATGAACAGTGCACAAGCGACCGCAGCAACACAACTGCAGGCCGTTGAACCTGAAGCTCGACGTCGAGGAAAATTTCTGACAAATCTTAAACGTCTGCACCCGGACCAATCAATTACCCCCTACCCCGGTACCCTCCAGGACTTCGCTCAACATTGTACTGAAACATTCGACGGTATCCTCATCGATGCCCCCTGTTCCGGGACCGGAGTCACCGGCCGTCACCCAGACATCCGCTGGAATCGCCTGGAAACTGATTTCAAACGTTACCAGTCGATTCAACTGGATATTCTCAGACAGGCAGCAACCATTCTCAACCCCCGGGGTATCATTGTCTATGCGACATGCTCTCTTGAACCCGAAGAAAATCAGGAGGTCATCGAACTCTTCCTGACCGAACATCCAGACTTCAGGCTGAGCGAGTGCGCTCCCCTGCTCCCCCCGGCAGCCCGGATACTGACCCAGGGTCCATTCTTTGCCCCAACCCCGGCCCAAGGAATCGACGGATTCTTCGCTGCCCGCCTGTTACGTGACCCGGACTGATCAACAACGAATCGGAGAGACCAGACATGTCCAGAATTCCATTACTCACTGCTCTTTCTCTCACCCTGATCCTGAATGCCTGTGCAGGTCTCCCTCCCACAGGTCACCTGGAGAGCAGTCAAACGATCCGTGATCTTTTTGAGTCCGCCATAATCCTTGAAGACCACGCCTATTACACCATGGGATCTGAGGTCAAACCCGATGCCATCATTGGCGTCCGCTCCCCCTATCGCCTCGATTCCGAGATCTGGTCACCAGTTGATCTCAGTGAACCACAACTCCGCGACTGGCTCTTCTGGTTCAGGATCCATGAAACCTTCACCTGCACCTATAGCGGAGGTCGGCTCATTGCTCCCGACGGCCAAGCCGTGGGCATCTGGTATTCAAAAAAAATTCTCGCCACAATCTGGCACGTTGAACAACCCGGAGACCCGGAGGGACAATCCCTCAAGATTTCATCTTTCCGCTCACCGGAGGGTTCACCCTGTCGCTATCAGGAACGAGCAGATGACCGCTAACAGGAGCGCCTGCGCCCGTAACAATAACTCCAACTACGGCATCTACCAGGCCCTGAAACTCGCCGACCCAGGTTCATAACGTGCACATACATTTCTTCATTTCGGGTACGTTCATCACAAAACGAGCGAAATGAATTTCACATCCTCCACCCCCCTTCTGTAATTTATCTTTGCGCTCCCGCGTCCGCTGGAGTAATTTCTACTGAAAAGAAACAGCAACCTGACCCAAGCCCCCTTCCCCTTTCAATACGATCAGGATTTCAAACAATGGCAGAAATTAAAAGCACCATGGAAATGGTCATGGAACGTGCCGCGCGAATTGCGGCACGCACCGATGAAACACCAGGCAGCGACAACCACGAAGAAAGCGGTATGCGCCTGGCCGCCCGGTTCATGAATAATGAGATCAACGATCTCGGGCAGGCCTTGAGCGAGCAGGATCCGGCCCACCAGATGGGCATGCGCCGTGGCATGGCTCAAACACTGCTACGCAACATCGTCCTGCCCCGCGATGAAATGCTTCTGGCCAACAGCTTACGGGCCATGCAGGGATTATTATCAATGGAACAGAACGCGGGTGATATGGCTACCGTCTGTGGAGAATTGCAGCAAATCCTTGAGCAGTACGGGGACCATAAAACACAGATGAAACAACAACTGGAAGACGCAATCCGGACTCAACTGGAGCAGAAAAACGGAGGCCAAACCGCACTGGCTGGCGAACCAATGGCCATGAACCCGGCTCTGCACCCACAGTTCCAGACCGAATGGGCCAAAATGCTGGACAGCCTCAACAGCCAATACGGCCAGGCCCTTGATCAGCGCAAAGATATCCTCAATCAGCGCTTCAGCTGAGCACTCCAGGATACCTGCACCCCATGAATTACAAGCAACGCATCCGCGCCATTCAGGCCCGACTCCGGCGCAACCAGATCGACGCCCTACTGGTCAGCCAACCGGAAAACCGGCGCTATCTCTGCGGATACAGCGCCTCGGACCACTCCATCAACGAGAGCTCCGGCTTTCTCCTGATCCACGCACGGCAGGATCCCTGGCTGCTCACCGACTTCCGCTTCCAGCAGCAGGCAGAAGCGGAAGCCAAAGACTGCCGGGTTGAACCCTACCCCAAAGGACTGCTCAAGTTGCTCAACCAGCTTTTACCCGACCTGGGGATCCGCAGCTTGGCCTTTGAGAGCCATTACACCCTGCACGACACCACTCAGAAACTCGCAATAATGGCTGAAAAACTGGCCATCAACCTGCGACCATTGAGCGGCTGGATTGAGGCCCTGCGCCTCATCAAAGACAAAGATGAAATAGACAGGATCCGGGCCGCAGTCATCCTGAATGAACAAATCTTCCAGCATGTACACCAAACCATACAGCCAGGACAGACCGAAATCGAAGTGGCCCTTGCCCTTGAAAACAGAATGCGCACCCAGGGAGCCGAAGGTCCGAGCTTCGAGACTATTGTTGCCAGTGGCCCAAACAGCGCCCTGCCCCATGCCGTTCCCGGTGTTACTGCCATCCAGGCCAATCAGCCGCTGATGATTGACATGGGCCTCATCCTGGATGGCTACTGCTCTGATATGACCCGCACCTTTGTCGCGGGTGTGACAGATGTCAAATATCTCAAAATTCATCGCCTGGTACGCAAGGCACAACTGGCAGCCCAAGCTGAAATCCGGGCCGGCATCCCGGCGGCAAAGGTGGATCATATTGCTCGAAAAATCATCACCGATGGCGGCTATGGTGATGCCTTCGGTCACGCTCTGGGCCACGGTGTGGGCCTGGCTGTCCACGAAGACCCACGCCTCTCCGCCCGCAATCGCAGTCACCTCAAAGCAGGCATGGTGATCACGGTGGAACCGGGTATTTATCTCCCGGGCTGGGGTGGCGTCCGTCTGGAAAATATGGTCGTGGTCAGCGAAGATGGCTGCGAGATCCTCAATCAGGACCACACCGGACTTGATCTTTAGATCATCTTGAAAAATTTATCTTTCCATCCAGAACCCGCTTTACAACCAATAATTTATTCCAGAAATATCAAACATATGTATGCTATGCAATATTAAGAGTGCCTTGATCTTGAATGAAAATCCTCATTTTTCAAAATACCCTCTCATTCATTTCTCTCCTTTGCCGACAACATTCACCACAGGATAAAACCCCATGAGCAATCCCAAATACTTTGTCCTCGACACGAACGTTCTCCTCCACAACGCCGATGCCTTCACCTCATTCGACGACAATATCGTCGTCCTGCCAATGACAGTGATTGAAGAACTGGATGGCTTTAAACGACACAACGATGAACTGGGGCGAAACGCCCGCCATGCCATCCGCCAGCTTGACACCCTCCGATGTCAGGGCAGCCTCAAAGATGGAGTGCTTATGGAGAATGGCGGAACCCTGCAGATCATTGTCGAGAAAAAAGACATGCCCGGCAACTGCATGGACATGGGCATCGCCGACAACGGCATCCTGGCCGTAGCCAACACCCTGCACCTGGAAAAGAAAACTGTCATCTTCGTCTCCAAAGATATCAATGCCCGGCTCAAAGGTGACGCCCTGGGTATTTCAGTCATGGATTTTGAGCAACAAAAAACCAACTTCGACGAACTGTATCACGGCTGGAGCGAGCAAACAGTCAGTGCGGAGACAGTCGATCTCTTCCACAAGGACAAACAATTCTCACACGATGATTTCAATTTCAAGCCCAACGAATTTATCCTGCTGATAGACGAAGGGAACAGCAAACACACGGGCATGGGCAGAGCCATAAGTCCCACCACTCTGGTCCATCTCAACACGGCCTTTGACACAGCCTATCACATTCGACCTCATTCCAAAGAACAGCGCATGGCCCTGGAACTGCTTCTGGATCCAGACATTGCCCTGGTCACCCTGATCGGCACGGCCGGAACAGGCAAAACCCTGCTGGCCCTGGCCGCCGGACTGGAACTGGTACTGAACAAAGATAGCTACGAGAAACTCCTGGTCTCACGACCGATTATCCCCATGGGCAAAGACATCGGTTATCTTCCCGGCACTAAAGATGAAAAGCTCAGCCTCTGGATGCAACCAATCTTTGACAACCTCACATATCTCATGAAAGACGGACACAAAACCGAGGAGGGGAGCGTGCGGGGACATGTCAATCAACTGATCAAAAGCGAACTGATTGAACTTGAGGCACTGACTTACATCCGCGGCCGTTCCATCCCGGATCAGTTCATCATCGTTGACGAGGCCCAGAACCTGACCCCACACGAAGTCAAAACCATCATCTCCCGGGCTGGTGAAGGCACCAAAATGATATTCACCGGTGACCCCGAGCAAATTGACAACCCGTATCTTGATTCCTCTTCCAACGGCCTGAGCTATATCGTTGACCGACTGAAGGGACAGGAACTTTACGGGCATGTCACCCTGAAAAAAAGTGAACGAAGTCCCCTCTCGGGAATCGCCGCCGATTACCTTTGATGGCGTCGCAAGAATTTCGACTGTTTTGGGAAGTTCATGGTTTATAATCGAGTATAATATCGAAACCCATACGACAGGACTCAAAGAGAGGGGATGCCGTCTTCTGCCCTCCTGTGCCCCTGTCAACTATTCATCCTCCACATTTTAAATGACTATCATGCGCCAATTTGTCATCGACGACCTCTCTCCCATGGAACGCGACAATATCGACTCCTACCTCAAACGCAGCCTCAAACCAGGACCGATGCTCGGACTTTACTGGATTGTTATTCCACCAGATCTGTACAGCGAAAAACAACAGGGCCACGACGATTGCGGCCCCTTTTATCTCGGCGTCGAGGTGAGCAAGGAAGCAGTCTGTTTCGAGCTCCTGGTCCGCAGCGAATCAAACCTTCACTGCGACTGTATCGCTCATGCCAGTGCTGCTCAGCGCCAATACGTCCTGGATTTCATCGACCGGATGGTCGAGGAAGAGATGATCCGCTCCTGATTGAACAAAACAAATCAAAAATCCTGAGAACAGCAGCCCCCCGGCTGCCCCGAAGCAAGGAGACCTCATGCAGAACACTGTTGATTCCACCCCTGAATTCATCGAAGCCGTCTATCAGAAGATGGAGACCAATCTGGCCGTGATCCGTCAACGCCTGGGCCGCCCCCTGACCTATGGCGAGAAAATCATTTACGGCCATCTTGACGCCCCTGAGACAACTGAGCTTGAAGCCGGAACGTCCTATATCAAAACCCGGCCGGATCGAATCGCACTCCAGGACGCCACTGCCCAGATGGCCGTTCTTCAATTTATGCTCGCCGAAAAAAACGAAGCTGCAGTGCCGGTTACGGTTCACTGCGACCACCTGATTCGGGCCCAGCAGGGTGCTGACCGTGACCTGCGCATGGCTCGGGAGGAAAATCGTGAAGTCTACGACTTCCTTTCCTCGGCCTCACAGCGTTATGGCTTTGGCTGCTGGCTACCGGGTGCCGGTATCATCCATCAAGTTGTTATGGAACAATATGGTTTCCCGGGCCTGATGATGCTCGGCACTGACTCTCACACCCCGAACGCTGGTGGTATTGGTGCCTTTGCCTCGGGCGTGGGTGGAGCCGATGCCGTGGATGTCATGGTCGGTCTTCCCTGGGAAGTCCTTCATCCTCAATTTGTTGGCGTTCGTCTGACCGGCAAACTCCAGGGCTGGGCAGCGCCTAAAGATGTGATCCTCAAAGTTCTGGGCATGTTGACCACAGCTGGCGGTACCAACCGTGTATTCGAG
Source organism: Candidatus Desulfatifera sulfidica (assembly GCA_014381505.1). GTDB lineage: Bacteria > Desulfobacterota > Desulfobulbia > Desulfobulbales > Desulfocapsaceae > Desulfatifera > Desulfatifera sulfidica. The sequence continues at coordinate 17,956 of JACNLK010000088.1, read as the reverse complement.
TACTTTGGTGATGGAGCTGCCACCCTGTCCTGTACGGGTAAAGCCACAATCTGCAACATGGGTGCCGAACTCGGAGCCACCACCTCGACCTTTCCCTATGACAAACATATGGCCGCCTACATGAAGGCCTGCGGTCGAGAGGAAGCTGTCTCCATTGCCGATCGTTATGCCCACCTGCTGACCGCAGACCCGGAAGTCCTGGCTCAGCCGGAAAAGTACTATGAGCAGGTCATTGACATTGACCTCTCCACCCTGGAACCACACGTGGTCGGCCCTCATTCACCAGACCGTGCCGCAACCGTGACAGACATGAAAACCCACATCAAGGACGGCGGCTTTCCTGCAAACGTCACCTACGCCCTGGTGGGCAGCTGCACCAACTCCTCTTACGAGGATATGGGGCGGATTGCAGCCATGGCCGAAGAACTTTCAGCCCACGGAGCAAAACTGAAGATTCCCATGCTCATCACCCCGGGATCAGAACAGGTGCGCGCCACAATCGAGCGCGATGGCCAGCTGGCCAGCCTTGAGGCCATCGGTGCAACCGTCCTGGCCAATGCCTGTGGCCCCTGTATTGGCCAGTGGAAACGGCAGGATATCGAACCTGACTTTAAAAACTCGATCATCACCTCCTACAACCGCAACTTCCCCAAACGGAACGATGGCAATACCGGAACCTGCGGATTTATTGCCAGCCCGGAAACCTGCCTGGCCTATGCCCTGTTCGGTGATTTTAACATCAACCCTTACACCACTGAGATCGAAGGCAGCGACGGCTCCACCTTTCTCCTGACCCCACCTGAAAACGTAGCTGAAGTCCCGCCAGGAGGCCTGATTCGAGACAATGATGGACTCCTGCCGCAGGTTGACAATCGAAGCACAATTTCGGTCCAGGTGGCCCCGGATTCTGAACGCCTGGCCCTGCTCTCACCCTTTGAGCCGTGGGATGGCAAGGATCTGATCGGCCTGCGTCTCCTCCTGAAGGCCCAGGGCAAATGCACCACAGACCATATTTCACCCGCTGGCCCCTGGCTGCGCTACCGCGGGCACCTGAACAACATCTCCGACAATATGTTTATCGGTGCAACCAATGCCTTCACCGGTGAAACCGGCCAGGGCGTTAATCAGTTGACCGGGGAGACATCGGGGTTCAGCGATATTGCCCGTGCCTATCTTGCCAATGGCAATAACTGGCTGGCCGTGGGTGATTCCAATTACGGAGAAGGTTCGTCACGGGAACATGCAGCCATGAGTCCGCGACACATGGGCGGTCGGGTCATCATTACCCGCAGCTTTGCCCGTATCCATGAAACCAACCTCAAAAAACAGGGCATGCTTCCTCTCACCTTTGCTGACCCTGCCGACTACGATCTGGTCCAGGACGGTGACCTGGTTGACATTACAAATCTTTCTCAACTTGCACCGGGCAGCGAGGTGACCGGTATTTTCCACCACCGGGACGGCAGTGAGAACAGAATTGCTCTCAAACACTCTCTGAACCAGGAACAAATCGACTGGTTTAAAGCCGGATCCGCCCTCAATTTCCTCCGTCGCTAACTGACAGCCAACATTCTCTCATTCACACAGGACCTGGGTATTTTTTATCCAGATCCTGTGTGGTGCTGTGCAAAAATGCTCCACCTGCCAGACCCAGATGCCACCCCGCACTTCCGCCCCGCCAACCGCCAACCCACGCCCCATAAGAGACGTAGTCAAATTTTCCTTTCTGGCATAATTTCTGCTTTATTTCGGCAAACCAAGCAACGTCATTTGACTTATCGGTGAGAAATGTTATCATCTAGGAATGGACTATTCAAACAGTCCTTTCCTTCAATATCCCCAACCTTCACCCGGGAGAACCCCATGTCTTTAGTAGTGGCCAAAAACCTGAGCAAGACCTATGTCTCCGGCGACATCGAGGTCCAGGCGATCCGCGGGGTCGATTTCACCATCGAAGCCGCCTCCTTTGTCTCTTTTGTCGGCCCTTCCGGTAGTGGTAAATCCACCCTGCTCAATATGATCGGCTGCCTTGATCCACCGACAACAGGTTCCCTGGAAGTAGCTGGCCAGGACATCAGTCGAATTTCATCCCGGGACTCGGCACGCTTCCGGGGCGATCATATCGGCTTCATCTTTCAGGATTTCAACCTGATCCCGGTACTGACGGTCTTTGAAAACATTGAATACCCCCTGCTCATGGTCCAAAACTGGCCGGCTGAACAGCGGCAACAGCGTGTACAGGAGCTGCTCACTGCCGTAGGTATGGAAGGCCAAGAGAACAAACTGCCCAGCCAGATTTCCGGTGGCCAGAAACAACGGGTTGCCGTGGCTCGGGCACTCGCCTCCAAGGCCAAACTAATCCTGGCTGATGAGCCCACCGCCAACCTCGATCGGACAACCGCCTTTAAAATCATCGATCTGATGAAGAAGATGCGCGATGAATTCGGTACCTCATTTGTTTTCTCCACCCATGATCCAAAAGTAGTCGAAAACGCTGAGATCATCTACACCCTTGAAGACGGAAAATTCCAAGATTAATACAGCCTCCCAGGAGACAGTCATGTTCAACATCATCAAAATGGCGACCCGCAATCTGCGCCGTTATCTCAGAAGGACCCTGCTGACCTCGGCCCTGATCACCCTGGGTGTGGTCGCGGTTCTCCTCTTTGTTTCGGTCTCCGGTTCATTCAAGGCCATGATGATCGGCCAGATCACCGACTCAGCCCTGGGCCATCTGCAGATCCATAAAAAAGGCTACCTCTCGTCCATGGACAACCTGCCGTTGAACATGAACCTGACCCACAAGCAGCTCAACAAGGTCCGGGAGATCCTTGACAACCACGAGGCGGTTGAGTCCTATTCCATGCGGATCAAGTTCGGGGCCATGTTTTCCAATTACAACGAAACCACTAATATCCGCCTCAACGCCATTGACCCTGACCAGGAACTGAAGACCGTCCCCCTCCTGGGCGACCGGTTTATTGAAGGCGAGAAAGAAGGCCTGCTTGGTCCCGGCGAAATCCTGGTTCCGGAACTCATTGCCAAGGGCATGAAGGTCAAGATCGGTGACAGCATTGTCCTGGTGGCCACCAACAAGGATGGATCAGTCAATGGCCAGCCCTTTACGGTTCGCGGCATCCTGGAGGGCATCTCAGGGCCGGGCGGCCGTGACGGCTACGTGGGCCTGACCGATGCCCGCTCTCTCCTGCGCATGGAAGAGCAGGAAATCAGTGAGATCGCCATCCGCCTCACCGATCTGGGCCTGATGGGGGGCGTCTTCACCCAACTGGAGACCGCTCTGGCCGGATTCAAAAACAAGATGGACAAGCCGGTCTTTGAAATCCACACCTGGGAGAAGATTTCACCCTTTTTCAACATCACCCGGATGATTGATCTGATGACCTTTTTCATCAAGATCATGCTGGTGGCTATTGTCCTGGTGAGCATCATGAACGTCATGATCATGGCCGTGTATGAACGGATCAACGAAATCGGCACCATTGCCGCCATCGGCACATCCCCAGGCAAGATTCTGGCCCTGTTCCTCAGCGAGGGCCTGCTCCTGGGCCTTCTGGGCACGGCCATGGGCGTGGCCATCAGCTTGGCCTCCATTGCGACCATGAACATCACCCAGATCAGCTTTGACTTCGGGCGCCAGAAGGGTCTCCTGCTCTCACCGACCATCGGCGCGACAGACGTGATCACCATCTCCCTGATCGTCATTGGGATTGCCGTCCTCGGCAGCCTGCAGCCGGCCTGGAAGGCCTCAAGGATGGACCCGAACACGGCCCTGCGCCACGTTTGACAAAGGAAAAAAGATACAGAAAGACAAGAAGGAACACCAGATTCAGACAAGCACACAAAGCCATTCCCAGCGACCTGTCGACCCTTATGGCGGTTTGGCCGGGTCTGACCCTGCAGACAATTCGCAGCGACCGCAGGGAGCGAGGACGTCTGCAGGGTCAGACCCGGCCAAACCCGGAACTCCGGAACTCCAAGCGCACAGAGCCTGATTGACACATAACCACAGGTAGTGCAGGGTACAGACATTTTCAAAGGCTCTAACTTATACCTATTGAGGAAAACATCATGACGATCAACAGATCCATTTCACTTGTTCTCGCGACCTGCTGCGCCCTGCTCTTCAGCCAGTCTCCGGCCCTGGCCCTGGATGGCAATGAGATCCTGCGCCAAGTGGACCGGAACATGCAACCCGAATCCTATGAAATGTACCGCAAGCTGATCAACATCGAGCCCGACGGTAAAAAGAAAGAATTTGTCCTCTACTCGGTCAAAAAAGGGAGCAACAAAATGGTCGCCCTGTTTCTTGACCCGGCCAGTGAAAAAGGACGGGCCACCCTGCGCCTGGACGACAACATGTGGCTCTACATCCCCAATGTGGGTAAACCCCTGCGCATCACCAGCCTGCAGTCGGTGGTGGGCGGCGTCTTCAACAACTCCGACCTGCTGCGTCTGGACTACAGCCTTGAGTACGACGCGACCGAGATCAGCGAAGAAGACGACAGCTACCTCCTGACCCTCAAGGCCAGGACCTCATCCGTGGCCTATGACAGTCTGAAAATGACCGTCGACAAAAAGACCCTGCTGCCCACCACCATCGAGTGCTTCGCAGCCAGCGGCATGCTGATCAAGACCCTGCGCTACTCAAAGATCCAGGACTTTGGCGACGGCATGGTCCGTCCGGCCCAGCTGGAGACGGACAGCCCCCTGTACAAGGGCTACACCTCGGTGATGCTCTGGGCCAAACTGACCAAAAAAGAACTGGATGACGAAGTTTTCACCCTCAACTACCTCTCCAAGGTTGAGGAGCTGCGCTGAAGACCATGACCCTTTTCCATGTCAATTTTCCTCTGACCGCGACCCTGCTGACCCTGCTCCTGCTGGGACATCCCATAAAAACAAGAGGTGCTGATGAGTTCAGCTTTGACATGACGGCCTTTGAGAAAAAGGCCCTGGAGTGGGGCGGATTTGCCGAGGTCCAGATCGAGCATATGGATGTTGGCCAGGACTCGGCCATGGCCAGGCTCAATCTTTATGATCAGCCCCGGGCCGACCTTGACCGACTGAGTACGGCTCTGCAGCTGGATGGTCGCTACAACCGTGACATCACCACCTTCAACTGGGTGGTCAAGGCCACGGTCCAGGATGACCAGCTGAGCTGGAGCGACACCCTTGATCTCTACGAAGCAGTTCTGGAGTTAAAACCCTCGTCCGCAACCAGCATCAGCGCAGGCAAAAAATCCTACAAATGGGGCAAGGGGTATGCCTGGAACCCGGCTGGGTTCATCAACCGGCCCAAAGACGCCAACAACCCGGAAGAGGCCCTGGAGGGCTACATCACGGCTGAGCTGGACCTGATCAAGAGCATGTCAGGGCCCTTGAGAACCTTGGCTCTGACCACCGTGGCCCTGCCGGTCTGGCAGGGAGTCAATGAAGACTTTGGCGAAGAAAATCACATCAACCTGGCGGCCATGCTCTATCTCCTCTACCGCGACACGGATATTGACCTGATGCTCTTTGAAGGAGAGAGCCGTTCCAGCCGCTACGGAATCGATTTTTCCCGTAATCTGGCCAGCAACTTCGAAATCCACGGCGAACTGGCCTATACCCCCGAACTGAGACAATCCTTTCTGCAGAGTGATCACACCCTGGCCAGCCGGGAGCGCTCCGCCCTGTCAACTCTACTGGGCATCCGCTATCTGACCGAAGGTGACCTCACCGCAATCATCGAGTACTACCATAACGGCGGCGGCTACACGGAAACGGAACTGGCCCAGTTTCTGGATCTGATCCAGGAGGGTTACAGCGATTTCCTGAACACCGGGGATGCCTCTCTGCTGGGCCTGTCCGAACAGGTTAGTCAGCGCGGGTATGGCCGCCCGCAACCAGGCCGCAACTACCTCTATGCCAAATTGACCCAGAAGGAACCCTTTGACCTGCTCTACATCTCACCCGGCCTGACCGCAATCGTTAACCTCGACGATCAGAGCTGGTCCCTGAGCCCGGAGGTGGCCTACACCGGCTGGACCAACTGGGAACTCCGTCTGCGCCTGTCCCTGAGCGAAGGTGATGCTCTCAGCGAATTTGGCAGCAAGATGTTCCACAACAAGGCAGAGATGCGTCTGCGTTATTTCTTCTAACTCCCCTCCCCGGCATAAAAACATTACTCTGTAGAAAAACCTGCGCCCCCATCCTCAAACACAGCAAAAAAACAGCGGTATCTCTGCCGATGGGTGCGGCTGCTCTCAAAATGACCGGGGAACCCTCGTTGTCGCTCAAGGTGACGAACAAACCAAGGCCGACTGATCCAAAAGCCCTCGGCCGCCCGACTGAAGACGGCCGAGGGCTTTTACCTGCTCCGGCACTAAAAAATCCTCTAAACAGCAAGTTTCCCACCCGTGCCTTTCAGATAGCGGGTGCCCGCCGCTCCTCCCCCGCCTTCAGTTTTTCCCGACTCTCTACAACCGTTTTTTTCTTCATCTGACTCACCCTTAAACAACACATCCCGCACGCCCTCCTTTTTTTACATTATATCATAATTCCCCTTGACGCGAATTCCTCCATCAAGTAAAAAACTGACTGACCACTCAGTTAGTTTTTTACTTACTCAGAAAGACACGTCGCAAAATGGAAAAAAAAATAACTCGTAAAGAGGCCATCCTTCTGGTCGCCACCCAGCTTTTCTCCATACAGGGGTACAGGACGACCTCCATGGGCGAAATCGCCAAGGCCGCGGGCGTTGCCGATGGCACCATCTTCTATCATTTCAAGACCAAGGAAGAGCTCTTTCTTGCGGTTCTCGAACATTTCAAGGAAGAAATCATTTCAGAATTTTCCATCATTGAAGAGAATGACACTTATAAAAGCGGCCTGGAAAAAATCGAAGCCCTCCTTTCTTTCTACATCTACCTGGCCAATCGCCTTGAAGACCGTTTTCTCCTCCTCCATCGCCACTTTCCCTATACCCTGGCCGAAGACAATCCGGCCTGCTGGAATCACCTGGAAGAGATCTACAATACCCTGATCGGGGTCTTTGAGCAGGCCATCCTTCAAGGGCAGGCTGACGGCTCCATCGACGAGTTACCGGCCCGTAAAATGGCCATGATCATCTTTACTCTGGTGGACGGGATGGTTCGTCTCAATACCTACAACATCTATCACACCGGCCCCCTCTACAACGAACTCATTACATCCTGCCACAGGATGCTGAAAAAATAACTTTAACAAAGGTGGTATAATGCTCACGAAAATCTTTCCCTTTCTCGCCTGGTTCAAGGACTACAACGGAACGGCCCTGCGCACTGACGCCATTGCCGGCCTGACCGTGGCCCTGGTCCTGATTCCCCAGTCCATGGCCTATGCCCAGCTGGCCGGTCTGCCCGCCTATTACGGTCTCTATGCCGCCTTCCTGCCACCGATGATCGCCTCGCTCTTCGGCTCCAGCCGACAGCTGGCCACCGGCCCGGTGGCCGTGGTCTCACTGATGTCGGCAGCCTCACTCGAACCCCTGGCCACGGCCGGTGGTCCTGAGTTTATCGCCTACTCCATTCTCCTGGCCATGATCGTCGGTATCTTCCAGTTCTCCCTCGGTGTCCTGCGTCTCGGTCTGGTGGTCAACTTTCTCTCGCACCCGGTGGTCAACGGCTTCACCAATGCCGCAGCGATCATCATTGCCTCCTCCCAGTTCTCAAAATTCTTCGGCGTCTATGTGGACAAGGCCCCGCACCACTATGACACCATGATCCGAGTGACCCAGGCAGCCATGGATTACACCCATATGCCGACCCTGGCCTTTGGCGTCGGCGCGGTGGCAATCATGGTCACTCTCAAGAAGATCAACCCCCGGATCCCCAACGTCCTGGTGGCCGTCGCGGTCTGCACCCTGATCTCGTACTACACCGGTTTCAACAACGATGCCCGCGTCCCGGTCAACGCCATCGATCTGCCCGGGCTCAGTCACAGTATAGAGGAGTTCAACCACTCCATTGCCGAGATCAGCAAACTGGGGGATGAGAGGGCCGTACTCAATAAGGAACTCGACGTCCTCCTCAAGGAGGAGACCGGTGGCCATGGCCCATCGCTGCATCTGGTTGAACTGAAAAACCAGATCAACCTGCTCACCGCCCAGATGGATGCAGCCAAGGAGCACAGTCATCTACTGCGTGAAGAATTACGGAGCCTCAAATTTGAAGCGGCAGGCGAAAAGGGTTCTCTGACCTTCTACAGCCATGACGCCCTGCCCGCCGGCATCACCACCGACGGCAACACCTGGCGCGTCAAGGTAGGAAACTCACCCTTGAAGATCGACGATCTGCTCCTGATGGGCGGTGGGGCCGTGGTCGGTAAAATCCCCGAAGGTCTACCCACATTTGCCATGCCCAACCTGACCTTCAACTCCTTCTTCAAACTGCTGCCCACGGCCATCATCATCTCACTCCTGGGCTTCATGGAGGCCATTGCCATTGCCAAGGCCATGGCCACCAAGACCGGCCAGAAACTTGATCCCAACCAGGAACTGATCGGCCAGGGTCTCTCCAATATTTTGGGCTCCATCGGCTCCAGTTATGCCTGTTCCGGCTCCTTCTCCCGTTCAGCGGTCAATCTTCAGGCCGGCGCCATATCCGGAGTTTCAAGCGTCATCACCAGTATCGTGGTGGTCATCACCCTGCTTTTTTTGACCCCGCTCCTTTACCACCTGCCCCAGGCAGTTCTGGCCGCAGTCATCATGATGGCGGTCATCGGCCTGGTCAACACTCACGGCTTTGTCCATGCCTGGAAGGCTCAATGGTATGACGGTGCCATCTCCATCATCACCTTTCTGGTTACACTCGCCTATGCCCCGCATCTGGATAAAGGCATCATGGTCGGCGTGGCTCTGTCCATGGCTGTCTTTCTCTATAAATCCATGCGTCCGGTCGTTGCCAAACTTTCACTCTCCGAAGATATGGTTCTCAAGAGTGCCGAACATTACCACCTGCAGGGCTGTCGCCACATCGCAGTCGTTCGCTTTGATGGTGCCCTGTTTTTTGCCAACGCCAGTTACCTCGATGAACAGGTTATCCGATTCCGGACCGAAAACCCCGATCTCCGTTATATCCTCCTTGACGCAAGCGGTATCAACGATATGGATGCCTCCGGCGAAGAAGCTCTGGCCCTGCTGGTTGACCGTATGAGGGCTGCCAAACTCGGTTTTGGTATCAGCAGTGTCAAAGACACGGTTCTAAATGTTATGCACCGTACACATCTATATGATAAAATAGAAAAGGATAATTTTTACCCCGACAGCAAGACGGCAGTTGACGATATTATTTACCGGATCCACCATAACACTGACCTGCCCGAGGAGGGGTGTAACAACTGTCCCCTGACCCAGTATCGCCCACAATAAGCAAGCAAACGATCCATAAAGGAGAAATCACATGTCCTGTATCACCATATTCAGCGGCGATTTTTGCCATGGCAGTTCTGTCGTCAAGGAAGTTCTGGATCGGACCGGCTATAAGCTGATCACCGACAACACCCTGATCAACGAGGCCTGTAAACTCTCGGGGATGAATCCCGCCAAGATCGAATCCGTCTTCTCAGCCAAGACCTCGATCTTTAATAAATTTACCCATGAAAAAGAGCATGCCACCGCCTACCTGAGACTGGCCATGGCCAATATGCTTTCCGAGCACAAGCAACTTTTCTCCGGTTATATGGGCCACCTTGTCCCCCGGGACATCTCTCACATCCTCAATGTCTGCCTGGTGGCCGACATTGACTATCGCCTCAAGGTCGCCAACGAAGAGCAGGGACTGGAAACAAAAGAGGCCGCCAAAATGATCAATCAACTCGACAGCGAGCGGGCCCGCTGGGTTCACAGCCTGCACAACGAGGAAGACCCCTGGTCCCCATCTCTCTATGACATGGTCATCCCCATGAACAAGACCACGGTCAAGGAGGCTGCCGTGCTCATTGTAGAATATCTCAGTAAGGATATTCTCAAACCCACCGAGAGCTGCCAGCGACGAGTCGCGGACTTCCTCCTGTCAGCCCAGGTGGAGGTGAGCCTGGCCCGTGAAGGGCACAGTGTGCAGGTCATGGCCAATCAGGGCAATATCCTGCTGACCATCAACAAACATGTCCTGATGCTGAGCCGCCTGAAAGAGGAACTCCAGGCCATTACCACCCAGATCCCCGGAGTTCAATCCGTGGAGTGCCGGATCGGCAAGGGTTTCCATAAATCAGACATCTACCGCAAGTTTGATTTTGATATCCCCTCGAAGGTCCTGCTGGTTGACGATGAACGGGAGTTTGTCCACACCCTGTCCGAACGGCTGGCCCTCCGGGACATGGGCTCGGCCGTAGCCGAAGATGGTGAATCGGCCCTGAAACTGATCGCTGAAGACCAGCCGGAAGTAATCGTCCTCGACCTGAAGATGCCCGGCATTGATGGCATTGAGGTCCTGCGCCGGGTCAAGGCAAGCCACCCTGAGGTTGAGGTAATCGTTCTCACCGGACATGGTTCCGAGGCCGATCGCAAGACCTGCATGGATCTGGGCGCCATGGCCTACATGCACAAACCGGTGGATATCGATAAACTGAGCCGGATACTGGAAGAAGCCAATCGCAAGGTCCACGAGGCCAAACAACAATGATACGGTAAGAACGACAATCAGCGGAAGGATCACCAGCAAAGGACATCACGTGGCCAGCCCCATGAAATTTCTTCAGAAATTCAAGCCCATCTTTTGGGACTATCGCCCCGGCAACTCAGGGCCCTTCAAGAGTCTCTTTAACTTTCGTTCTTTGTGGAAGAGACGGGTCCTGCTTCTGGTCTGTGTGGCCTTGGGGCCATTGATCTCTTTGGCCATCTTTAACCACATGGTGACCCGACACGACACGGAAAAAGAGATCTACCTGCGCACAGCCCGACTGGTCTCCAACACCAAGCGTACGGTCTCTTTCTTTCTGGAAAAACGGAAATTAGCCCTTGATTTTGTAGTGCAGCATCACCCCTTTGAAAAAATCACCGATGCGGAACACCTCAAGATTTTATTTTCCGACCTCAATGCCACTATTGGCGGCTTCACCGACCTGGGTCTGATCACCACCGCCGGTGATCAGTTCAGGTATTACGGCCCCTACGACCTGCAAGGTAAAAATTATGTCGACGAGCCCTGGTTCCACGAAGTTATGGAAAAGGGACTCTATTTCAGCGAGGTCTTTCGTGGCTTCCGTGATACCCCGCATCTGGTCATTGCCATCAAATACAAACTCAATGACACGTTTTATATCTTCCGGGCAACAATCGACACCAAACGTTTCAACCAACTCATCTCAGAAGTCGAGTTGATCGGCAACGGGGATGCCTTTCTCATCAATCATCAAGGCATTCTTCAAACCTCAACCCGCTCACACGGACTGGCTTTGGAGTCCATTAAACTCCCGATTCCGGAATACTCCGAACACACAGCCGTCTTTGAAGTGGATGATGTGGATGGTGAACGCTATGTCATCGGTTACGCCTATCTTCCGGACACGCCATTTATTCTGATGATCACTGAGCAGAAATCAGTCCTCATGGCCCCCTGGCTCAAGACCCAGATTGTCATTATTTCCTTTGTCGCCTTCGGCGTTATCGGTATTCTTCTGGCCATTTATTTTGTTGCCACCCATCTGGTCACACAGATTTTTGTCGCCGATCAGAAACGTGTTCAGACCCTGCACGAAGTGGAACATACCAGCCGCCTGGCCTCCATCGGCCGTCTAGCCGCCGGCGTAGCGCATGAGATCAACAACCCCCTGGCCATCATCAATGAAAAAGCTGGCCTGACCAAGGACATCCTCACCTATGGCCAGCAAACCGATCAAACCACCAAACTCATCAGTCAGATTGATTCGATCCTGGCCTCGGTGGAGCGTTGCGGCAATATTACCAAACGTCTCCTGGGCTTTGCCCGTCATCTGGAGGTCAATATCATTAAAGTCAATATCGAGGCAATCATCGAGGACGTGCTTGGCTTTCTCACCAAAGAGGCAGAATACCGAAGCATCCAGGTGACAGTCAAGGTAGACGAAAACATCCCTGAAATTGAAACGGATCGGGGCAAAATGCAGCAGGTCTTCCTCAACCTGATCAACAACGCCTTCGCGGCCATGCAGGACGGAGGCAGTCTGGATATCCGGGTCCGTCGACGCGTTCAGAATAAAATCACTATCACCGTCACCGATGACGGTTCCGGCATTCCTGAAGCGGATCTTAAACGGATCTATGAACCGTTTTTCTCCACCAAAACCAAAAAAGGCGGGACCGGGCTTGGACTGTCCATCACCTATGGCCTGGTCCAGGAACTGGGCGGAACAATGGATGTGCAAAGCGTAGTTGGCGTGGGCACCCAATTCATAATCAACCTTCCCCTGACCCAAGAAAACAAGGATTAAAACACCATGCGTATTTTACTGGTCGATGATGAGCAGGAACTTGTTTCCACCCTGGCCGAAAGACTCTCCATGCGAGGCATTGATGCCGATTGGGCCTGCAGCGGCGAAGAGGCCCTGGAAAAGGCTGGCAGGCAGAACTATGACCTGGCGGTCCTGGATGTCAAGATGCCCAGGATCAGCGGGCTGGAAGTGAAGGCAGAGATGGAGATGATTCAACCCGAACTACGCTATATCTTTATGACCGGCCATGGTTCGGCAAACGATTTTTACTCCGGCTCCAGCGATGCCAAGACCGTCGGCTATTTAATCAAACCGGTCAACATTGACATTTTGATTGGAAAAATCAAAGAGGCACTGTCAGGTTAGGAAAAGAATCGCCAAGACTGATGGAATGATGTACAAAATAAAGGGTACTTCGAAAAATTAGGATTTTCGTTCAAGATCAAGGCGCGCTCAAAATTTTACCGCAGGCATATAGTCGATATTCCGAGGATAAAATTTTGAGCGCAACGCAGATCTTGGGTGAAAAGACAATTTTTCAAGGTAGCCTAAAGACTGACTTTGTGCAACTGATACCAGAGGGGGGGGGCATGACCGATCACTGGCAGACATTGGGAGAAGAGGGCATCCAGTTTATGGGAAAGATGTCGGCATCCATTTCCCACGAGCTAAAAAACGTCCTGGCAATTATCAATGAAAACGCCGGCCTACTCAACGATTTCTGTCTCATGGCCGAACGAGGCATGGAAATTGACCCGGAGCGGCTGGCCAGGATCTCAGGTAACATCGCCAAGCAGGTGAAACGGGGTGACCAGATCCTCAAGAACATGAACCGATTTGCCCACTCCACTGACCATCCCCTTAGCACGGTCGACCTTCATGCGACCCTGGCCATGGTCGTCAAACTGGCCACCCGTTTTGCCGCCAATCGGGTCGTCACCCTGACGACAACTCCGACGAACAAACCTCTGCTGATCACCAGCCGCCCCTTTCTCCTGGCAAACCTGCTTTGGCGCTGCCTGGATCGAAGTATGAATTTTGTGGGCACTGAAAAAAAGATTACCCTGAGTGCCGTTACGAAAGGAGAACAGACTTTGATCATCTTTAATGGCCTGAGTGACCAACCCATTGAAGAACCGGCAATTTTCCCCAGCCAGCAGGACTCAGACCTGCTGACGATCCTCCAGTGTACCCTAACAACAGCTTCAGCCGTTGGCGAACTGACGCTTACCCTGCCGCAAACTACCGGCAACTGACTTGATCAATAACCACCCTATAAAAGGAGAACTCAAATGACTGAAAAAATCCTGCTTGTAGATGATGAAAAAGATTTCGTGGAAACTCTGGCCGAACGCATGCGCAGCCGTGACATGGGAGTCACAACCGCGACCTCAGCCGAAGACGCCCTGGAGATGATCGGCGAACAATCCTTTGACGCCATTGTCCTGGATCTGCAGATGCCGGGCATGAACGGACTTGAGGCCTTGGAGGCCATCAAAAAGAAGAATCCCAACCTTCAGGTCATCCTCCTCACCGGTCAGGCCACAGTAGAAAAAGGTATCCAGGCCATGAAACTTGGAGCCATGGATCTGCTTGAAAAACCGGCCGACATCGACACTCTGACCGAAAAGATCAAGAAGGCCAGCGCCCAGAAAATGGTCTTGGTCAATGCTGAGACCGAAAAGAAACTCAAAGATATCATGGGCGGCAAAGGCTGGTAATCAGACTTCCTCTCTGCCCACAAGAGATAAAAAAATCCCTGTCTCGTATTGTACGAGGCAGGGATTTTCCACCTTTTAACATCCAGGGAGAGGCAGCAAGTGATCCTTTCAGATCTTCCAGAAAGCCCCTTGCAGAAAAAACCGATCTATCGAACTCTCTCAACTGCCCTGCAAATCAGTGAGCTTCAACCGCTGCTGTAATTTTTTCCAGAAGCAATCCCAAGTCAAGAGGCTTATACAAAAAGTCATAGGCTCCCCGTTCAATGGCTTCCATACCAGTCACAGAGGCACTGTGACCAATCAGACAGATGATCTCCAGGGCAGGCGCGTGATCCTTCAGACGATCCAGGGCATCCAGGGCATCCATATCTGAGATCAGAAGGTCCAGCAGAATAACATCCACAGGTTCGCTCAAAACAACCGCCAAACCCTCCTGACCCGTGGCCACGGCCTCGGCCACAAATCCTCGTGTCACGAGGCGACGGACAAGATTCTCTCCCAGCTCCAGATCGGGATCAACAATGAGTACGCGTACCTGACTCATCTCTTCCACACTACTCCATTCACCTAAGCCACAGAGCCCGGCAGAATAACGCCCGGTTCGAGTTCTCCTTTGGCAGCCAGTTCCATGGCCAGCACATAGGGGCCAATCACCGCATCAAGGACCTGCACACCCTTCCAGGTCAGAAATTTCTGATGACGCTCTTCAATCCCCCCACAGATCAGCACCCCAACCTCTTCTTTCATAATCAAACGACACAGCTCTTCAGCTGAAGGCTGAGAAACCAGAAAGATCTTCGGCTTTCCCTGCAACTCCCCCCGACTATAGAGGGCCACGACCGTCTCGGAGACCATATCAAAACGACCAGCCACAGCCTCGTTCTCCACGGTAACAAGGATTTTCATCATTCCAGCAGATTCATCCATTCTCACAATCCCTCAAGACAAACCGTAACGTGTCAGCTTGCGCCATAATGTCGTCCTTCCCCAACCCAACAGCTTCGAGGCTTGGGAACGGTTACCACCCGTCTTTTTCATGGCTTCAAGAATCATCTCTTTTTCAATCTCCTGCCAGCCGTTTGCAGTAGCGGGTTTCGGTTGATTAGGCATGGCCTCAGGAATGGATCTTTTCCCCTTATTCACCACGACCCGTTCTTCCGTTCCATTGGTGGACGGATGTTCTCCCGGTAAATCAAAGAGATAGGCCGGAAGGCATTCCGAACTTATTTTCTGCCCCTGACAGATATTGACACAGTACTCGGCGATATTACGCAATTCCCTGACATTACCTGGAAAATCATAAGTGTGAAGCAGCTCCAGCACAGAGGGCAGATACCCTTTAATATCCTTTTTCAACTGCCCGCTCAGCTCATTCAAAAAAGCATCGAACAGCAAGCGAAGATCCCCAGCCCTTTCACGCAGGGGCGGGAGATGCAGACGCAGGACATTCAGGCGATAAAAGAGATCTTCCCGAAAAAAGCCCTCCTCCACCTGAGCCCTGAGTGCCCGATGAGTGGCAACAATAACCCGCACATCCACATGAACCTTCTTCGTTCCACCCACCGGATAGAAGGCCCGATCATCAAGGACTGAGAGTAATTTCACTTGCAGCTGCAGGGGCAGATCACCGATCTCCGTGAGGAATAATGTCCCGTGCTGAGCCATGCGGAACATTCCCGGAGTGTCCTTGACTGCTCCGGTAAAGGCACCGCGCACATGACCAAAAAGCTCAGATTCCAGCAGGGCTTCGGGCAGCGCCCCGCAGTTGACCTTGATAAAGGGATGCCGGGCCCGCTTGGAGCTCTTATGGATGGACTCGGCAATCAGATCCTTACCCGTTCCGGTCTCACCGGTGATCAACACTGAAGCGTCCGTCTGGGCCAGGACTGGCATCAGATCAAAGACCTTCAGCATCTCCTTGCTGTGGCCAAGAATATGACTTGCCCCTCTGCAACCACGCCTATTTTCCTGGCTCGCCTGCTGCAGGGAGAGGTCTTCCATGACCACCAATAATCCGACCCGTTTCTGATCCTGATTACTCAGAGGTGAAATGGTAAACTGAATTGGAATTTTACGGTGATGGATTGTCAGGATATCGCCTTCGGTTACAGCCGGCTCACCACTCTCCAGGACCTCACGAAAAAGTTTTCCCTTACGTCCCAGGTTACTGCGAAAAATAAAATCGCCATACACCCCGCTGGCATCCAGACTCGAATACCCGGTCAAACGCTCCAGGGCGGTATTCATCTCTACGATGCAGAGCTTAGTGTCCAGCACAGCTACTCCGTGGGGAATACCATTCACCACTTCCTGAAACGTCAATTGTGTGCAAAATGACAGCTCTGACAAACTCTACCCGACCTCAACTGTTAAAGAACACGCCGACCGATTTACACCGTCGAATAATATGGAGCAACCAACAACGCGGTTTCCGAAGGAATCAAGACAGAGACACCTTCGGAAACCACAGGTTTCAAATCAGAACCTTGCACCGTTGACCAGAAAATGGACCCAGATCGAGGCGCCATAGCCCAGAGCAATGACCGGTGTCCATTTGAGATGACCACCAAAAGTATACATGCCACGTGCCTGACCCATGAGGGCCACGCCGGCTGCAGAACCGATGGAGAGCATGCTGCCACCAACTCCGGCAGTCAGGGTCACCAAGAGCCACTGCCCTTCGGACATCTCCGGCATCATGGTCAGAACAGCGAACATCACGGGGATGTTATCAACAATGGCCGAAAGGACCCCGACCATGATATTGGCAGGCGTTGCACCCCAGCCGGTATACATGGTCTCTGAGACCAGCCCCAGATAACCGATAAAACCGAGGCCACCCACACAAAGGATGACGCCGTAGAAGAACATCAGAGTGTCCCACTCGGCCCGGGCAATATTTCTAAAGACATCAAAGGCGACCGTGTCACCCAGCTGCTCACCAGCCTTACTCTCATCATATCCGGGCGTACCATGACCGTTTGCATGGGTTCTTTTCAGATAAAAACCATAGATCTTGAGATAGGCCAGACCAGTCATCATCCCCATCATGGGAGGCAGATGGAGAAAGTTGTGGAAACTGACCGCAGTGGCGATGGTCATCAGGAACAGAAACATGACCACAACAGCACCGCGCTTCATGTTGACATTGATCTCACAGGTATCAGGCATGACCTTGGGCACGGCCATACTCATGATAACGGCCGGAACCAGCCAGTTGACGGCCGAGGGGATGAAGAGATTAAAGAAGGTCGCGAAATCAACAACACCCTTCTGCCAGACCATGAGGGTGGTGATGTCACCAAAGGGACTGAAGGCACCACCGGCATTGGCAGCGACCACAATATTGACACAGGCCAGGCCAACAAACTTCCGATTATCCTTGCCAATGGCCATGACCACGGCGCACATGAGCAGGGCTGTGGTCAGATTATCGGCCACCGGTGAGATAAAAAAGGACAGGACACCGGTGATCCAGAACAGTTTACGGAAGGAATAACCGGCGCAGACCAGACGCACGCGCAGGGCCTCAAAGACCTGCCTTTCCTCCATGGCGTTGATATAGGTCATGGCCACGAGGAGGAAGAGAAAGAGCTCGGCATACTCGAGGATATTATGTCGTACCGCCACTTCGGCGGCATGGGTAAATCCATGACTGGCATAGACATAGGCGATGATACCCCAAATCAGACCAGCGGCCAGCAGGACCGGTTTTGACTTGCGCAAGTGGGGGTACTCTTCCGCCATGACCAGCGCATAGGCCACGACAAAGATAGCAATACACGTAA
>JACNLK010000030.1 GCA_014381505.1 Candidatus Desulfatifera sulfidica | reverse complement strand
GGAAACACGGTGATCGATGACAATAAAATCATTGCCGGTGCCGCTCATTTTGGTGAATGGGATTGGGAAATTCATTTGTATTCCGGAATATGTTCGCCGTTGATCAGGGACTCCAGAGTCTCCCGCTCACGGATGACGGTGTGGGATGTGCCGTCCACCAAAACCTCGGCCACGCGGGGCCGGGAGTTGTAGTTGGAGGACATGGTAAAACCATAGGCACCGGCACTCATGACCGCCAGCAGGTCGCCCTGCTCCACTCTGGGCAGCTCACGGTCACGGGCCAGGAAATCACCGGTTTCACAGATTGGGCCGACAATATCCACCCGTTCATGGGCGGCGCCCTGATCCATGACCGGCTCAATCCGATGATAGGCATCATACAGGCTTGGCCGGGTCAGGTCATTCATGGCTGCGTCAACAACCACGAATTTTTTTTCGTTCTCTCCGCCACGGTTACTCTTGGTGTACTGGACCTCGGTGATCAGGATACCGGCGTTGCCGACGATGACCCGGCCCGGCTCAAAGATCAGGGTGGCCTTGAGATCACCCAGTTCATCTTTGATTGCCCGGGCATACTCTTGCGGATGCGGAGGTTGTTCGCCGTCATAGGTAATACCCACACCGCCGCCAAGGTCGATGTGGTCTATGCTGATGCCCTGATCATTGAGTTGCCCGACAAAGGCTTTGACTTTTACCAGCGACTCGATAAAAGGTGAAATCAGGGTCAGCTGGGAGCCGATGTGGCAACTGATTCCTTTGACCGTAATATGCTCCATTGCAGCAGCTTGCTGATAGAGTTCGCCTGCCTCCTGGATGGGAATGCCGAATTTGTTTTTGGCAAGTCCCGTGGAGATGTAGGCGTGGGTTTTGGGGTCAACATCAGGATTGACCCGAAAAGCGACGGGTGCGGTCACGTTCATGTCTGCGGCAACCCGCTGCAGACGTTCGAGTTCTTGAGCCGATTCCACGTTGAACATCAAAATTCCGGCTGTGAGCCCGGCTCTCAGTTCGGCCTCGGTTTTGCCCACTCCGGAGTAGATGATTTTGCTCGCCGGGATTCCGGCCTTGAGGGCCCGGAATAACTCGCCGCCGGAGACGATATCTGCCCCACCGCCCAGTTTGGCAAAGAGGTTGAGCACTGCAATATTGGAACAGGCCTTCACAGCAAAGCAGGTGAGATGATCTATATCGCCGAAACTCTGGTCAAAGGCCTTGAAATGGCGTTCGAGTGTGGCCCGACTGTAGAGATAGAAAGGGGTGCCCACGGTCCGAGCGATCTCGCTGACCGGAGTCTCCTCGCAGTGGAGGGTGCCGTTTTGGAATTGAAAATGATTCACTGTTCTTTCCTGCGGGAATGTTGTGTGTGATTAGTTGTTGTCTGCCGGTGGCCAGGTTATGCTGATGGTGTTTGAATCGCTGCTGACGGCCCACCAGCTGTTGCGCGCCTGAACCTTGAATGAATAGGTGTGGTTGGGGCGCAGGCTTGTGTATTCATAGTGAGCGGTACGGCCCTCTTCCCGGTCGATTTCGCCGCCTGTAACGGTGAGCGGGCGGCCAAAGGGAATTGGGCAGTTGTCACAGACCTGATCCACGGGGACCTCGGCCCGGTAGAGCTCAAAACTGTCGATTCTGGTCAGTTCCCGGCCATGGATGGTTTGACGCGGATAGGACCAGTTCAAAATGAGTCCATTCTCTGTGACAGTGGCGCGCAGATCCGTGATTGTTTCTGGTACGACCGCCTCAGGTGGCAGTGGTGGAGTCTTGAAACCGCAACCGCCGAGGCTGAGGCCCAGGCTGAGCGCCACGGTCAGGGTTGCACCGGCCAGCCAGCCACTCTTCAACATGTCAGCCCGTAACCTCTTGTTCGGCCTTTTCCAGGGCTTCTGTCACCCGGATCAGGCTGGTCCCACCTTCGGAGATACGGCTGTTCACTGAACCCTCAACGCTCAGGACTTCGAACAAATCCTTGCCGATCATTGGTGAGAATTCCTGCAGTTCAGCCAGATTCAGGTCGGTCAGTTCGCAACCGCGTTCGATACAGCTGGCCACGGCCTTGCCGACGATGGAGTGGGCGTCACGGAAGGGTATGTTTTTTAAAACCAGATAATCGGCAAGATCAGTGGCGGTCATGAATCCGGTACGCGTGGCTTCATCCAGGCGTGCGGTCTTAAATTTCAGATTTGCCATCAGTTCCGTAGTGATGGCCAGTGAGGCCGAAACCGTATCCACGGTATCAAAGACGGGTTCTTTATCTTCCTGGAGATCACGGTTGTAGGTGAGGGGCAGGCCTTTCACCAGGGTGATCAGGGCCATGAGGCTGCCCACCACCCGACCGGTCTTGCCGCGGATCAGCTCCGGGATGTCCGGATTCTTCTTTTGTGGCATGATGGATGAGCCGGTGCAGAAGCGGTCATCGATGTCCACAAAGGCAAATTCCTGACTTGACCAGAGAACCAGTTCTTCAGACAGACGCGAGAGGTGGAGGTGGATGAGAGTGCAACAGCTGACAAACTCGATGGCAAAGTCGCGGTCGCCTGAGGTGTCCATGGAGTTGGCTGTTACTTCCGGGAAATCAAGCAGTTCGGCCACCTGTCGTCGGTCAATGGGCAATCCGGTTCCGGCCATGGCCGCACAACCCAGGGGCATGATATTGATGCGCTTTCGGCAGTCAGCCAAGCGTTCACGGTCACGACTGAACATCTCGAAATAGGCGAGCATGTGGTGGGAAATGAGGACTGGCTGGGCCCTTTGCAGATGGGTGTAGCCGGGCATGAATTTCCCAAGGTAGGTGCGGCCCAGGCTGACGAAGGCCCCGCGTACAGCGTCCAGGAGATCCATGAGGCGATCGCACTCGTCGCGTAGATAGAGGCGCAGGTCAAGGGCAATCTGGTCGTTACGACTGCGGGCGCTGTGGAGTTTGGCCCCGGCTGGACCGATCCGCTCGATCAGCGCCTTTTCGATATTCATGTGAATATCTTCCAGTTCACGTCGAAACTCGAAGGTCCCCCCGTCAATCTCGTTTTCAATCTCAGCAAGGCCTCCGAGGATGGCCGCCAGCTCCTCAGCGCTCAACAGGCCGTTATCCTTGAGCATGGTTGCGTGTGCCCGACTGCCGGCAATATCGTACTTATACAGGCGGGAATCATAATGGATCGAGGCGGTGAAGGCCTCAACAGAGGCTGCTGTCCCGGCTTCGAAACGCCCGCCCCACATTTTTCCTGATCCTTGGCTCATCTGCTCAGCGTCCCTTGTTCTGCATGGCCTGAATCTGCAGACGCAGGCCATTGAGACGAATGAAGCCACCGGCATCGGCCTGATTGTAGACCTCGTCCTCTTCAAATGTGGCAAAGCTTTCCTGATACAGAGACTGTTCGGATTTACGGCCCACGGGAATACAGTTCCCCTTGTAAAGCTTCATGCGTACTGTGCCATTGACGGTTTTCTGGCTGGCATCCATGGTGGTCTGCAGGAGTTCACGTTCGGGAGAGAACCAGAAGCCGTTGTAGATCAGTTCGGCGTAGCGGGCGATCAGGGAGTCGCGGATGCGCATGACTTCGCGATCCATGGTGATGGTCTCCAGATCACGGTGCGCTGCACGGAGCAGGGTCCCGCCCGGGGTCTCGTAAACACCGCGTGACTTCATGCCAACGAAGCGATTCTCCACCAGATCAAGACGGCCGATGCCGTTGCTGCCGGCGAGTTGGTTGAGTCTGGTGAACAGGGGCAGCGGGGCCAGGCGCTCGCCATCCAGGGCCACGGGATTGCCGTTTTCAAAATCAATTTCAAGATAGGTGGGGGTGTCCGGGGCATGCTCAGGGGCCACGGTCAGTTTGAACATGTCCTCGTCCGGCTCATTCCAGGGATCCTCCAGCAGACCGCCCTCAAAGCTGATGTGCAGAAGGTTTTCATCCGAACTGTAGGGGTTCTTTTTGGTGGTTGGAACCGGGATGTTGTGTTCTTTGGCGAATTCAACCAGTTTCTTGCGGGAATTGAGGTCCCAGAAGCGCCATGGCGCGATGATCTTGAGCGAGGGATCGATACCAAGATAGGCCAGCTCGAATCGGACCTGATCATTTCCCTTGCCGGTCGCTCCATGGCTGACAGCATCTGCCCCTTCCTGATGGGCGATGCGGACCTGCTCCTTGCCAATGATCGGCCGGGCCAGTGAGGTACCCAGTAGATAGGAGCCCTCGTAGATGGCGTTGGAGCGGAAGGCCGGGAAGATGTAATCGCTGACGAATTCTTCTTTGAGGTCGGAGATGATGACCTTCTCGGCACCGGTGGCCATGCCTTTTTCACGGACGGCATCCCAGTCTTCTGTCTGGCCAACGTCGGCGGCATAGGCGATTACTGGGCATTTATACTCTTCGGCCAGCCATTTCAGGATGACTGAGGTGTCGAGGCCACCTGAATAGGCCAGTACGATTTTTTTCACATCCATGTTGTTCAGTCTCCGATCAATTGCTCAAGGATTGCCTTGTGCATGTGCATTTTATTTTCAGCTTGGTCAAAGGCCACGCAGCGTGGGGACTCAAGGACCTCGTCGGTGATTTCTTCGCCGCGGTGCGCCGGCAGACAATGCAGGACGATAGCTGTTTCCGGGGCCCGGGCCAGCAGCTGGTCATTGACCTGGTAGCTTTGGAATACGGCCAGCCGTTTGTCCTGTTCAGACTCCTGACCCATGGAGGCCCAGACATCGACATTGATGACGTCGGCCTCTTTGACCGCCTCGACCGGATCGCGCAGCAAGGTGATGGGTTTGCTCGCATGGGCCAGGGCTGTGGTCAGAATCTCCGGATTGGGGTCGTAGCCCTCGGGGCAGGCCAGGATCAGCTCGAAGCCGAGACGGCTGGCGGCCTGAATCCAGGAATTGGCCATGTTGTTGCCATCTCCCACCCAGGCGATTTTCAGATCTTCAATGGCCCCTTTTTTCTCGATCACTGTCATGATATCACTGAGAATCTGACAGGGATGATGGAGGTCTGTCAGGGCGTTGATCACTGGCACGTCTGAGTAAGTTGCCAGTTCTTCAACCACATTTTGACCAAAGGTCCGCACCACCATACCGTCCACGTAGCGGGCCATGACACGGGCCATGTCTTTGAGCGGCTCACTTCGAGCCAGCTGGGTGTCGCGTCCGGAAAGGAAGATGACCTGTCCACCCAGCCCATACATGGCCGCTTCAAAAGAGACGCGGGTCCTGGTCGAGGGTTTTTCGAAGATCAGACCGATGGTCTTGCCACTCAGTTGCTGGTGAACGACGCCCTGCTGTCGTTCGGTTTTGAGTGTGATGGCACGGGTGATGAAGGTGACCAGTTCTTCCTTTGTAAAGTCATGTAATGATTTGAGATGCGTCTGCATGGGGCTTGCTCTGTCAGCTGCGGAGATCCAATGGGATCCGCGCGTTTATCTTGTCCCCCATGGGTCAATCCCATATTCTGTAGGGGAAAAGAATTATATTTACAAAAAACAGGGCATATTTGCAAAGAATTTTCTTAACTCGTCGTCAAATCCGGATTTTTCTCTTTTTGGATGCGGTATGGGGTTTAGCGGGTCAAGCGTCGGGGTGAAAATTATTTTTGTATAAGCGTGCTTGATTCCACAGCTTGTTTGTTCGGTCAGAATTCGTTCAGTACCTGGCTGAGGATGGCCGCAAATTCGTCAATATCGCTTTCTTCAACGATGAGAGGCGGCAGGAAGCGGAGGACGGCATTGCCGGCAAAATTAATGAGACAACCCTGTTCAAACATCCGCTTGACGATTGCACCGCCCACGGCCACTCCGGCCTCTGACAGGACCAGGCCCTGAATCATGCCCAGGCCCCGGACTCCGGTGAGCAGTTTTGGGAAGCGGCTGACAAGTTCTTCCAGTTGTGCTTCCAGATAGCGTGTTTTGCTCTGTACCAGTGGGAGAAATCCATCGTCCAGCATGATTTTCATGGTGGTTACTGCTGCGGCTGCAGCCACTGGATTACCGCCAAAGGTGGTACCATGGGTTCCGGGGGTGAAGGCTGTGGCGATCTCTTTTGTGGCCAGCATGGCCCCAATGGGCAGACCGCTGCCCAGGGCCTTGGCCAGGGTCATGATGTCTGGAGTTACCCCCAGTTGTTCATGGGCAAACAGGGTGCCGGTCCGGCCCATGCCGGTCTGGATCTCGTCCATGATCAGAAAGAGTTCGTGCTGGTCGCAGAGGGCACGTAATCCTGAGAGGTATTCTGGCGGCAGTGGTCTGACCCCGCCTTCTCCCTGCAGTGGTTCACAGAGGATGGCACAGGTTTTTTCGTTGATCAAAGCCTTGACTGCGGCGAGATCACCAAAGGGTGCATGCACAAAACCATCGGGCATGGGCTCAAAGCCTTCGTGGAACTTGGGTTGCCCTGTGGCGGCTACTGTGGCCAGCGTCCGGCCGTGGAACGAGCCTGCCAGCGAGATCACCTGGTAGCGCCCGGGGCCTGCGGCGATCCGTGCCAGTTTAATGGCTGCTTCGTTCACTTCGGCGCCGCTGTTGGCGAGAAAGACTTTGTCTGCGAAGGAGTTGGCCACCAGCAACCGGGCCAGTTCGGTCTGCGGTTCGGTGTAGTAGAGATTGGAGACATGAACCAGTTTCGCCGCCTGTTCCTGGATGGTTCGGGTGACCTCCGGATGACAATGACCAAGGCTGCAGACTGCGATTCCGGAGAGGAAATCGAGGTACTGACGGCCATCGGCATCGGTCAGACGGCAGCCCCGGCCCGAGATCATGGCTGCTGGATAGCGGGCATAGGTTCCCATGAAGACCTCGTCGCTGGCTGTGGCCAGCCCTTGATTTGACAGACTCATTTGACAATCTCCGTGCCGACGCCTTCGCGGGTGAACATCTCCAAAAGAATGGCGTGTTCAACTCGGCCATCAATGATATGTGTCTTGGACACGCCCTGCCTGAGGGCCGTTCCGCAGCAGTTTACCTTGGGGATCATACCGCCGGCAATGACGCCTTTGTCGATCTGCTCCTGGAGCTGGTCGAGTTGCAGTGAATGAATGAGCTCGCCCTCCTGATCCTTGACCCCCTCAACATCGGTGAGCAGGATCAGCTTGGCGGCCTTGAGTTCGCCGGCAATGGCCCCGGCCACCAGATCTGCATTGATATTGAAGGCCTGACCATCTGATCCTACACCGACAGGGGCGATGACCGGAATGAAGTCTTCACGTTCCAGGGTCTTGAGGATGGAGGGGTTGATGCGGGTGACCTGACCAACCCGGCCCAGGTCGATCAGCTCCGGCGGCGCTTCCATGGTGTCGCTGCTTTGGGCATTGATCTTGAGTTTTTCGGCACAGACCAGGTCACCGTCACGGCCCGAGAGGCCCACGGCCCGCCCGCCACAGTGGTTGATGTTGCCAACGATTTCCTTGTTAACCTTGCCCACCAGAACCATCTCCACCACATCCATGGTCTCGCCGTCTGTGACCCGCATTCCCTGGACATAGGAGGGTTTAATTTCCAGACGGTCCAGGAGTCGGTTGATCTGAGGGCCGCCGCCATGGACAATGACCGGGTTGATGCCGATCTGTTTGAGGAGGATGACGTCCAGGGCGAACTGTCTCTTCAGGTTTTCGTCGACCATGGCGTGGCCGCCGTATTTGATGACCACGGTTTTGTGACGAAATTCCTGCATATACGGCAGGGATTCGATCAGGACCTTGGCCCGTTCGATACTCTTATGCATGACTGATGGTACTCCTTGCAGCCCGAAGGCGTGGTGGTTTTGAGAAGGTGAGGTGAACCAATCTATCATAAATGCTTCGTTTTATCATTTCTTTATGGCGTTCCTCACTGCAAGAAGCAGATCGTTTAATTTGAAAGGCTTAGCGATAAAGGGAAACTTTCGTTCTTTGATGATCGGCCATTGTGATTTGTCATCTGCATAACCGCTGCATAAAAGAGCGGGGAGATCGGCTTGGATTTTTAAAAGACTGTTCATGAGTTCCAGACCGCTTTTACCCGGCAGCACCACATCGCTGAGCACCAGATCAAAGGCACCTTTTTCCTTTGCAAAAACCTCTTCAGCACTTTCCGCATCTGCAACGGCTAAAACCCTATAGTTATTTCTTTCCAGCGCCTTTGTGGCAAAAGAGCGGATGGCCTCTTCATCCTCCACCAGCAGAATTTTCTCACCCCGGCCACGCAGATCCTGCGAACTCATGTCTTCTGTGGCTTCATTGACAGTCGCCTCGGTCGCTATTGCCGGCAGGTAAATGTGAAATGTTGTGCCCTGGTTTGGTATGCTGTAAACAGTTATCCATCCCTGGTGTTCTTTGGCAACGCCATATGCAACGGCAAGCCCCAGTCCTGTTCCCTTCCCTGGGGCCTTGGTGGTAAAAAAAGGTTCAAAGATGTGTTCTTGTGTTTTCTGGTCAATTCCTGTGCCGGTATCTGTGACCGACAAGCGGACAAAATTGCCTGGACGGGCTTCCGGATTCATCCTGCAGAAATCTTCATCCAGGTGCATATTTTCGGTGCTGATGATGATTGTGCCCCCCTGGGGCATGGCATCCCTGGCATTGAGCGCCAGATTCATGGTGATCTGATCCAGGCGTGCCATGTCTCCCTTCATGTTCCAGAGATCAGGAGCAAGCCTTGTTTCGAGGCTGATATCCTCGCCAATGAAGCGATGCAGCATCTTGAGCAGATTTTCAATGTCAGTATTGAGGTTGATGGTGGTCGTTTCCATGGGCTGGCATCGGCTGAAAAGCAGTAGCTGCCTGACAATACCGGCGGCCCGCTGCGATGCATTTTTTACCTGTTGCAAATCTGCATAGACCGGAAGCCCAGGCTCCAGTTGCAGCATGGCCATATCCAGGTAGCCAAGGATGGCGGTGAGGACGTTATTAAAATCATGGGCCACCCCGCCTGCCAGGGTGCCGATGGCCTCCATCTTCTGGGCCTGGAGCAATTGAGCGGTAAGGTTTTTCTGCTCCGTGATGTCTTTGGCAAAATGGATCACACTGCTGACTTGACCCTGGCTGTCAAGCAGAGGGGAGGCCGTGACCCAAAAGGTCTTGCCCATTTCAGCATGCTCTATTTCCGTGGTGTAATTGGTCGCCTGTTGTACCGCCATGACTATCGGACACCCTTCGCACGGCTCGCTCAATCCGCGAAACAACTCGTAGCAGATTTTGCCTCGCAGGTCTTCGAGCGTAGTATTGAATATCTGGCAGGTGGCCTGGTTGGCATTGATGATGCGAAAATCCAGGTCCTGGATCGTTACGATATCGGAAATGGCATTAAAGGTCCGCTCCCATTCCTCTTTACCTCTGATAATTTCTTCTTCAGCTTGTTTTCGTGTAGTTATGTCTCTGATTAAACCGGCATTGCCCTCAATTTGTCCCTCTTCGTTCAGAAGCTTGAAGGATGACATCTCACCGTTGAATGTGCTGCCGTCCTTGCGCCTGAAGTCAATCTCTATCACCTTGCCCGGCACAGGCACTTTCTTGTCGAATACTTCTCGCCCGGTCTGCTCAAAACTCTGTGCTTCTGCATAGAGTACTTTTGTTTTCAGGCCTTTAATTTCCTCAAGCTCGTAACCAAAGATCTGCCGCAAGGCGGGCTGGTTCGCACTGATAATCTGACGCTCTTGATCAGCTATGATAAGAACGTCACGCGTGCTGTTGAAAAAGTTTTTGTAGTGTCTCTCCCTTTCAATAATCTGTGCCTTGGACTCTTCAAGCTCCCTGACCTTCTCTTCAAGCTTGGATGCAACGATGAGACTGTATTTCTCCAGGTAATCACCATCCTCCGGCACCGAATTTTCCTGTTTACAGGGCTTTTTATGGGCATAGTGCCTGAGAACGTCCTGGAGCTTGCGCCAGAACACATCAGGTTCCTGAGGCTTGACCACAAAGGCATCCGCCCCGAGGGAAAGGGCCAGTTCTTCCTCTTTCTTACCGGTATAGACGGCCGAGTAAAAGACAAAAGGGATTGTGCGCAGGCGCTCATCTTTTTTGAGAGTCCGCAGGAACTCAAAACCATCCATCCGCGGCATGAGGGCATCGGAAATGACCAGGTCAGGCTGGTGTTTCATGGCCAGTTCAAGCCCCTCCACCCCGTCTCGTGCCTCTATTGCCTGGCAGCCATTGTTCTCCACATTGAGCCTGAGGAGCCTGCGATCGTTTGTGTTGTCTTCGACAATAAGAATCTTCATGTGGCTTTTTCTCCGATTATCTCATGAATCTGGTCCATGATGGTAAGTGGATCTATGGGTTTTTCAAAATAACCGGTACACCCGGCGGCCAGGGTTTTGTCCCGGTCGCCGCGCATGGCATAGGATGTCATGGCGATAATCGGCATGGTGTTGACGGCAGATGCCCGGATGCGCCTGGTTGTCTCAAGTCCGTCTATTCCCGGTAATTGGATGTCCATGATGATTAAAAAAGGCTTTTCCCGGAGTGCAGCCTTGACTCCTTCCTCGCCGCTTGTTTCCGAGACCACTGTGTACCCTGATCGCTCAAGGACATAGGTGATGAGGAGGAGGTTATCGGCGTTATCTTCGATGACTAAAACTTTTTTCTTCACGTGTTTATTCTCGTTGGTATTCTGATCGTAAAAATGCTGCCTTTGCCCGGACTGCTTTCCAGGAGGATGTCACCCTGCAGGATATCCATGGCAAGTTTTTTAGTGAGATAGAGGCCAAGGCCGGTACCGGGATAGATGGAACTGCCTGGCGGAGCTATCCGGGCGAAGGGCTGAAACAGTTTTGGAACATCTTCCCTGCTGATACCGATACCTGTATCTGTAATGATTATGGTGACGAATTGACTGCTGTCATCGAAGACCACTTTCACTGTTATTGAGCCATCATCGGTAAATTTTACCCCATTACTCAAGAGATTCAAGAGACATTGCAGCAGCCTTCTTCTGTCGGTGTGTATTTCCATGGAAAGAGTCTCCTGGAAAATGACAAGCCCTTTCCCTTCCGCTTCGGCACGCACTGTGTCAACTGCCTCTTCGATCAGGGGTTGCAGATCAAATGTTTCACATTCAGTGGGCAGGGCACCCGCTTCGATCTTTGAAATATCAATAACGTCATTAATAAGGGCAAGCAAATGCTTACCAGCCCGTTGAATAATGGCCAGGTTTTTCTCCTGCTCCTCATTCAGTGGCCCCTGCCATTGATTGAGCAGGATACTGGAAAAACCGATGACCGAATTCAGGGGCGTCCGCAGTTCATGGCTCATGGAGGCGATGAACATGGATTTGAGCTGGTCCAGTTCCTTGAGTTTTTCATTGGCCTCATTCAGGTCTTCCACAAGGTGCTGCAGGGCCGTCTGGGATTTTTCGAGATCAACTGTTTGTTGCGCAAGCGTGGCTGTCCGTTCCTCCACAAGTTTTTCAAGGTTGCGCTGGTGCTGTTGGAGCTTTTTTTGTATTACTTGTCGCTCTTTGATATCACGGGCGGCGGCAATTATATATTCTGTATTTTCGTGAACAATTAAACGGATGTTCAGTTCAACCGGGAAGGTGGTGCCGTCCTTCCTTTTATGGACGCTTTCCATTAGGTGGTTTGCTGTTTGGCGCAATTCTTTGACATAGGCTTCCATCGAAAAATCTTTCGGCAGACCGACATCGATATCCAGCACACCAAGCTGTAACAATTCTTCCCGGGAATACCCCAGCATCTCGCAGGCCCTGCCGTTCACATCAAGAAAGCGGCCTTCCCTGGGTGAAATAATAAAAATTGCATCATAGGACTGATCAATAAGATTCCTGAAAAGCCGTAATCCCGCCTCTTGTTCCTTTATTGTGTCCTTGGACTGCTTGTCCCTGATAATTTCCCAGGCCCGAGTCATATACAGTGCAAGCTGCTGCTCATCACCTTTATTATAAGGCTTTTCCTTGTTTCCCACCCCGCTGAGCGCCACGATGCGCTTACCGTCCATTATAGCGGTACTCATATGGCGCTTGATGGGCAAATGTCCTTCAGGAAGTTCTTTTTTGTTGGGAAGAGCCGCATAGTCGTTGTGAATCGCCGGACGGCCGGTGCGCACGCAGTCGGCCCACACGCCTGCTTTTGCCAGGGGATACAAATAGTTCTGTTCTGCCATATGACATTGCGCCATGACCTTTTGACACCAGGCAAAAAGACGGATGGTTTCTGTTTCCTCGTCATACAAATGAAAATAGCCCACATCGCTTTCGGTGAGGCGAATCGTCTCGTCCAGGGCAAAATGAATGAGCTCTTCTTCCGTTGTTGCGGGTAAGTCTGCAAGGGCGAGAAGTGAACGAAACCGTTCCCGGTCAAGGTTGAGCTCCTTGCTGATTGTCTCATTCTCTCTGATCCTGGTCCCCAGCAGCCGGGTACTGCCCACGATAACTGCCACACCGAACAGATAGAGAGACAGATGCCATATGCTCAAAGAGATGAAATGCTTCTGGCGCAAGGCATAATAGTGATCCAGAGGCACCGCTGTACTGATGCCGCCACGCACATCGTCCAGTTTGTATCCTTGCTGCTCGTGGCATCTCAAACATCCGTCCTCGACATAGAAAGGGCGTATGAAACGCATATACCTCTCCCCCTCTATTACTTCAATAATTGATACTTCATCATCTCCATTATTCTCGAAGGATTGCAATGCCTTCTTCTCCCAGGCATCAGGGGTGTTGCCGGCGTGTATGGGCTGGAGGCTGGTGATACGCCCATACACCTTACTGTGCTCGTGGGTCATATCCAGTACCTGCCGGGTCATATAGGCTGGATTTATCAGGGTGAGATTGCGGCCGGAGGGGGTGGTGATGTCCCGCTCAGAAACATGAGCGAGAAAGGGGCTGGGGCGGGTGTAATCTGTAACCGGTACATAGACCCCGCCGTGCAGGGCGGCCCAGCGCCGGTAAGTTTCATCTTTGTGGAAGAGCCCTTTGGCCTCGCTTCTGGCCTGATTCAAAACAGCCTTGTTTTCCTGCCAAAAATTCCAGGCAAAGGAGGCGCCAATGGTGATGGTCCACAGCGTGAAAAGCAGCACTCCGCCCCTGCGGACCGGGATTTTTTTTAACAGACCGTCTGAGTTATGGGACATGGTTATCGCCTTTTTGGGTCAGGATGTCGATTTGTATTGTACCATTTTCAGGTTCGGAGGCAGACAAGGGGCAGGGGAGGAAGAGCGAAAACAGGAGTGTCCAGATAAGAAAGGGGTGTGAAGAGTGGCCCTGGCCCCCCTGTCGTACTGTAAAAAGGGATACTGGTACTGTGTGTCTGCTGAACATGAGGTTTTAGACCGTTTGTCGTTACTCGTCACAGAAAGAGGGTGAGTATAGTTGTTAGTATCAATCGTAGTGTATTTAAAATGGATGCTGTTGTCATGGAAAAAGGAATGGTAGACATAAAAGGACTCTTTTCGGTAATGGTTCTTTCTGTCGCGACTGAAGAGTTACAAGATTATCTTCTTTTTGTTGACGCCATTTCTTTACAATTTATTTCTTTGAGGGTAGCATAGGCTTGGTATTTGCATAGGAGCTCGGGCTTGTCCGGGCAGTTCCGAATAATTTGGTGAGTGGGGTATGGTGTAGATGCGACAGAATTTCTTACGGGTTGCCGGGCCGAAGGCGGCAGTTGTCCTGCTGACCTCTCTATTACTGGCATTACTGGCTGTCGGTGCTGGTGTCTCAACCGGGGCTGAGAGTAAAGAACCCATCACCATCGAAGCCGATAGTATGATCTCGCTCGACAATAAAAATACCATCCTTTTCAGTGGCAATGTTGATGCCAACCAGGGAGATGTTCGTATTCTCAGTGATGAAATGACTGTTTATTATAAAAATAACAGTGAGCAGGAGCGGCGGGAGATCGATAAACTCAAATGTGTTGGGAACGTTGAGATGACCCGGGGGGATTGGCGGGGTACCGGCCGGCAGATGGATTATCTGGCTGCGAAACGCAAGGTGATTATTACCGGTGATGCCAAGGCCTGGCAGGGCGAGAATCTGGTGTCTGGAGCAACCATGCATTACTACCTTGACGAGGGGCGCTCCGAGGTTTTTGGTGATCAACCTGATACACCTGAGGGTCAGGGGAACGGCCGGGTCAAGGCCACCATTATTCCCCGTTGAGAAGGAACACTTTATGAAAACCAATGGAACCCAGGCCCACTCTTTGTTTAATTCTTTTAGATCGTCTTTCTGAGAAATCATGGCCCAGCTGGAAACCGATCATATTGTTAAACGATATCGTGGGCGCACTGTGGTCGATGGAGTCAGCCTCCAGGTTCGTACTGGCTGGGTCGTCGGCCTGCTTGGACCCAATGGTGCCGGTAAAACCACCTCCTTTTATTCCATCGCAGGTTTTATTCGTCCGGATGCAGGCAGGATTCTGCTTGATGGCGAGGATATCACCGGACTCCCCATTCACAAGCGGGCCCTGAAGGGTCTGTCCTATCTGGCCCAGGAACCCTCAGTTTTCAAAAAACTGACTGTGGAGGAGAATGTGCGCATCATTCTCGAGCCCCTGGGTGTGCCCAGTGATGAAATTGACCGCCGGATTGATGAGTTGATGGCGGATCTTAAAATTGAATACCTGCGTCACGATAAGGGGCATGGCCTCAGTGGTGGCGAGCGGCGTCGGGTTGAGATCATGCGTGCCCTGG
This sequence comes from Candidatus Desulfatifera sulfidica, assembly GCA_014381505.1. Taxonomy (GTDB): domain Bacteria; phylum Desulfobacterota; class Desulfobulbia; order Desulfobulbales; family Desulfocapsaceae; genus Desulfatifera; species Desulfatifera sulfidica. The sequence continues at coordinate 25,740 of JACNLK010000030.1, read as the reverse complement.
CCACACGACCCAAGTTCATCCTCCTGGACGAACCCTTTGCCGGAATCGACCCCCTGGCAGTGGCTGATTTACAGAAGATTATTGTCGGTTTACGTGAGAAGGGCCTGGGTATCCTGATCTCTGATCATAACGTTCGTGAGACCCTGCAGGTTTGTGATATGGCGTACATCATGAATAACGGTCAGATTCTGACCCATGGTGTGGCGTCCGATATTATTGAGAGTGAAATCGCCCGCAAGATGTATCTGGGCGAAAATTTTCGCATGTGAGCGACTGACAATTATGGCCCTTGAACTGAAACAGCAGATGAAGTTGAGCCAGAAACTGGTGATGACACCCCAGTTGCGTCAGGCCATCAAACTGCTCCAGCTCAATCGCCTTGAGTTAAGCGACGCTCTGCAGGCTGAAATGGAACAAAATCCGGCCCTTGAAGAGGATTTTGAGTATCAGGAGCTGCATGAAAACCCCATAAGTCTCTCCACCACGACGGAGTCCGGGCAAAATGGGGCTGAATCACCGGTGACCAGTGAGCTCTCCGTTGCCAGTGATACCCTGCCCGATACGAATTGGGAAGACTACGCCAATACCTTTGATTCCAACTTCTCTTTCTCCCGTGAGACCCCGGCGGCTGATGCCCCGAGTCAGTTTGATTTCATTTCTGAAAAGCCGGGCCTCCTGGCTCATGTCCGATGGCAGCTGGCCCACAGTGATCTGGATGCCGGTGAAAAGGAGATTGCCATGTTTATCGCAGGCAATCTCAATCGATACGGTTTTCTCGAAATCGAACTGGACGAGATTCTGACCCAGACCGGCTGTGACCGTGACGAGGCCGAGTATGTTCTAGAAGTCATACAGGATATGGATCCGTCGGGTATTGGTGCCCGTGATGTCTCGGAATCACTGGTTCTGCAGCTTGAACGTCTGGGTATGGGTGATTCCCTGGCAGCTGAAATTGTCCGTCATCATCTCGATCATCTTCAGACCCGGAATTATAAGATCATGGCTCGGGCCCTGGGGTGTCGCAAACCCGAGATTATGCGGGCCGTTGATTTTATCACCAGTGAACTGACACCCTATCCGGGCCTGGCCTATAACCAGGAAGCGGTGAACTATGTTGTCCCGGATGTCTATGTTCGTAAAATTGACGGTGAGTTTGTTATTTATCTCAATGAAGATGACCTGCCCAAACTGAAGCTTTCATCTGTCTATCTCGAGCTTTTGCGTGATGAGCAGGTTAAGGATAAGGGGGCGAATGCGTATATCAAGGATAAGGTTCGCAATGCCGAGTGGTTCATCAAATCTATTTATCAGCGGCAGCGCACAATTTATCGAACCATGGAGAGCATCCTCCACTTTCAGCGCGATTTTTTTGAGCGTGGCGCCAAGTATCTCAGGCCGCTGATTCTCCGTGACGTGGCCGAGGATATCGGCATGCACGAATCGACCATCAGCCGGGTGACATCCAATAAGTACGTCGACTGCCCCCAGGGGATTTTTGAACTGAAGTATTTTTTTTCCACGGCCCTCAGTCGAGGGCATGGCGAGGATGTGGCTGCCGAGTCCATTCGGGAGCGGCTGCGGGTAATGATCCAGGAAGAGGATCCTTACAAACCTCTGAGCGATAATGCGCTGTCCAAGATGTTGGCAGAAAGAGATATTCAGGTTGCCCGGCGTACTGTTGCCAAGTATCGGGAGCAGCTTAAAATATTGCCGGTCAAGCACCGACGCAAGCCTCGCAGGTGATGGTGTCGCAAGAATTACTGGTGGTGTCGATATGTTGATGACCTATGAATCATGAGTGTTCTTGAGCGTGTCTATGCCTTTCATCAGGATCTGAGAAATCAGCGCTATCCCAATGCCCGAGATCTGGCGGCCCGTTTTGAGGTTTCGCTGGCTACGGCCCGTCGCGACATCTCCTATCTTCGCGACCGCCTTCTGGCTCCCATTGTCTTTGATCAGAAAAAAAACGGTTTTTATTACAGGGATGAGGGTTTTGCCCTGCCCTTTGAACAGAGCCCGCGCATCCTCCTGCTTCTCAGCCTGCTCAATAAGCTGGCCGAAGAGGCCGGCCTGGTGGATCTTCCTGAGTTAAAGCGGCTGGAAAACCGTTTGGGGGCCTTGCTGGTTCCCGGCCATAGCCGCCTGGTGGACAGTCTTTATTGCGAGTTTGTTGAAGTCGAGCCCGTGGAACCTGCCGTCTTTGAGGCGATTCTTGAGGCCATGGCCCAGGGGAGGATGCTCCGGTTTCAGTACCGTTCTGCCCGTGGTGAGCTCAGCGAGCGGAGAGCCGGGCCGCTGCGACTGGTCAATTACCAGGGGCGCTGGTATCTCTTTGCCTGGTGCGAGCTGCGTCAGGCCCATCGTCTCTTTCATCTGGCCAGGATCAGCGCGGTTGTTCCTGATACGGATACCAATCAATATGATCTGCCGGCAAGTGATTCCTATCTGGCCCAGTCTTTCGGGATCTTCAAGGGCGATGTTCTGTATGAGGCTGAACTGCTGTTTACCGGCACTGCCGCTGAACTGGTGCGCCATCAACGGTGGCACAGGGATCAGCGCCTGATTGAGCGACCGGATGGTCTCTTGCTGCGTCTGCCGGTCAGTGATGATCGGGAAGTGATGATGAAGGTCCTTCAATACGGGGCCATGGCCCGGGTTGTCGGCCCGGAGCACCTGCGTCTTGGGGTGGCCCGGGAGATTATGGCCATGAATGAGCTTTATCAGGAAGATCGAAAGAGCGATTAAGCAGGCGAAAAAAAATCATTTCAGGCAGTTTTTTTTAGGGGGGTAGTCACTCTGTGAGTACCCATGTCGTTTATCCTTGGTTGAGAACAACAAACCCAGGAGGTGCGGTATGGAGAAAAAAATCAGATTGGTGACCTTTCCCTTTGGTCAGGTGGTGGTTCCGGTTACGGGACGAGCGTTGCTGCGTGAGTCTCGCTGGCGGGTGTGGATTGCAGGCAGACTGTATTCCCGGATTGTTAAAAAAATGGCTGTCGGGGTCGTCGCCGGATTGATGGTTTTGGGCGGTGTCTGCTCCTTTCTTGTGCAGTTGGCTGAATATGGCTGGTAGGAAGGGCTGGTCTGTGGGGTGACGGTGTTCTTGTGTTGCTGAATGTGTTGAGGGAGAAAAAGAGATGACTTTTCCAAGGCTTGAGTTTGCCGATCTGGCCCGCAGCGGCCATGTAACCCGCTGGCACAGTGTGCGCACGACCCGCAACCAGACTCTGGCCGAACATCATTATATGGTGACCCGGCTCTCCAATCGTCTGGCAAAGGAAATTCTGGGTGATGCCCTGGATGATTCCGGTCTTTTGCGGATCATGGATTATGCCTCCCTGCACGATACTCCGGAGCTGCTCATGGGCGATCTGCCCAGTCCGCTTAAACGGCATATCGAGGCGATCAGCGGGGACAACAACCCCATCCAGAAGATTGAGCAGGAGATTGCCCCCTGGCTGGGCGAGATGCGCGAGGAAATGCGACGTCGCAATCCGGAACATCTGTTGATCGTTAAGCTGGCTGATCTCATTGATGCCCTGCTCTTCATTGAGCATGAGGGTCTTGGTGTCCATGCCCGTGAAGTTGCCCGGGGACTGCGGGAGATTCTGGCCACGAAACTCGCTGAGGCGATTGGCGATTATCCCCAGTTTAACTGGTCTGCCGCGGAACGGCTTCTCGATGAACTCCTCAACAACCGGGTCGGGACTAAAATCGCTTTTGAGAAGGTGCGTCAGGGCGATTTGTGAGCTGAGTTGCAAGCGAGCTGGCTTTGATTTTTTTCGAGTACTGTGACCATGGCCCGGGTGAGATGACGCAGGTCGTCTGAGTTGATGATGTAAGGCGGCATGATGTAGACCAGTCGGCCAAAGGGGCGGATCCAGACACCCTGACTGATGAAGTCCTGCTGGAGAGAGGCCACATCCACCTCTTTTTTCATCTCCACCACCCCGATTCCCCCCAGAACCCGAACATCACTGACCCCAGGCTGCTTACGGAGCGGTGTCAATTCCTCGTCCATGATGGCCTCTATGGCCTGAATCTGTTGCTGCCAGGGTGAGTCGAGCAGGAGTTGCAGCGAGGCGTTGGCAATGGCGCAGGCCAGGGGATTGGCCATGAAGGTTGGACCGTGCATGAACAGGCCCGGGTCGCCCCCTGAGATGGTTTCGGCGATATGGGCAGTGGCCAGAGTGGCTGCCAGGCTCAGATAGCCACCGGTGAGAGCCTTGCCCACGCACATGATGTCCGGCGAGATTTCGGCGTGTTCACAGGCAAAGAGTTTACCTGTGCGACCAAATCCGGTGGCAATTTCATCGGCAATAAGCAGGACATGAAATTCATCACAGAGTCGGCGGACACCTGCCAGGAACCGGGGATGATAGAAGCGCATGCCACCGGCTCCCTGGACGATGGGTTCAAGGATGACGGCGGCCAGTTGTTGATGATTGTCCCGGATGAGCTGGGCAAATTCGCTCAAGGCATGCGGGTCCCAGGGGTCTGAAAACCGACAGTCCACCAGGGGGGCAAAGAGATGCCGGGGCAGGACGCCCTGGAAGAGTTGATGCATCCCCCCCACCGGGTCGCAGACCGCCATGGCCCCGAAGGTGTCGCCGTGGTAGCCGCCACGGATGGTCAGCAGTCTGTTTTTCGTCTCCTTTCCCCTGGCCTGCCAGTACTGCAGGGCCATCTTGATCGCCACTTCCACACTGACCGACCCTGAATCGCAGAAGAAGACACGTTCCAGCCCGGCCGGGCTCATCTCCACAAGCTTTCTGGCCAGCGAGACCGCAGGTTCATGGGTGAGGCCGCCGAACATCACGTGGGACATCCTGCCCAGCTGTTCAGTGGCAGCCCGGTTGAGCGCCGAATGGTTGTAACCGTGAATGGCCGCCCACCACGAGGACATGCCATCGATCAGTTCCCGCCCATCGGCTAGCTGCAGACGCACGCCATGTGCTGCCGTCACCTCATAGACCGGCAGGGGCTCAGTCATCGAGGTGTAAGGGTGCCAGAGGTGGTTTCGATCAAAGTCGAGCAGGGATGACATAGTGTTTGAAGGGGTGCAGCCGAACAGTTACTTCCAGTCCGGGCGCAGATAGAGTTCGGTCAGCTGTTTGCGAGCCACCGCAGCCGGGGCCTCGGTCAGCGGGCAGGAGGCCTTCTGGGTCTTGGGGAAGGCGATGACGTCACGAATCGAGTCGCGGCCGGCAATGATCATCATCAGCCGGTCAAGTCCGAAGGCCAGACCACCATGGGGCGGTGCGCCCAACTCCAGGGCCCGCAGGAGGAAGCCGAACTTGTTGTCGGCCTCTTCCGGAGAGATGCCCAGTATGGCCAGAACCTGATCCTGAATCTCTTTCTGGTGGATACGAATGGAACCACCGCCGATTTCGGTACCGTTGAGAACCAGGTCGTAGGCCCGACTCAGAACAGAAGCCGGGTCGGTTGCCAGCAGCTCCAGATCTTCTTCCCGAGGTGCGGTAAAGGGGTGATGCAGGGCCTGGAAGCGTTTCTCCCGTTCGTCATATTCCACTAGCGGGAAATCAGTGACCCAGACAAAGTTAAAGGTGTCCGGCTTGAGCAGACCCAGTCGCCTGGCCAGTTCCACGCGTAACTCTCCCAGGGCCTGGAAGACCACGGACGGCTTGTCTGACCCAAAAAAGAGCAGATCACCTTCGTCGGCATCCAGTGCCAGATTCATGGCCGCCCGCTCTTCATCGCTGAAAAATTTGGCAATGGGTGACTGCCATTCGCCATCCGCCTTCATCTTCACCCAGGCAAGACCTTTGGCTCCGAACTGGGCCACATAATCGGTGAGGCCATCCAGCTCTTTACGTGAGAAGGTGGCGCAGCCCTTGGCGTTAATGGCCCGTACTGTTCCGCCGGTATCTGCCGTGGCCCGGAAGACCTTGAAGGAGCAGTTGCTGGCGATCTCGGTCAGGTCGCAGAGCTCAAAGCCAAATCTGACATCGGGTCGGTCGGTGCCGAAGCGGTTCATGGCCTCGTGATATGTTATGCGGTTGAAGGGTGGGGCCACGTCCAGGCCGAGAGTGGCCTGAAACAGGTTCTGGATCATGCCCTCGTTGACCTCGATCACCTGTTCCTCGTCCACAAAGGCAAGCTCCATATCGATCTGGGTGAACTCGGGCTGGCGGTCGGCGCGCAGGTCCTCATCGCGGAAGCATTTGACGATCTGGTAATAACGATCCATGCCGGCCATCATCAGCAACTGTTTGAACAATTGGGGTGACTGGGGCAGAGCGTAGAATTTACCGGCATTGACCCGGCTGGGGACCAGATAATCGCGCGCGCCCTCCGGCGTTGAGCGGGTGAGCATGGGGGTCTCGATCTCCAGGAAGTCCTTGTCGTTGAGATAGTTGCGGATGGCCTGGGAGGCCTTGTGGCGCAGGATCAGGTTGCGGGCCATTTCCGGCCGCCTGAGATCCATGTAGCGGTACTGGAGGCGCAGGTTCTCAGAGACATCTGTCTCTTCGTCCAGGGGAAAGGGCGGGGTGGCGCTGGCGTTGAGGATCATTAGTTCGCCGGCCAGAATCTCAATCTCGCCGGTGGCAAGTTTTTCATTGGCCATACCGTCAAGCCTGGCCGCAACGGTGCCGCGTACGGCCAGGACCCATTCGCTGCGTAACTGGTGGGCCTTGGCATGCACCTCGGCATTGGTCTCGGGGTTGAAGACGATCTGGGTCAGGCCATGACGGTCACGCAGGTCGATGAAGATGACCCCGCCATGATCCCGCCGTCTGAGGACCCAGCCCATGAGGATAATTTCTTCGCCGATATTACTTGTGTTCAGATCGTTGCAGGAGTGAGTCCTGCGCAGTGTCCCCATTGAGTCCATGAGAGTCGTTTCCGTATGTATGAAGGTTGTTGGCTGGTGACTGCTGTTGATCAGTTACGCGCCAGGAAATGTATGTTTTTCAACTTGTCTTGATTGAATCGTTGTTGTATCAGCCATTGATAATTGCGAGCAGGGCGTCAATGGTGGCCTGTTGATCCAGATTCGGGTCTGACAGGGGAATCTCCTGTTGTTCCTGGGTGACCATATTTCTGAGAATGCCCTGACCTTTGCTCAGTTCGTCCTCGCCGATGATCAGGACATGTCCTGCCCCGGCCCGGTTGGCCTGTTTCATCTGGTTTTTAAGGCCGCGGCCTTCGAGGTCCATGAGTACGCTCAAACCATTGCCGCGCAGGGTGTGGACCAGGCTGAAGGCAAGGTTTGCGGCGGCCTCGCCTAAACCTGCGACAAAAAGATCGCAGTGGTTGGCAGAGCTTGTTTCGTCTTTCTGCTGGAGGAGCAGGATCAGTCGTTCCATGCCCAGGGCAAAACCGATACCTGGTACGGCCGGTCCGCCCAGTCGTTCAATGAGGCCGTCATACCGGCCGCCTGCGCCAACTGCGGCCTGGGCTCCCAAATCGCCGGTGATGAACTCAAAGGTCGTGCGGGTGTAGTAATCGAGTCCGCGGACCATGAATTTGTTCAGAGAGTATTTTACACCCAGTTGCTGCAGACCGTTCTGGACTGCCTGAAAATGATCCGCACAGCCGGAGCAGAGGTGGTCCTGTATCGACGGTGCCTCTTCGACCTGGTGTCGGCATCCCCTGTTTTTGCAGTCCAGGACTCGCAGGGGATTTGTGTTGCTGCGCCGCTTGCAGTCGTCGCAGAGGGCCTCGATCCGCTCGTTGATGAATGACAGAAGGTTTTTGCGGAAGGCGGGGCGGCAGTCGGGGCAGCCCAGGGAGTTGAGTTCCAGGCTGACACTCAGTCCCAGTTGATCCAGGAGCATAGCGCCCATGGCCATCAGTTCAACATCGACCAGGGGACTTTCAGCACCAAGAACCTCGACATCCATCTGGTGAAACTGCCTGAGTCTGCCCTTCTGGGGTCGTTCGTGGCGAAACATGGGGCCGATGGTGAACAGCCGTTGTACGGGTTTCTGGACATGGAGGCCGTGCTCAAGATAGGCGCGCAGAAGAGAGGCCGTGGCCTCGGGTCGCATGGTGATCTGCTTGTCGACAAAGGTGTACATTTCCTTTTCGACAATATCGGTGGCCTCACCGATGGAGCGGGCAAAGAGTTCGGTCTTCTCCAGAACCGGCATCCGAATCTCGGAAAAACCGAAGCGGGCAAAGGTTTGTCTGGCGGTGGTTTCCACGGCCTGCCAGAGTTCCACTTCGCCGGGGATGATATCTTTAAAGCCGTTCAGGGCTTTGAGCTTCACGATTATTGTCTCCACTGCTGATCATATGAGTTGGGCAAAAAGAATTAAAAATAAACGCAAAGCATGAAAAAAGTCAAGGGCGGTGGCTTCGCGCAGCAAAAAAACCCATTATCTCCGAGAGAAGAGTTTTGCCTCCAGGGTCTGATTTTTGTCTGTCGTGTGTCCATCAGGATCACTCATACTTGACAAAAAGGGGTAATAAGGTCATTGTTTTCTTTTTCCAATCCTTGCGATTGTTCAATTTTAAGCCGATGTAACAGGAGTTAAAGAAAGAAGATGAAATTACCGCCGTTAAAAATTGCTGGACTGACTGCCCCCATCCCTTTGATTCAGGGTGGTATGTCCATTCGTGTATCCACGGCGGCCCTGGCCGCACCTGTTGCCAGTTGTGGCGGAATCGGAGTCATTGGTGGTTCGGCTATTCCTGATGAGGAACTGAAGGCCGATATTCGTAAGGCCAAGGCCAACACCAATGGTATCGTTGCCGTGAATATCATGTATGCCATGAAGTACTTCTATAACGCCGTTATGGCAGCCATTGATGCGAAAGCGGACTTCATCATCACTGGCGCCGGGTTCTCCCGTGATATTTTTAAGATTGGCCGTGAGCACAATATACCCATCGTCATGATCGTCTCGTCACCGGGCATTGCCAAACTGGCCGAACGTCTCGGGGCGGCGGCTATTATTGTCGAGGCCTCTGAGGCCGGGGGCCACCTTGGTACTGATAAACCTCTGCGCGAGATCTTCCCGGCTATCCGGGAGGTGGTCAAGAATGTACCGCTCATCGCCGCAGGCGGGATCACCAACGGCTATGAAATGGCCGAGATGATGGATAAGTATGGGGCCGACGGTATCCAGATCGCCTCCCGCTTTGTCTTGAGCGAAGAATGTGATGTGGATGATAAATTCAAGCAGGCTTTCCTGGATGCCAAAAAAGAGGATATTGTCCTGACGTCATCACCTGTGGGTATGCCGGGCCGGGCCATTAACACTCCCTTTGTTCAGGCCAAGGCCGCGGGCGAGGATCTGAGTACTAAAAAATGTGAGTACAAGTGTCTCAAGAAATGTGATCACCACTACTGTATCAGCGAGCGTCTGCGTGCTGCCCGGGATGGCGATATTGAACATGGTCTGGTTTTTGCCGGAGCTAACACCTACAAGATGAAAGAGATCCTGCCGGTGGCCGAGATCTTCCGCCGTTTTGTGACCGAGGCCGAGTCTGTCTATAAAGAGGGGCGTGGTTTTGCACCGCCTGCGGCGGTCTGAGAGGCACATTCAGGATATGACTGATTTGAAGAAACAGGCCGCAGACGAAAGTACAGTTTCAGAGACCGCTCCCCGGGTGATTCCGCCCGCCGAGCACCCCATCACCCTTGACATGATCGACCGTGATGCCCTGACGGTTCTGCGCCGTCTGGGTGAGGCTGGCTTTGCCGCCTATCTGGTGGGTGGAGGTGTACGTGATCTCTACCTTGGCGGCACGCCGAAAGACTTTGACATCAGTACAAATGCCCGGCCTGGACAGATCCGCAAGTTGTTCCGTAACAGTCGCACCATCGGGAGCCGTTTTCGCCTGGTTCAGGTCTTTTTTCATAAGAATCATGTGATTGAGGTCTCGACCCTGCGTTCGCTGAGCGAGCATGATCTGGATGGCCCTCAGGCGATTCTTGCCCCTAATAATACCTTCGGTACCCTGGATCAGGATGCCCAGCGTCGCGATCTGACCATCAATTCCCTCTTTTTCGAGATTGAAAACAAGACGATCATTGATTACGTGGGTGGAATTGATGATCTTGACCATTCCCTGGTCCGCATTGTCGGTGATCCAGACCGTCGGATCCATAATGATCCGGTCCGGATGCTCCGAGCCATTCGCCATGCGGCCCGTAACAACTTCCGTATAGAGAGGCAAAGCTGGCAGACCATCTGTGAACAGCATCACAAATTGTCGCTCTGTCCGCCCTCACGCCTGCGGGATGAGTTGTTCCGAGACCTGCACGGTGGTTATTTCAAGGCCTGGCTCGAACTCGCCCTGGACTCCGGTCTGTTCTTCGACATTCTGCCTCTCTACGAGCGAACCCTGTGTGAGAAAGCCTGTGGTGATGAATCCTGTTGTGATCAGCTGCGCCGGGTGGTTGCAGTGATTGATCGACTGACCATGAAGGTGAAGGAGAGCGGTGGTCAGCCGCTGCACAATGATTTTTTGGTAGCCTTTCTTCTGATCCCCTGGGCCAATGTTCGTTTTGATTTGATTGCCCAGCGCCTGAAAGGGGCTGCCGCCTTTCAGTTTTCCAAGAAACTGCGACAGGCACTTGATGAAGAGATCGGTGCCCAGCTGAATCTGCGTCGTTCCAGTCGTCAGGAAATGGTGACCTTACTGGCGAACCTGCCCTTTTTTATCCAGCACCATCAGGAAGGTGATGACGGTTGGCCCAAATGGCTGCGCAAGAAAAGCTATTTTAAAAAATGTTCGCTCTTTTTTGCCTGCTGGCAGGATGCCGTCGCAGAACAGGAGGTCCCGGATCAACTTCTGGATATTGTCAGGCCAGCAGCGGTCGAAGGCTCTGAGCGTCGTGCAAAGGGTCGGAGGGGGAAGCGTCACTCCGGCGGAGGTGTGCGACCGGCTTTCAGCAGTAAACACCAGGATGGTATTTTTGGTCTGAAAAACAGGATGTCACACGGCAAAAAGAAAAACCGCTAGCCGATTTCAAGTGATATGTTGTGATTTTTCTTTGAATTTTTTCTAAATTGTTTCGCTTTTTTCTGTGTTTTGAACAACCGTTGTTCTTGATTTAATTTACCGCATTTAAAACGTTTTTTCTGTTTACTCTCTCCCTCCTCTTCTCCATCTTTCGATTTCTCCGTCAATTTTATTTTGACAAAAAACTTGTTACGAGCATAAGATTGAAATAAGAGATTTTCTGTTTTTCTGGAAAACTCAGCGGGTCTTTTTGTTCGTGCTCTGTTGAATTGAGCTGATCGAAGGGCCTTTTTTTTGAATTCTGTTGCTAAACCTGGCTGGACATGGGGCTGGTAGCTGTCACCTCCGTGTTCTCTGATGCTTACGGTGAAGAGTGTTTCACCAGGGAGGTTGTAATGGCTGACAGTGACAAGGGAAATATTCTGGATCTGAATCTGGATCGGCGTGGTTTCATCAAAGGTTGTACCGCAGTGGCAACGGCGTTGGGAGTCTCCGATGCCTTGATCCCGCGTATGGTTGAGGCGGCCTCTTCGGCCCAGAGACCACCGGTGATCTGGCTTCATTTTCAGGAGTGTACCGGCTGTACTGAGTCACTTCTCCGCTCATCACATCCAGATATTGGTCGTCTGATTTTAGAGATTATTTCCCTTGATTATCACGAAACGGTCATGGCCGGGTCTGGATATCAGGCCGAAAAGAGTCTCCACGATACCCTTGAAAAGTATGCGGGCCAGTTTCTGTGTGTGGTCGAGGGAGCCATTCCCACCAAAGATAATGGCATTTACTGCCAGATTGCCGGACGAACGGCCGTGGATATCCTGGCCGAAGTGGCGCCCAAGGCCGCAGCGGTGATTGCCATAGGCAGTTGCTCTTCGTTTGGCGGAATCCAGGCCGCAGCGCCCAATCCAACTGGCGCGGTCGGCGTCCGGGACCTGGTCTCAGGCACTCCGGTCATCAATATTCCCGGTTGCCCACCCAATCCGGTCTCCTTTATGGGCACTGTCCTCCATTACCTGACCTTTAAACGCTTACCACCCACCGATAATCTTGGTCGGCCGCTCTTTGCCTATGGTCGTCGCAATCATGATCAGTGCGAGCGAAGGGCTCATTTTGATGAGGGCCGCTTTGCCGAGGAGTTTGGTGATCATGGTCATTTGAATGGCTATTGTCTTTACAAGGTCGGCTGCAAGGGGCCTGGTACCTTTGCCAATTGTCCCACAGCTCGTTTCAATGATGTGGGTGTCTGGCCGGTCAGCGTTGGTCATGGTTGTATTGGTTGTACCGAACCCGAGTTCTGGGACACCATGACTCCCTTTTACGAGCGCTTGCCCGATGTCAAGCTGCCCGGCGGCCTGGTTTCTGATGTGGACGGTGCCGGTAAAACAGTCCTTGGTCTGACTGCAGCCGCTGTGGGTCTGCATGCGGCCGTTGGGGCGGTCAAGCGAATGGCTCAATGTAAATGTTCCGGTAACGATTCCGAGGAGGAGGTGTAAGGCATGGCACAACGAATCACCATAGATCCCATTACCCGGATTGAAGGTCATCTGCGGATCGATGTTGAGGTCGACCAGGGCCAGGTGACTAAGGCCTGGTCCTCGGGTCAGATGTGGCGAGGTATTGAGGTGATCCTCCAGGGCCGCGACCCGCGAGACGCCTGGGCTTTTACCCAGCGGATCTGCGGGGTCTGCACCACAGTTCACGCCCTGGCCTCGGTACGTTGCGTGGAAAACGCACTTGGGCTTGAGATTCCCATGAATGCCCAGTACCTGCGCAATATTGTCATGTCTTTGCATGCCCTGCAGGATCATATCGTCCATTTTTATGTCTTGTCTGCCCTTGATTGGGTGGATGTGGTTTCGGCCCTGCAGGCTGATCCGGCCAAGACGGCTGCCCTGGCAGCGAGTCTGTCCGAGTGGCCCAACAACAGTGCTAAACGCTTCAAAGCGGTCCAAGAGCAGGTGAAGGGGATTGTCGACAGCGGTCAGCTTGGTCCCTTTGCCAGTGGTTATTGGGGACATCCAGCCATGAAGTTGCCGCCCGAGGCGAATCTGATGGCCGTGGCTCATTATCTTGAGGCCCTGGATTATCAGCGCAAGGCTTCCCAGGCTTTAGCTATTATCTCTGGTAAAAACCCGCATATCCAGAATGTGGTTGTGGGTGGAGTGACCACCGCACTGAACCCAGATAGTTCCACGGCGTTGAACATGGAACGTCTCTACTGGATCAAACAGCTGACCGAAGAGGTCAGAGGGTTCATCCAGCAGGTCTATCTACCTGATGTGGCTGCGGTGGGTGCCTTGTATGCTGACTGGCTGCCCTATGGTGCCGGGGTGACTAATTACCTGGCCGTGCCTGATATGGTCCTTGACACCAAGTCCACCAAGTTTGACTTGCCTGGTGGTACCATTGTTGATGGCGATCTGAGTACGGTCACATCCATTGACAGTTTCAACGATACCGCCTTCCGTGACGGTGTGGCCGAGAATATCAGCCGTGCCTGGTATAAGGGCGACTGGACCCGTCATCCCTATGAAGAAGATACGGTTCCCGATTACAGCGAGTTTGACGCAGATGGCAAGTATACTTGGATGAAGGCCCCGCGCTTTAACGGCCGTCCCATGCAGGTTGGGCCCTTGGCCCAGCTCATGGTGGGGTATGCTCAGGGCCATAGCGAGATTGTCAAAAACGTGGATCAGGCCCTGGGCTTGGTGGGTTCTGTGGCCGGGGTCACCCTTGGTCCAGAGGTGCTCCATTCCACTCTTGGCCGTCATGTGGCTCGAGCGGTGCGGGCCTCGATGCTGGCTGATCTGACGTTGAAACACTGGGATCTGCTTGTGGACAATATCGGTCGCGGTGATCTGGAAATCTTTGAGGAGCCGGTCTTTCCTCAGGGTGAACAGCGCGGTTTCGGTATCCATGAGGCTCCGCGTGGGGCGTTGTCCCATTGGATTGTCATTCAGGACGGCAAGATCAAGAACTATCAATGCGTGGTTCCTTCAACCTGGAATGCTGGTCCCCGTGACGAGAAAGACCAGCCCGGACCGTATGAAGCCTCGCTGGTGGGAAATCCCATTGCCGATGCGGAGCAGCCCCTGGAGGTTCTGCGCACCATTCACTCCTTTGACCCCTGTATTGCCTGTGCGGTGCATCTGCTTGACCCTGAAGGACGGGAGACCATCAGGGTCAAGGCGGTTTAATGCCTCACAGATTGTTTTCTTGTTTTGTGAAAAGAATCCATGAGGCACTTATACCCCCCTGTGGGGTGTTAGAAGGAGGGTATCCGAGAACAGTCTGTCTCCGGATACCCTGCGTGCTCCTGAAAGGGCCGTAACCCGGCCAAGGAGGATGTTATGAGTTATGAGACTGTTCGTGTCTGGAGTTGGCTGCTCCGGGTTTATCATTGGGCCCTGGTCGTCTCGATCACTGCCTTGGCCATTACCGGCTGGTATGTCAACGCCCCGTGGACTGGCACAACGCTTGAGGGTGTGGCGTCCATGCCTGTGCTGGCCATGCGTAATGTGCATTTTGCCGCTGGTTATTTGTTTACTGGTGCACTGCTGATCAGGATTTATCTATTTTTGTTCGGTAATCGTTTTGAGAAATTAGGGGATTTGTTACCGGTGACGGGACGCAATCTCCGTAATCTGTTTTCAACTGCCCTCTATTATCTCTATCTCAGCCCGACCAAAGAAGAGCGCATGGGCCATAATGTCCTGGCTGGGATGAGTTATCTCCTGACCATGCTGGTGGCCGTGTTCCAGCTGATCAGTGGTTTTTTTCTTTTGTATCCCGAAAGTTCATTCTGGCAGGGTCTGGGGGGGGCGATTTTCAGCAGTCAACAGCAGGGTCGTTTTGTGCATCATATTCTGATGTGGTATTTTTTGTTTTTTGCTTTGATCCATGTCTATCTGGTCATCTGGAATGAGATAAAGGCCCCGGAGGGTTTGATCTCATCAATCTTCAGTGGTCGTAAGTTTAAGGAAAACGAGAATTGAAATGGCGTTGTAATAATTCTGATCCGCTGTCTCGCAGCATGTTGAAATTTTAAACACAACGCAGAGTTTGGATGAAAAGACAATTTTTCAAGATACCTTGATGCAGACAGAGGGTTTGGCTATTACGGTCCAGGGCACGGTCCAGGGCGTGGGTTTTCGGCCCTTTGTTTATCGACTGGCCCGGCGCTTGGGTATCTTTGGAACAATCAGTAATACAGGGGAGGGGGTTCTGATCCAGGCCGAAGCTCCTCAAGAGCGCCTCGAAGCCTTTGTCTCGGCACTGACGAGAGAGGCCCCTCCCCTGTCCCGTATTGTTTCTCTGCAGGAGACCCCCTTGCTCGTGAGTCAGGGGCGGCACGATTTTTCTATTTTGATCAGTACAGAGGCGGGCTCTACTCAGGCCCTGATTCCGCCCGATGCGGCCCTGTGTCCGGATTGCAGCCGCGAACTGTTTGATCCGGCTGATCGTCGTTACGGCTATCCTTTTATCAACTGCACTAATTGCGGACCCCGTTTCTCCATCGTCGAGACTATTCCCTACGATAGACCCGGCACGTCCATGAGGTCCTTCCCTCTCTGCAATGACTGCCACGCCGAGTATGATGATCCATTTGATCGTCGTTTTCATGCTCAGCCCAATGCCTGTCCGGCCTGTGGCCCTTCTTTGTCCTGGTATGATTTTTCAGGTTCTCTGGCGGTGACTTCAGGTGTCCTGGCGACTGCGGCGGCTGCGTTGGCAGCAGGGTGGATTGTGGCCTTGCGTGGCCTGGGTGGTTTTCATCTGGTGGTTGATGCTGGCAGTGAAGAGGCAGTGGCCCGCTTGCGCAGACGAAAGAAGCGGCCCAGCAAACCCCTGGCTGTTATGGCAGTTGATCTTGATCGTTTGCGCGCGGTCTGTGAGCTGGATTCGATGAGTGAAGCATTGCTTCTTGGGCCGCAGCGTCCCATAGTCCTTTCTCTCCGTAAATCGGGACGCATGTTAGCCGCCGGCCTTGCTCCGGGTATTGATGAATTGGGGGTGATGCTGCCCTATACCCCGCTCCACGAACTGCTCTTCAGGACACCTGGTTGTCCAAAAATTCTGGTCATGACCAGCGGAAATCGAAGTGGTGAACCGATCTGTACCTCTAATGATGAGGCCCGGGAACAGCTGCATGGAATCGCAGATGCCTTTCTCTTCCACAACCGGGAGATTGTGAACCGCATTGATGATTCAGTGGTCCGGGTCATGGCAGGTCGGCCGCATCTCATTCGCCGAGCCCGAGGGTATGTCCCGGAGCCGGTGACCCTGCCCTGGGATCTACCGCCGCTTTTGGCCTGTGGTGGAGGGCTCAAGTCCACTTTTTGTCTGGCGACTGGCCAGACTGCACAGGTCAGTCAGCACATTGGTGATATGAGCAGTCTTGAAGTCATGGAGTTCTATCAGGAGTCCATGGCTCATCAGCAGCGCCTCTTGCGTATCGAACCGGAGCTTGCCATCTGCGATTTACATCCAGATTATCTGAGCACCCGGATTGCGCAGGAGTCAGGTCTGCCGCTGGTTCAGGTGCAGCACCATCACGCCCACGTGGTTGCGGTAATGGCCGAACACGGATTGGACACCCAGGTTGTGGGTGTGGCTCTCGACGGGACAGGGTATGGACCGGACGGAACGATCTGGGGGGGGGAAATCCTCTTGGCGGAACCAGCCGATTATCAGCGTCTGGCCAGTTTTGATCTGCTCTCTCTGCCTGGCGGTGATGCGGCCGTAACTGCACCCTGGCGCATGGGGCTGTCTGCCTTGATTCATACCTTTGGCGCCGGTCAATTGGATGCGGCCTTAGTCCCGGCTTTGCAGCGAATTGATGTTGTGCAGCGGCAAGTGGTGGAGGCCATGATCATGCAGGGCCTTAATGCGCCCAAAACCTCAAGCTGTGGCCGTCTCTTTGATGCGGTAGCAGCTCTGTTGGGTCTTTGTTTGACTGCAGACTACGAAGGTCAGGCGGCCATGGAACTGGAAGCCCTGGCGCAACGGGCCCGTCCTGAAGATCAACTTAATGGTCAGCTTGGGCTACCTGTAGTCCTGCGCCAGGATTCTGATTGTCTTCGCATCGCTCATGCCGGGATGATTCAAATGTTGAGTGAACAGATTAAAGGCGGGACCAGCCCGGAGCTCCTCTCCCTGGCCTTTCACCAGTGGCTGATTGCCAGTGTGGCCCGCGCAGTGATCGAAGTGGCATCCAGGGCGCAGACGCGGATTGTGGTTTTGGCGGGAGGTTGTCTGCAGAATCGATTCCTTTTGGAGGGGCTGACAACAGCCCTGGAGCAAGAAAATTTTCAGGTCTATACCGGCCAGCGGATTCCCGTGAACGATGGCGGCATTTCGCTTGGTCAAGCTGTGATAGGAGGATTACGCCATGTGTCTGGCCGTACCCATGCAGGTTCGTGAAATAAATGATTGGTCCGCAGTCGTTGAGCTTGAGGGTATCCAGCGGGAAGTGCGCCTGGACATTGTCGACCGGAGGCCTGTGGTGGGCGATTATGTGATTGTCCATGCGGGATTTGCCATTCATACTCTGGATGCGGAAGAGGCCAAAACCAATCTCCGTCTGATGCAGGAGATGGCCGATGGTTTGGACGTTTTGGATGGCCTGGATCGGCAAGATCAGGATTCTCTCCAATGAAGTATGTCGACGAGTTCCGTGATCAGGGTCTGGCCCGGGATCTGGCCGCAGCCCTCGACCGGACTCTGACCAGGCCCCGCCGGATCATGGAGGTCTGCGGCACCCACACCATGGCTGTCTTTCGCAGTGGCTTGCGCTCGCTCCTGCCCGAGGGGTTGGAGTTGGTCTCCGGGCCTGGTTGTCCGGTCTGTGTGACCTCGGCCGCCCATGTTGATGCCTTTCTCGCCCTTGCCGGCCGTCCAGGAGTCAGAGTTGCCACATTTGGTGATCTGATCCGTGTCCCGGGCAGTGATGGTACGTCCTTGGCCCATGCCCGTTCTCAGGGTGCTCAGGTTGAGGTCGTTTATTCGCCCATGGATGGACTGACTCTGGCCCGTAATCATCCCGATGAAACAGTGGTCTTTCTCGGGGTCGGCTTTGAGACCACAACCCCGGGAGTGGCGGCCACCGTCCGGGCGGCCCGGCAAGAGGGGCTGTCTAATTTTTTCGTCTTCACCACCCAAAAAACCATGATGCCGCCGCTCATGGCCCTGTTCGGTGACCCGGACCAGTCCATTGATGGCCTGCTCTGTCCCGGCCATGTGAGCGCCATTATCGGGGCCGCTGCGTATGGGCCCCTGGCCGAGCGTTATCATCTGCCCTGCGTGGTTGGTGGGTTTGAGCCGGTGGATATCCTTCAGGCACTGCTCCTGCTGGTTCGTCAGCTTGAGGAGGGTCGCTCAGAGGTTGAGAACGCGTACACCCGTGTGGTCAGCCCGGCCGGAAATCTCCAGGCCCAGTCCCTGGTGGCCGAGGTCTTTGAACCGGTGGACATGGAGTGGCGAGGTCTGGGTGTTATTCCGGGAAGTGGCCTTCAATTGCGCGCCCCTTATCGTGCTTATGATGCCCAGGAATGTCTGGGGGTTGAGGTCGTGTCGGCAACCGAGGTCCGGGGTTGTCTCTGTGGTCGCATCCTTCAGGGGCGTGCCCGCCCACCAGAATGTCCGTTGTTTGGATCTCGATGTACGCCGTCGACCCCGATCGGGCCCTGCATGGTCTCCAGCGAAGGAACCTGTTCGGCCTATTATAATTATTCACTTTCAGATTCAAATTGAACGAGACTATGTCCCCAGAAACCATTCTTCTTGATCACGGCAGTGGTGGTCTTGCCAGTCAGCAGCTGATCTCCTCTCTGTTTCTTAAATATCTCGATCATCCTGTTTTGGCAGCCCTTGAAGACAGCGCTGTTATCCAAAACGGCCCGGGACGACTGGCTTTGACCACAGACAGCTATGTGGTTGATCCCCTCTTTTTCCCGGGTGGAGATATCGGGTCCATGGCCGTGCATGGTACTATCAACGATCTGGCCATGCGTGGCGCACGGCCTCTGGGCCTGACCCTGGCGTTGATTTTGGAAGAGGGCTTGGAGATGGCGGTGCTGGAGCGAGTAATTGCCTCGGTGGCCCGGGCGTGCAAGGAGAGCGGTGTTCCGGTTTTGAGCGGGGACACCAAGGTTGTCCCTCGGGGAAAAGCTGACAAGCTGTTCATCAACACCTCGGGTGTGGGGCTGGTGGCTGATGATATTGAGCTGGCCTCACGACTGGCTCGGCCTGGAGATAAGATTATTCTTTCTGGAACCATGGGTGATCATGGCTTGACCATTATGGCCAGTCGAGCCGGTCTGGCCCTTGGGGGAAATCTCCAAAGTGATTCCATGGCCCTGCACCATATGGTCGCGGACCTGCTCGCCGGTCTGAAAACGGGTTCTGTCCATGTCCTGCGCGATCCCACACGGGGTGGGGTTGCGACAGTCCTGGGTGAAATCGCCCGGGCTGCCGGCTGCAGTGTCGAGATCAATGAAGCCGCCCTGCCCCTGCGGCCAGAAGTTCGTGGTGGTTGTGAACTGCTGGGGCTGGATCCGCTTTATCTGGCGAACGAGGGTAAGCTGCTGGCCGTGGTGGCCCCTGAGGTTGCAGATGCGGCCCTGGAACTGCTTCAGGCACAGGCAGGTGGAGGCGAGAGTGCCATCATCGGGACTGTTGGTCTGGATCGCTCGACCAAGGTGACCATGCAAACAGTTATTGGTGGAACCAGAATTATCACTCCCTTGCACGGTGAACCCCTGCCTCGAATCTGCTGAGGAAATCTTGAAATGAATCAAATAAAAACCCGTTACGGAATTCTTGGTATTGGTAATCTCCTGCTCTCTGATGAGGGGTTCGGAGTTCATGTGGTTCGTTCTCTTGAGGAAAACTATCAATTTCCGGAGAGTGTTGATCTTCTCGATGCCGGAACAGCCGGGATTTATCTGGCTCCCTTTTTGGAAGAACATGACACGGTTCTGGTTATTGACGTAATAGCCATGACGGCTGCGCCTGGCTCCATTCATTGGTTTAAGGGGGATGAGCTGCGTGCTTCCGGGGCTCATGGGCGGATGTCGCCGCATCAATTGGGTTTTCTGGAGATCCTTGATATCTGTCGTTTGCGCAATGCAGCTCCTGCTGAACTGGAGTTTTACTGTGCGGTGCCCGAAGACCTGAACGGTGGTCTGGAGCTTTCCGACACAGTGGCTCCTCAGGTTGCAAAAGTGTGTCAGCAGATTGTTCGGCGGCTTGAGGCGGACGGTCTGCATATTCGGCAGGTGGTGAAACAGGATGCATGAGTTCTCTCTGGTTCAGGGCTTAATGGGACAATTGGAGACATTGGCCGCAGAGAACGGGGCTGAGCGAATTCTGTTGGTGACCATGGAGATCGGCCCTTTTTCCGGGGTGGTGGTTGATTCGTTTCGGTTCGGTTTTGAGGCACTGGCCCCACTCACACCCCTGACCCGGAATGCCAGACTGATCGTGTTGCAGTTGCCACAGCGCTATGGTTGTCGTGATTGTGACAATGAGCAGGACATGGATGGAGATGCACGGCCTGAGGATTGTCCCTGTTGTGGGTCGCGGGAGATCTTTCCTTTGGGTGCTGATGATGTTGTCTTGCGGCAGGTGGAGATGGAGTGAGTGGAGTTGGGTCGGAGGGTGATGAGAGCTGGTCCGACGGGGAAAAGGAGATACCTGCCCTGCGTTTGCCAGGCTGCAGGCATGGGCAAAGCGTAGCAGTTCAGGTATCTCCTTTTCCCCGTCTCTGTTTTCCTGACAGGGGAGTTTTTGAGCGTAACGCGGATCTTGGACGAACACCCTAATTTTTCAAGGTAGCCTGAAGTCTGATGACGGAGTCTTATTTGGTCGAGTAATTTTGGGGTAAGGCAAGTAATGAGGTGAGAGATGTGTGATGCCTGTGGCTGTGTTCATGAAGATAATCATGAGCATCAAGAAAGTGGAACCCGGAAGCGTGTCGATGTTCATGAAAGTCTGTTTGAGGCGAATCGGGCGAAGGCCCGGGAGAATCGAAAGCATTTTGATGGCCGTGGGTTGGTTGTTATCAATATGATTTCCAGCCCAGGTTCGGGTAAGACGACCCTTCTGGAGAAGACCATTGATACCCTGGGGAATGAAATCCGAATCGGGGTGATTGAGGGTGATATTGAGACTGAGCGGGATGCTGAACGGATCAGGGCCAAGGGGGTGCCGGCGGTGCAGTTGACCCCCGGTGGTGCCTGTCATCTGGATGCGGCGCAGGTCCATCGTGGTCTGCATCTTTTGGAGCAGGAGCGGGGGGGGGAGGATATTCGACTCTTGTTTATTGAAAATGTTGGTAATCTGGTCTGTCCGGCAGCCTTTGATCTTGGAGAGCATCAGCGAATGGTAGCACTTTCGGTACCCGAGGGCTCAGATAAACCGGCCAAGTATCCCAAGGCCTTTGGCACATCGCAGCTTTTTCTGATCAGTAAAACCGATCTACTGCCCTACTTTGATTTTTCCCTGGAAGAGGCTCGGCGCGAGGCTTTACTGATTAATCCTGATTTGGAGACAATTGAATGCTCGACTGTGAGCGGCGAAGGGTTTGATCAGTGGCTGGATTGGTTGCGTCGGCTTTGTGCGGCTTGATTGTTTTTGTATAACCTTTTAGTAATACAGATAAAAAACACAGTGCGCGGTTTTGTGTTTATTGCCGGCATGAAGCTGGACAGTTACGGTTTGGTTTGGGTGATTGGGGGGAGTTCGTCAGGGCACGAGGGTATCTGCTCTGCTAAGGCTCCGCCCAGGCCAGAGGCCTGAATACGCCGTTCAGATACCCTCGCGCCCTGACTCCAGCCTTCTTTCGAGATCGCCTGTATTTAAGAAACTTGCCAATCCCCTGTCCCCGTTGTTTCGGCCAAAAGAAGGTGGGTGTGGGAAACTCTTTCACCGGCGTATCTGCAACGTTCGCAGAAGGGTGCAGGCGGAGCTTAGCCGGAGGAAGAGTTTCCCACACCGACCGGGCACCTGCCACGAAATAATCCCTTTACCCTGCAAACTTCGACTTGCCTCGTCAGCCCTGCTCTCTCCGGATTTCAGCCAGCATCTCACGGCCGCCGTTCTCGAGGATATAATCACCTAAACGCTTGCCGATCAGTTCAGCTTCTTCTCTTGGGCCGCTCTCTGTTTTGCTGAGGATGTTGCTGCCGTCGAGGCTTGCCAGCCCTCCTGTCAGGTGTAACTGATCACCATCAAGCATGGCCAGGCCAAAGGCCGGGATGGAGCAGCCGCCTTCGAGTTTGCGTAGGTAGGCCCGCTCGGCCAGGAGACAGCTTTCGCTGTCCGGATTGTTGAGGCAGTTGCGAACCTGTTGGACCTTGTCTGTGGCCAGGTTCCCGGCAGCTTCAATGGCAATGCAGCCTTGTCCCACGGGGGGAATGAATTGTTTCTCGTCAAATATCTTGATGATCATGTGGTCGTATTCCATACGCTTGACCCCTGCATAGGCCAGCATCAGAGCGTCACAGGCCCCGTCCCGCATTTTTTGAATCCGGGTCTGGAGGTTGCCGCGCATCTCCACGGTCTGTACATGGGGATAATGGTGTTTGAGCAGGGCCTTGCGCCGTACCGAAGAAGTGCCGATGATCAGCGGCCGTTTCGGATCATCCAGATTGATATCTGCATTCAGACCAACCAGGACGTCATTGACTTTTTCCCGTTCGGTGAAAGCGATCAGTTCAAAACCCTGCGGGAGGATTGACTGCATGTCTTTGGCGCTGTGCACTGCGATATCAGTGGTGCCATTTGCCAGCTGGTCTTCTAGCTCTTCGGTAAAGACACCTTTGCTGCCGATTTTGGCGATGGAGACATCGAGGATCTTGTCCCCCTTGGTCTCCATGCTGCTGATTTCGGTGGTCAGGCCGCTGGCCTCGAGCATGCCTGCAACCGTATCAGTCTGCCACATGGCAAGCTTGCTCTTGCGTGATCCGATTTTGATGATGGTCATGGTTGTTATCCCTTTGCAGAGTACGGGGGTGATGGCTAAAATATCAGGGTACTGTACCATATTGCTTGCCGGGAAAAAAGTGTGGGCTTGGGGGCATGGATTTTAATTGGTGTCAGTTGTGAATTTTCATGGAAGCCGGTATCATTAGTTTATGAAATTTCTCCTCTATAATATTCGTTATGGTACAGGGCGTGGCACTTATTATCACCTGCCCCTGCCTTATGCCGGATTCTTCAAAACCACGGCCAACAAGATGGATGAAATCAGTACGTTTATCCGTTCTGTTGATCCGGATATTGTTGCCCTGGTCGAGGTGGATTCAGGTTCTTATCGTTGTGGCTGGAGTTGTCAGGCCGATCGTCTGGCCCAGGACCTTGGCTATTCCCATGTGGTGGAGAGCAAGTATAGAAACGGTTCTCTGGCCCAGCGTGTCCCGGTCCTCAACAAGCAGTCCAATGCCCTTCTCTGCCGGGAGGCGATCCTTGCTCATCGCTTCCATTATTTCGACGAAGGCGTGAAGCGGCTGGTGATTGAGGTGGAGCTTGCCGATGCTCTTATTTTTATTGTGCACCTCTCTCTCAAATACCGGCATCGTCATCAGCAGCTTGAGCATCTTCATCGCCTGCTCATGGATAGAACAAAGCCGGTGATCGTCGCCGGAGATTTCAACACCTTTGGTGGGAATCGGGAGCTGGATCTTTTCCTGGCTGCCACCGGTCTCTGCGACGCCAATGCCGAGGCGCGCCCTTCCTATCCCAGTCATGCACCGCATCGCCAGCTCGATTTCATCCTGCATAGTCCGGAACTTGAGGCGGTCAAGTGCCAGGTCCCGGATATCCGACTCTCGGATCATGTCCCCATGATTGTCGAATTTCGTTCGACAGTCGATATTTTTGCCCAATAATCTTTCTGGAAAATTGATCAATAAGTTGTTTGTTGTCTGATCAGCTCATCACATCAGCGCAGGGCGATGATGGAACCGTTGCGGCCGGTGATGCCCTGGAGGGGGCTGCTGCTGCGGCAGGCGCGGCGGTAGGAGAAGTAATCCGGCGAGCAGGCCGTGCAGATTCCGGCCTGATCAATGTTTTCCGGTCTGACTCCGGCAGATGTCAGGTGCATGTGCGAGATTTGCCGGAAATTGAAATGATTGTCCCGGGCCTGAAAGCGGTGCAGAGCCGGAGGGAGTTCGCTGCGGTAATTGATGAATTCGGCGCAACAGGGTCCCAGCGAGGGTGAGATGTAGGCGCGCAGGGCTGTTGGATCGGTGTGAAAGGTGTCCATCATGGACCGGATGGTCTTGTCGATGATGTTCAGGACGCTGCCCCGCCAGCCGCAGTGGATGGCAGCCACAGATGGGGTGAGCGGGTCGTGGAGCAGGACGGCCTGGCAGTCAGCCTGTTGGATCATCAGGCCGAGGCCCGTCTGATTGGTGATCAGAGCGTCATAGCCGTCAAATTCCTGGTCGTGGGTAAGAGGCTGGTCAAGGATCAGAATCTGGTCGCCATGGTTCTGGCGGGCCGAGATGAGTTGGGGGATGTTCAGGGTCTGTTTGATCAGCTGACGGTTCGCCAGGACTGTTTTAGGGGCGTCGCCTACTCCGAGGCTGACATTGAGCGAATCATAGGGGGCAAGACTGCTGCCGTTGTGTCGGTCAAGGGAAGCGGCCACGACCCGGGGGCTGATCCACGTTGCAGGATGTTGGTTTAGTTTTTTCATGGGGTATTTGTGAAGCATAAAAAAAGGGGGAAGATACCGCATGCGGTATCTTCCCCCTTCAGGGTGTTGCTTCTATTCAGAGAACTGAATTAGAATGTGGCCTCAAAGGTCACGTAGATCTGGTCGGCACTTTCAACTGGATCCATTCCCATTCCAGCAAGTGTTGCCACATCAGTGGCATTATTCAGGTCATAAGGTTTCATGTTCCAGTCTGCAGAGCCGCTGTAGTCATACTCGTAATGCTGGTAACCAACGCGGATGAAAGCGCTGCCGTATTTAGATATGGCAGCACCTGAGGGGATGTCATAGATGCCGTAGAGTTCAACAACGCTACCACGAGTCGCCAGTTTGGATTTGTAGAGATCGTCATGTCCGGGGGTCATGGCGATCCAGTACTCTGAACCCCAGTTATACTCAGCGCCCAGTTTCAGGCCCATGTCATCCATGTCATAACGAACACCGATAATGGCGGAGTATCCGTTTTCATCTTCAGTACCTGCGCCAACCATTGGATCCCAGAACATACCCATACTGCTTTCATCTGGCTGTGCCAGAGACCAGCCAGCAGTGGCGTGATAGGTGAGGTTGCCAACTTTATCTTGGTACTGGGCAGAGGTGTGTACGATATCACCAACATTATTTCGAGGGCCCATTGAAGCAGCCATGGCAACATTGGCGTCGTTATCTGTAAATGCTGGGTAGTTAAACACATCCATGGCCAGGAAGGACTGGATATAGGCGAAGCGGTCATCTTTTTTCATGACATCCCAGCTGATTCCAACGAAATCGGTATCGTTAAGGTTGGGGCCATTTTCTGCTTGGAGACCAGCTTCAAAACCACGGCCATAGCAGATGCGAACCCGACCGGTGCCCATGTTTTCATTGGCCCAGCGGTAGGCGTAGCCCATGGAAATTCCGTCAAAGGGCCAGTCCATGTAGGCGGTGGGGGTGGCCATGCGAGTATCGGCGCCCATGCGGGTATGGGCGGTGCCACCATCGGTGGTCGGACGACGGACAATGGAGAACCATATGGGGTTGCCAGGGATATTGTTCCTGTTGACGAAGGCGCGATCCACCTTGAGGGCGCTGTTGCCCTG
>JACNLK010000007.1 GCA_014381505.1 Candidatus Desulfatifera sulfidica | reverse complement strand
TCAAGGACTGACAAAAAGAATTCCCCTTCCCATCTGCCTGTATAGTCACCTAAGCTTTCAAAATAAATCAAATATTCCCTACAACTCTCGGTTGTGTTTTATTCAGCCTAATCAGATAAGAAAAAATTATCAGGGCCAAACAGCCCTCATACAATTCGGAGCAGTTACAGAACAACAGATGACTGAAATTTTCACCACTCTATTCCAGGACCTGATCTGGCCTCTGACCCGACTGATGATTCTGATTTCCTTCAGCCTCATGGCGGCAAACTTCATCGAGTCCCTTAACTGGACCCGGCGCATTGCCCTGCTGGCCAAACCTATAATCCGGCTGAGCAACCTGTCTTCGACCACAGGGGCCTCGTTTTCTCTGGCCATCTTCTCGGGGATCGCAGCCAACACCCTCCTGGCCGAGGCTTACGACGATAAACGAATCTCCAAACAAGAGCTGGTGCTGGCCAATCTCTTCAACAGCCTGCCCACCTACTTCCTCCACCTGCCCACGGTCCTGTTCATCACCGCCTCCCTGATCAAAGGGGCGGCGGTGATCTATGTAGCCATCACCTTTGGAGCCGCAATTCTTCGGACACTGACCATCCTGATCGCCAGCCGCTTTCTCCTGAAAACACCTGCAGAACGCGATCTCAGTAAAATGAGCCAACAACAGACTCAAAAACGCAGTCTCAAGGAGGTGTTCGCGCTCAGCCTCAGGCGCTTCAAAACACGCCTGCCACGGATCGTCAAATTCACGGTGCCGATCTACATCATCGTCTACCTGATGAACCAGTCACATTTTTTCAGCGATCTTGAGCAGACCGTTGCTGGATACCTCTCCTTTCTGCCGTGGCTCTCCCCCCAGTCCATGGGGATCATTACCTTGCATATTGCGGCTGAATTCACAGCCGGACTGGCCGCAGCAGGAGCCCTGTTGCAAAACGGTACCCTGGGGCAACAGGAAATCATCCTGGCCCTGATCGTTGGCAACATCCTCTCCTCCCCTGTACGGGCTTTGCGTCACCAATTCCCATTCTATGCCGGCATATTTCAGCCTCGTCTGGCTGCTGAATTGATCCTGTGCAATCAGCTGTTCCGTATTATCAGCCTGATCTTCACCGGCACTCTGTACTTTCTGCTCAGTTCATCTGGATGACGCAGAATTGCTGAAACAGTTCGCTTTTCGGAAAAGAAGGAAGAAAAGAAGGGATACCAGAACTGACCGCTGTAAAAGGAAGAAAAGAACTCGAAATCGACACTTCGATCATTCAAAACCAGCATCAAAAAGACAGCTCGTTTAAAACAATGTGTCGGGAGAGGGGAAGATGTTACAGGACTGCATCATCGATGATGGTAACAAATCATACGTCAAACCGGTAAAAATTAAGACCTTCAATCTCCCTTTGTAAAGAGATAAGCGATAATCCCCAGCCCAATGGTACCAACGCCAAACACCGGTAACATTCTGTCCATCTGAATTTCACCATTAACAACGGCACCAGTAACCATATCTGTACCTGAGAACCACCAGAGACCAAAAATCAAAGCAGTAATGATGAGATAACTAAACGCCTGTCTAAAAACAAAGTACATCATAATGCCAATGAAGGGCACCATGAAGTAGCCGTTTCTCAACAGGTTTTTTGCGTCAACATCCCGAAGTTGCTCCGGAACCTTTGTCGATACAATCCAGTCATTAATAAAAGCAAAAAACTCACCCATTCTTTTTCTCCTGACCAGGAACATCTTCCTGATGATTGATGAACACTCTTCAAAAGGGAGGAAAACACATCCGAATTGGCGGCTGAGACTCAATGAAACATAGCAGAGATCAACTGCTCAACCAGTAATCCGTCAATCCAGAACAACTCATTGGCCCATTTTTCCATTCAGGCTCAAGGAGTTATTTATAAAAGAATTAGCCGAACCCCACAGAGAAATCAATCTCTTTCCCATTCTGTTAATCGATCTGTTCCCGGTAGCGTGCAGGGACTGGAGAAATTCGCAGAAAACCATTCACCGGATCTGCCTCAACCGACATGGTACAACCATAGACTCGCTCAAGTCTGGTACGCTCCAATACTTCGATCGGTGGCCCCACATGATCCAGCTGACCATCACACAAGAGCAGGAGGCGATCACCGTAGAGGGCTGCCAGATTAAGATCATGGGAGACCATGATCACGGTCACGTCCTGTTCCTGTCGAAGACGCTCCAGAAGGTCCAGAATTTTAATCTGGTGAGCTGGATCAAGGGCAGCTGTGGGCTCATCAAGGAGAATCAGGCGCGGTTGCTGACAGATCGCCCGGGCAATAATCACCCGTTGACGTTCACCACCTGAAAGCTGATCGAGTCGTCTGTCTGCCAGATGGCTGACATCGGTAAACTCCATGGCTTCGGCAGCTAAAGCCAGATCGGCTACCCGCTCAAAAGACATGAGACCAAGATGAGGGGACCGTCCCATGAGCACCGTTTCACGCACGCTGAAAGGAAAATCCATGTGGACCTGCTGCGGTACAAGGGCCAGGATTCTCGCCAGCTCACGACGGGAGTAATCATTCAACTGACGACCAAAAATCTCAATCCCGTCCGATCCGGCAGACAGCAACGACGCCAGAAGACGCAGCAAAGTAGTCTTACCCGAGCCATTGGGGCCAATAACAACAAAAAACTCACCCTGCGCCACGGTCAGCGATAAATCTCGCAGAACCTGCGTGTCACCAAGCTTCACACCAACACCTTGAATACGAACAGCACTCATGGACCAGACCGCCACAGGAGAAAGACAAACAAGGGTGCACCGATGAGCGCGGTGATAATCCCCACAGGAAGCTCCCCGCCAACGGAGAGCAATCGCGCAAGAAGATCACAACCAATCAGATACGATGCTCCTCCCAACAGACAGGCCGGAATAAGCAGGCGATGATCTGACCCCAGAATCAGGCGAAAGATATGGGGAATAACCAGCCCGACAAAACCCACCAGTCCGGAGAGACTGACCACAATACTCACCATAAACGAGGTGGTCGCCAGAAGCAGGAGCGAAATCAGGCGGACATTGATCCCCAGGACAGACGCACTCTCAGCCCCCAGAAGCAAAAGGTTCATGGGCCGGGCCAGGGCCAGAATAATAATGAAACAGGGAAGAACAGACAACAGCAGTGGCAGGCGATCAGCCGTAATCATGGACAGATCTCCCATGAGCCAGAAGAGAACTTTCTGTGCCTGTGTTGACTGGCTGATGGCCAGCAGAAACATAATGATCGCCCCACAAAAAGCATTCATCATGACACCGCCCAGAAGGAGTGAGTCCTGACGAAAGCTTACCTGCCCACCTGCCACAAGAATAATCAGGGACAGAACGACCATACTCCCGCCAAAGGCTGCCAGCGACACACCAGGAAAAGGTGCAAGCCCCAGGAACATTCCGCAGATCGCACCCACCGCAGCACCACCGGAAACTCCCAGGATATAAGGTTCCGCCAAAGGGTTACGAAGCAGCGCCTGAAAAACCAGACCGCCCAGAGCCAAGGTTGCGCCCACAGCTCCAGCCAGGATCACACGAGGGAGGCGGATACGTCGCACAATGGTCTGTTCGATCGACTCACCCTGACCGACTAATGCGATCCAGGCCTCTCGAAGATCGACTCCGGACGATCCAGCGCCAAGTCCCAAAAGAACGACGGCTGCCAACACAAACAGGAGTACGGTGCAGAGCAGGAACAATCTGCCCCCTAATCCGAAACGCGCAGAAACCATCACCGGACCGGTCATGGCAGATCCCCACCTATAATAAGCTGATGGCCGGATTCATCGGCAAAAAGTTCCGGATGAATTAAAGCTGCCAGAACCTCAAGCCCCTGGACCAGGCGCTCGGTGGGTCGGTTGAAAAAATCGGCCTCGACCACATGAATGCGACCACTACGAACGGCTGGAATCTGAGGCCATTTCTGCCACTCTGCAATGAGATCCTCCGGGTTGTGACCACCCGCCATGGAGGTAATCACCACCACCTCCGGGGCCAGACGAAGAATATCCTCCCAATTGTAACGGGGATAAGGAATTCCACCAGCGGCCAGATTCTCACCACCAGCCATGCGAATCAGTCTGCCGGTGAACGTATCCTCGCCCGCGCTGATCAGGGGAGCGGCGTCCACCTGAAAAAAGAGAGCCGGACGATGAGCAGCCTCAGCCACCTGAGCTCCTACCGCGTCAATGCGGGCCGCCATATCCGCGGCAAGGGCCTCAGCCGCAGGGCATGCCCCCAGGAGATCACCCAGGGCCACGATGGTGGTCATGATCTCGTCGATGGAGATGGGGTCAACCACAAAGACCGGAATCCCCAAGGACTCGATGCGCTCGATAACATGACGTGGATTCCCATCCTTCACGGCCAGACACAGATCAGGTTTGAGAGCCACAATGCGCTCAAGATCAAGACGGACATAGGAGCCAACCCGGGGCAGGGCCCTGGCCGCTTCTGGGAAAGTGCTGTACAGGGTGGCCCCAACCAGGAGTTCTTCCCGCCCCAGCGAATAAACAAGCTCTGTCAGGCTGGGTGCCAGAGAGACAACTCTGGCAGGTGATGCAGGTACAATCAGGTTGCGTCCAATAGGGTCGATCATCTCACGAGAGGCAGACAAGACAAGTGTGCACGGGAAAA
Source organism: Candidatus Desulfatifera sulfidica (assembly GCA_014381505.1). Lineage (GTDB taxonomy): Bacteria > Desulfobacterota > Desulfobulbia > Desulfobulbales > Desulfocapsaceae > Desulfatifera > Desulfatifera sulfidica. The sequence continues at coordinate 4,407 of JACNLK010000007.1, read as the reverse complement.
AAACTGCCAGCAAGCAAAGAAAAAAGAGGATTCGTTTTATCATCTGGACATTTATCAATCAAGTTGGAAGACAACAGGGACAGTTACTGAACTGGCGACGGGACGACCGAAGTGCATGGCCGGGACGAATCGCCAGCTACGCACGGCTTTCAAAGCCGCCTGATCCAAAAGTGAATAACCACTGCTCCCGCCAAGACTTATCCCACTGACGCTCCCTGCAGCCGTGACCTGAACCGTAACAAGGACCCGCCCCTCCCAACCGCGACGCTGCGCCTTGACAGGGTAATCAGGTGGTGGGTTTTCCTGATACAACGGACTGGCCTGGCGAACAACTTTGGCAGACGCATCAGCTGCGGGCATGGTTTTGTAAAGATCAACGGCCGACTCAGTTTCGGGAAGAATCGATGATGCCGAAACAGTTGCTGCCGGCGGTTCTGGTTCCACTTGCTGCTCTTCCACTGGTATCTCCTGAGGATGCAGAATCTTATGCTGTCGAGCCACAAAATTCAGGGGTTCAGGCAACTCTTCTGAGATGAACGGGACTTCCTCCACAACCTGCTCTGGAGAAGGGACAGGTAAAATTACCGGGTCCGGGATTTGTAAGGGCTGCGGTGGCACGGCCGGTTTGTGGTCAGCCTCGACTCTTTTTTCAGATTCAGTATTTTGATCAGCTGTCACGAAATCCAGAGCCACGCTGATTCCTGAACGCAGGGCCAGAGGTTCAGGCGGACTCGCAAGCCAGGACGCTCCACCCATGAACAACGCACCATGCAGCAGCAAGGCCAGTCCCAGGGCGACCAACAGCCTGTTCACGGCAGATCGGCCTGCATGGAAATCCGTGTGATCCCGGCGGCCTTAACCTGATCCAGGACCGTAAAAAGCTGCTGGTAGCTCAAATCCCGCTCGGCAAAAAGAAGCAGACCCGGATCATCATGTCCGGCAGTCCGGTCTGCCAATGCAGCGGCCAGCTCCTCAAGCAGGACCTCCCGGCCATCCAGATCCATGCCATCCATCCGCACGGTCAGACTCAGCGGCAGATCCCGTTCAATCTCAACCGCAGACGAGGTGGGCAGGGTCACCGGCAGCCCACGATGCACGGCCATGGAAAGCATGGTGTAGATAAAGACCACCAGGAGGAGAAAGACCACATCGATCAGGGGCATCATCTCAATCCGGGCCCGGGGACGGCTGGGGCGCGCCAGTTTCACGGGATCTCCCCCTTGGCCTCCAGCTTTTCGTAGACGATCTCGAGGCTGGTGGCATACTTCTCCATGATCTGGGCCGCTTGTTCAATCCGGGAATTAAAGTAATTGTAGGGAAAAACCGAAAGAATGGCAATCCCCAGACCCGTGGCCGTGGTGATCAGGGCCTGAGCCACACCGGCGGTGACCAGGTGCGGCTCTTCCAGCCCGGCTGTGCCCAAAACCTCGAAAGAAGCGATAATCCCCAGCACGGTGCCGAAAATTCCCAAAAGCGGGGCCACGGTAATCATGGTATCGAGTACGCCCATGAAACGACGCATGCGCTTGAGCTCCTCCACCGCCGCAGCCTCCATGGCCCGAACCATGGAGAACTCGCGATGGAGGATGCCACTGATCAGAACCCGGATCACATGATCCCGACTGCCCGCAGTTTGTTCACGGACGGCAGACCAGTCGCCAATCCGGCACAGCTCCAGGACCTCATCAAGCAGGCGCCGGTTGCGGCGCAACTCAATCCCGGCCCAGAAGATGCACCGCTCAATGATTACGGTCAGGGTCAGGAGCGAACAGAACAGGAGCGGGATCATGACCGGCCCGCCGTTATCGATGATTTCAAACATGGTTCCCCCTTAGCCCTTTTGCTCTACTCTTTCAATTAAAGCTGAGACGTCAACAAACTCTCACTAAAACCTAACCCGTATCCCTGCCCAGTAAACAGCCTCAGGCATGGGATAGTAATTGTACTCGCTCGACCAATTGCTGTACCAACCATAATCGGAATATTCCTCATTAAAGATATTCGTTCCATTCACATACAGCTCGACCTGCTCAGAATATTGATAGGTCAGTGAAAGATCAACCGTCTGATGTTCAGGAAATTTATTCAAAACATTATCAGCATCTCCTCCGAAATAACGTTTGCCCACATGATTGTAAATAAGACCCAGCTGTAAATCGTCTCTGGGGATATAACGAATCCCGGCCGTTGTCTTCCAGTGAGGAATCAGAGGAATTTCATTCCCGTCGTAGATACCGCTGGTAAACTCCGCCTTGGTATACGTCACACTCCCATAGAGTTCAAGGACATTCAACGGCTGATAACGTGCACTGAGCTCAGCACCAACGTGACGAGTCTCATCCAAATTTTCATTCTGCCCTGTCATCCAATCACCCATCCAGGCAATCTCGTCATCGAGTCTCATCTCATACAGACGAAAATCGACACTCGCATTGTTTCCGGCTGCCATATGCACACCAGCCTCATAGCCCAGAGCAGTCTCCTGCCTCAGATCCCCATTCACGGCACCGCTGCTGACATTGGTAAATTCATCCACGGCGGGATAACGAAATGAGCGATACAGGCGACCATAAATCTTTGATCCGTTCTCAAACAAATACGCCGCTCCCAGATCCCAGGCCCATTCAGATTCATCCATTTCTGCACGGGTAATCGAGCCGACATCGCTCTGCAACTCCATCTTGGGCATCTCATAACGAGCCCCTGCGCTGAGCAATATATCTTTGGTCAGCATCAGGTCGTCCTTAATATAGAGACCTGTGGAGCGCTTTTGGTGATCAAAACGATTGGTCTGGGCCCCTTTAAAGGCTCCGCTCCATGCCCCATAATCGACATCGTAATAATCAAGCCCCATGACAAGATGGTTATCAAGATTTGCTAGCGCTCCAGCCAGGCTGTACTGGGTATTAAAACTGCTCGTTTCAGTATCAATGGTCATAAAACTGAACCAGGAGGCCATATCGCTGTCCCGATCCTCCTGCTGCCGCGACAGATTCACGCTCAACTCCCCTCCGTCGCCCACAGTTCTCTTCATCCCGAGAGAGAAAGAAACACTGTCATCACTTCCCTCATCTGCCGGATTTCCCGCCTGGGTTCGATCCGCCTCCATCTGGGCCTCGGTCAGGGCACCTGGTAACTGATACGAGACCGAAGACACGGACAGATCAGCCCAGACATAGGTCTGAGGGTCGATATCATAAGAGATTTTGCCAAACACAGACTCACGATCAGAGGCTGATCTATCGCGATAACCATCGGTATCCTGATGATCATACTCAAGATATGCTCGCCCTCGCTTATACTGGACATTGCCCTTTACTTTCTCTTTGCTTGCCCCATGGGAACCACGACTTAACTCACCCGCCAGGTAGCTGGACGCTTCGGCCTCTTTGGTGATAATGTTAATCACCCCACCCATGGCATTATCACCATACAACACGGCTCCACTCCCATGGAGAATTTCAATCTGGGCAATTTGATCAAGGGCAATGGTTGACCAGCGGACACTCCCGAGATCAATGGGGTTCAACCGTCGACCATCGACCAACACGGCCACATGACGACTGGCAGACTCTCCGAACCCTCCCATATCCACGGTCTGATTCGTTCCATTTCCATTTAAATCGCTCACAAAAACACCTGCCAATGACCGCAATACATCGGGGACCGATTGAGCACCACTTTCTTGAATTTGTTCCGCTGTGACAATCGTCACTTGGGCAGGAATTCGAGCGGCGCTCTGTTCCACACGACCAGCTGTCACAACCACTTCGTCCATGAGCTGGGGGGCTTCCGCGGGCAATTCATCTGTGGCAAAGGAGGCAACGGGTAGGGCCAAACTGAGGGCCAGCATGGCGAGGTAGGTTTTCTTCTGCATCTTGATTCTCCTTGGATTCTGTGGGGTCCGGGCAAAAAAAATCCCCGGACCGATTAAATTGATCGATCTGGGGCGTTCCCTGTTCATCCACGCGAGATCATGCACCTTGAGCCCACTGATCCTCGGGGGCCAAGCTTAATTTATTCAGGCAGGTCTTCTGACTCCCGGATCAACCTCCTTCCGCGCCTTCCCATCTCTATCTCTTGAGACAGTGGCTTTGTGCGAAATTCGTCCCCAGTTACAGCGGCGGGCCCGTCCCCGGATTACACGGGGTTCCCCTTTACTGCTCTTACGAGCACCTGAACTCCTGCACTTTTAACGTATTCCAGTCCTAAAAGTCAATCCCCATTCCCGGAAAAGTGCAAAGATCAGCCGTCATCGACTGCCACATCAACGACCATTGATGGTTTCATAAAAAATCCAGTTCACCCGGAAGACAATGCAACACCCTCACAAATCCCCAAGCAAAGCAGCTCTCAAAAATCAATCCGGAAGCTATAGACACCCTCCTCAAGTCGACTTTGAACCTG
>JACNLK010000042.1 GCA_014381505.1 Candidatus Desulfatifera sulfidica | reverse complement strand
TCCCGCAGCAACTGACGCTGCGGTTGAGAGTATATTGGTGAGAGTCAAGGTGATCGGTCATGATTTGCCTGTGTTGAATAGTTTTAAAGTTTAAACTTTCAAGTATTTATGCAAAAAGTGTGCCGTATTTTCTGTGCGTTGGCTGTGGGGTGTGTGGTGTTAATTGTTTGCATGATAACAGTATGTTAGTGACTTTTCTTGTAGGGGGCGCTGCTGGCGATGGCCGTGTCCAAAAGAACACAACAGGGTCAAAAATACCATAAACTGCAGGGGGTTAGTGTTTAGGGTGTTTCGTGAAGTGATTTGAGATGATCTAGAACAAACTGATCGAGTTGTGGTTCGGGAGTGATTTGAAGCTGCAGGGCGAAGAGAGGAAGGGGGAGGGGGGAGTTACCTATTTTTACGAGGTCTTTTTCTGTTGTAACCAGCCCGCGAGCACCCTGTTGAAGGGCTGTTTGGCTGATTGCATTTAATAGTTTCGGAGGGTAGGTCTGGTGGTCCTTGTAGCTGGTGAAACTGCAGATATCCAGGCCTTTGGCCGTGAGGTCATGATGAAAGGTGTCGGGTTTGCCTATCCCGCAGAAACCATGGAGCGGTTGAGGCAGTTCTGTCACGGACACGGGGGTCGCACTTTCCTGTGTGCGAAAAAATTGAGTACTGGTGCAAATAAAAAAGACAGGCTTTTGCGGAAAACGCTCTTTGAGTAGATGAGCAAAACGTTGATTGCGTTCATTGTTTTCCGGAGTGATATTCGTGAGAACAAACGCTGTGGCCCGTTCCAGGGCTGAGACAGGCTCGCGCAGATCGCCTCCCGGAAAAATGCGGCTGTTCCCGGCCAGCTCATCACCGTGAAACAGTACCAGGTCAATGTCCCGCTGTACTCCCAGGTGTTGAAAGCCGTCATCGAGGATGAGAACGTTACAGTCAAATTCCATGACAGCATGGCGGCAGGGCAGGGCCCGAACAATACCGGTGAGAACAGGTACGCCGGGGAGTAGTTCGGCCAATAATCTTGGTTCATCCCCGGCTTCATTGGCATCCAGAAAAAGATCTTTGCCGTTTGAGACAACATTGACTCGATTTTTGGTTGATCCTCCGTAGCCTCGGCTGATGATTGCCGGCCGAAGTCCTTGGTTGCGAAGAAGTTTTGCCAGGTAACAGACCAGTGGCGTCTTGCCTGTGCCGCCCATGGTCAGGTTGCCTACTGAGATAACAGGTGTTTCCATCCTGGTACTGCGTAAAACCTCTTTTTTATAAAAGGCGGCACGGAGCTTCATGATCCAGCTGTAGAGCGGGCTGAATGGTCGGCCCAGTGAAAAGAGGAGATTTTTATTGTTGATCATCTGGGAAGTATATGGTTATAGAGTCACGGTTTGTTGCTGAGAATGTAAGCTGGTGAGTCCAAGAAGGGCGACTTTTACGAACGAACGGTAAATTTGGTTGCTTTTTTGTTGAATCCAGCTTTTAAGAATACTATTGTTTGCATTTTTTCACATCTCTTAATACTCTCCCTGGTGAGTGGCAGTCGCTCTTGGAAGGTGGAAAAGAGATAACCTTAATTCAATTGGAGAACAAGATGAAATTCGGAGTGAGAAGACCTTTGTTGGCCGCTGCAGTGGCTCTAGCCTTTGCCTTTCCGGCAGCCTCCATGGCCGCCGACACCATCAAGCTCGGCGTTGCTGGCCCACACAGTGGTGACCTTGCTTCATATGGCTTGCCAACAATCAATGCGGCTAAACTGGTCGTGGCCGAGGTGAACGCCCGTGGTGGTGTGAATGGCATGCAGGTGGAGCTGCTGATTGAAGATGATGTCTGTAAACCAGAGGTTGCCACCAACACTGCCACAAAACTTGTGTCAGATGGTGCTCATGTGGTCTTGGGTCATATCTGTTCCGGTGCCACCAAGGCAGCCCTGCCCATCTATAAAGACGCCGGTGTTGTTGTCATGTCACCCTCTGCCACAAATCCTGCCCTGACACAGAGCGGGGACTACCCTAATTTTTTCCGTACCATTGCCGCTGATGATGCTCAAGCCCAGGCTGAGGTTGATTATGCCCTCAACGTTCTGGGGCTGAAAAAGATCGCTGTGATTCACGACAAGGGCGATTACGGCAAGGGCTTGGCTGAGTTTGCCAAGGTCTTCATTGAACAGTCAGGCAAGGGCGAAGTTGTCCTCTATGAGGGTGTGACTCCTGGTGCTGTTGATTATTCTGCCGTAGTTCAGAAAGTTAAGCGTAGCGGTGCCGAGGCCGTGATTTTTGGTGGTTATCATCCAGAGGCATCAAAGATCGTTACCATGATGCGTAAGAAGCGGATGAATACTCAGTTTATTTCCGATGATGGTGTAAAGGATGATACCTTTATCAAGGTTGCCGGGAAGCATGCCGAGGGTGTTTACGCTACCGGTCCCCAGGACAATTCAGCTAATCCCATCTCTGTAGCGGCTATTGCGGCTCACAAGACCACCTATGGAACTGACCCCGGTGCCTTCTATGAGAATGCCTATTCTGCAGCACAGGCTCTTCTGAACGCAATTGAGCAGGCAGATTCCACTGATTTTGATGCCGTAACAAAGGCTCTTCGGACCACCAAAACTGATACCCCGGTTGGTAATATCAACTTTGACGAACGGGGCGATGCAGTTGGTGTTGGATTTGCCATGTATCAGGTTCGTGACGGTCAGTTCGTCGAAGCAAAATAAGCTTCTTTTACCTGATAGTCTTTTCAGCCTGGGACAGGGGAATTTCTCCTGTCCCAGGCTCTTTTATTTTTATCTCTTCTAGTTTTTCATCAGTTGATGTCTCATGGATTATTTTATTGAACTGCTCTTCAGCGGCCTGACCCGAGGATCGATCTATGCCTTGATTGCTCTCGGGTATACCATGGTCTACGGTATTATCGGCCTGATCAATTTCGCCCATGGCGAGATTTACATGATAGGAGCCTTCACCTCTTTTGTGGTGGCCACAGTCCTGTCAATTTACGGCTTTCCTCTCCTGGCAATCATTGTTCTGGCGGGTGTCTGTGCAGCCATCTGGTCCAGTGCCTACGGGTATACCATTGAGAAGATGGCCTACAAACCACTGCGTCATGCCCCGCGACTCTCGCCTCTTATCAGCGCCATTGGTATGTCGATTTTTCTCCAGAATTATGTGCTCCTGGCTCAGACCTCGGACTTCCTCCCCTTTCCCGAGCTGATTCCTGACTTTGCCTTTATGGAACCCTATGCGCATATCGTTGGTTCCTCGGATCTGATGATCCTTGTGACCACGGCTGTTGTTATGGTGGCCCTGACTATTCTCATCAAGTTCACCCGCATAGGTAAAGCCATGCGGGCCACGGCTCAGGATCGGACCATGGCGATGCTGGTGGGGATTAATGTTGATCGGATCATTTCGGCCACCTTCATCATCGGTTCATCTCTGGCTGCCATTGGTGGTCTGTTGATTGCTTCGCATATTGGCCAGATTAATTTTTATATCGGCTTTCTGGCTGGAATCAAGGCTTTTACCGCAGCAGTTCTTGGAGGTATCGGTTCCATTCCCGGAGCAGTTATAGGGAGTTTGATTCTTGGCCTTACAGAGAGCTTTGCCACTGGATATATCTCCAGTGATTACGAGGATGTTTTTGCGTTCTCTCTTCTGGTCCTGATTCTGATTTTTAAGCCTTCCGGAATTCTCGGTAAGGCTGAAACCAAGAAAGTCTGATTGAGTGTGTCATGTTTCCCCTGAAAGAATTTAAGAAATCTTTGCTGGTCGCACTTTGGTTTGTGGCCCTTACCTTTCCATTGATGGTGATTCAGGTCGATCCCATTGAGCGGATTGTTAACTGGCGCTGGAATAATATGTTTTTCGTGGCCATTGGCAGCTTTGTCCTCTCGGTTGTGGGCAAGGCCTTTTTCGCCCGGAAAGAGCAGCAGCTGTCCAAGAAGAGAACTGCTCAGAATGAAGAGGTGCAGGACACCATTTTTCAGCGTGTTCTCCGTGAACCTCGTTATCTTTGGCCCATTTCTCTTGCCTGTCTGGCCTTTGCCATTGCGTTTCCTTTTCTTTTTTCCACATATCAGACCAATGTTATGACCACGGCTCTGATGTATGTGGTCCTGGGGCTTGGTCTGAATATTGTTGTTGGTTTAGCGGGTCTGCTGGATCTGGGATATGTGGCCTTTTATGCGGTGGGTGCATACAGCTACGCGTTGCTGAATCATCATTTTGATCTCGGTTTCTGGACGGTTCTGCCCGTGGGCGGAATCCTGGCCGCTTTTTTTGGTATTATCCTCGGTTTTCCTGTTCTCCGCTTACGTGGTGATTATCTGGCCATTGTTACCTTGGGCTTTGGAGAGATTATCCGTCTGGTCCTGGAGAACTGGAACGAATTTTCCATGGGCCCCAGCGGAATAGCCAATATCGACCGACCGGGTCTGTTTGGTCTTGATCTGAGTCTGAATATGTCCATTTTGTATCTCTATTATCTGATGATTTTTTTTCTGATTATCACGATCTTTGTGGTCAATCGTCTGCAGGACTCCCGGTTGGGCAGGGCTTGGGTTGCCCTGCGCGAGGATGAAATTGCCTGCCAGGCCATGGGGATCGACAAGACCAAGACCAAGCTGGTCGCATTTTCCCTTGGTGCTTTCTGGGCAGGGATTATTGGAGTAGTCTTTGCTGCGAAAACCACTTTTGTGAATCCAGCCAGTTTTACTTTCCTCGAATCGGCCATCATTCTCTCTATTGTTGTCTTGGGCGGCATGGGCTCTATCGTGGGAGTCATTTGCGGCGCCTTCATCCTCATCTTGTTACCTGAGTATCTTCGGGCCCTGTCCGAATTTCGCATGCTCGCCTTCGGTGGTATTCTTGTCCTCATGATGGTCTTTCGACCAGAGGGCCTGATATCCAATGTCCGTCGCGTTTATCAGTTTAAAAAAAATGACAGGGGGGAGAAGTGATGAGTGAAATAATCCTCCAAGTCAGTGACCTGACCATGAATTTTGGTGGTATTAAAGCACTTGATACCCTTGATTTTGAAGTTTGCTCAGGGGAGATCGTCGCTTTGATCGGCCCTAATGGTGCGGGGAAGACCACCTTTTTTAACTGTGTGACCGGAATTTACACACCCAGCAGTGGAGATGTTTATCTCCACAAGCCTGGTGGAGAAGGCAGAACACGCCTGAATGGAATGAAACCAAACCATGTTGCTGAAAAAGGCATGGCCAGAACGTTCCAGAACATTCGCCTGTTTCCCAAAATGACTGTCCTCGAAAACGTGATGATCGGCCGCCATTGCAGGTCTAAATCATTTATACTGGGAGCCATTTTCCGTGATAAAAAAACACGGGCGGAAGAACGGTCTATTGTTGATTACAGTTACGCGCTGCTGGAAAAAGTAGGCCTTGCCTCACAGGTGAACGAGCTGGCCGCAAATCTTTCCTATGGTGCTCAGCGTCGCCTTGAAATTGCTCGAGCTTTGGCCACTGAGCCCTTCCTCCTGCTTTTGGATGAACCTGCTGCCGGCATGAACCCCCAGGAAACGGCCAAACTGGTCAAGTTGATTCGCAGAATTTGCGATGAAGGGCATGCCGTTCTTCTGATTGAACACGATATGAAGCTTGTTATGACCCTTTCAGACCGCATTGTCGTCATGGACTATGGTCGTAAAATTGCCGAAGGAACACCGGCTGAGGTGAGAACCAATCCAGAGGTGATCAAGGCGTATTTGGGTGAAGACGATTAAGGGCCCTGATGCCAGTCTGCTTTAACAAATCTAGAGAAAGAAATGCTTGAACTGAAAAATATCCAGACCAATTACGGTAATATCGAGGCTCTTAGAAACATCAGCCTGCATATTGATACCGGTGAAATAATTACACTGATCGGTGGAAATGGTGCCGGTAAGTCCTCTACCTTGATGACCATCTCAGGTATTGTTCCCTCTCGCGCCGGAAAGATCCTGTTTAAAGGGAAAGAAATTCAGCGTCGCTCTGCCGATGATATAGTCTCCATGGGTATTTGTCAGGTCCCTGAGGGGCGGCATATTTTCCCGGATTTGAGTGTCCAGGAAAACCTGGATATGGGTGCCTTTCTGCGTAAGGACAAGGCCGGGATTAAAGCAGATCTGGATTATGTCTATTCTCTCTTTCCCATTCTGGCTGAGCGTCGTACTCAGTCAGGCGGGACCCTGTCGGGTGGCGAACAGCAGATGCTGGCCATGTCCAGGGCGCTGATGGCAAGGCCTGAACTTCTGCTCCTTGATGAACCGTCCATGGGGCTTGCACCCTTGATTATCAAACAGATTTTTGAGATTATTAAAAAGATCAACCAGGAGCATAATACAACCATCTTTCTGGTGGAACAAAATGCGAATCAGGCCCTCCATATTGCTGATCGTGGTTATGTGATCGAAAACGGAAAGATTACTTTAACTGATACTGCCAAAAAACTCCTGACCAACGAAGAAGTTCAGAAAGCTTACCTGGGCATTTAAAGAGGTATGGATAAAGTCATGAAACAGATTCGCGCAGGGGTGATTGGAGTTGGTTATTTGGGCCGTTTTCATGCGCAAAAATATGCGGCGATGGCTGGCGTTGAGCTGGTCGGGGTAGTTGATGTCAATCCGGAACAGAGTGCAGCCGTGGCCGCTGAGTGTTCTTGTTCGGCGTTTACTGACTACCGGGAGTTGTTGCCCTTGGTTGACGCTGTATCGGTGGTTGTCCCTACCAGTTACCATTATCCAGTGGCATTGGACTGCATTGAAGCTGGTGTGGATATGCTTCTGGAAAAGCCCATGACCACTACATTGGCTGAGGCCGATGAGTTGATCGAGCGGGCCGATGATCGAAGTCTGGTTCTCCAGGTTGGACATCTGGAGCGTTTCAATCCTGCCGTTCAGGCCATGGAGCCTTTTCTGACGACTCCGGTTTTCATTGAAAGCCAGCGGATTTCGACTTTCAAGAATCGTGGTGTTGATGTTGATGTGGTCCTGGATCTGATGATCCATGATATTGATATTATCTTAAATATTGTAAAATCACCTCTTGATCAGATTCACACCGTGGGGACTCCAGTTGTAACCCCCACCACTGATATTGCCAATGCCCGTCTGGTGTTTGTGAACGGGGCGACTGCCAATATTACGGTCAGTCGCATTTCTCGTGTCAATTCCCGTAAGATGCGAATCTTCCAGCCAGGCTCTTATATCAACGTCGATTTCGCCAATCGTAAGGTCATGACCATTCAATTGGGTGATCAGTTGCTCGAAAGCGGTATGCCTGAACAGGATATTAAGATCAGTCGATTTCCCGAGAGCGATGCCTTGCGCGCGGAGATCGAACATTTCATGACCAGTGTCCGTGAGCGAAGCCAGCCCCTGGTCTCAGGATTGGCTGGTCGTCGTGCCCTCGATGTGGCTCTGCGGGTTATGGATCAGATCCGTGAGCACCAGAAGCATGAAGTGTATCAGCAGGTCCGGGCTGGTTTGAAGCGGTAGTGTGATGAAGAAAGTTATGATCATTGCGGGAGAGGCTTCGGGTGATCTCCACGGTGCGCATCTCGTGCGCGCCATGCACGCGCAGAATCCGGATTTGTCGTTCAGTGGTATGGGCGGTGAGGAACTTGCCGCGGCCGGTGTTGATCTCCTCTTTGATGCTGAAAAGATTGCCGTGGTCGGCTTGTTTGAAGTTTTTTCTCACTTTCCTGACCTGCTTGCAGCACAGAAGATTTTGCGCCGGTGGATGGCCGGTGAGCGCCCGGATCTTCTGATTCTCATAGACTTTCCTGATTTTAATTTGATGCTTGCCAGGCGAGCAAAGAAACTGGGGATACCTGTTTTTTATTATATCAGCCCTCAGGTTTGGGCCTGGCGCTCTGGCAGGGTGAAAACCATGGCCCAGTTGGTTGATCGAATCGGGGTGATCCTGCCTTTTGAGGAAGATTTTTACCAGAAGCGCGGGGTCGAGGCTCATTATGTTGGTCACCCGCTTCTGGACTCGGTAAAAGTGACCAAGGACAGGGGGCAGTTCTGCCAAGAGCATGGCATAGATCCCGAGCGCAAGTTGGTTTGTTTGCTGCCGGGCAGCCGCAGACGTGAGATAGCATCCCTGTTGCCGGATTTTCTTGACGCTGCTTTTCGCATGCAGAGTAAGGTTGAGACTCCGTTGACTTTTCTTCTACCCGTTGCACCCACTATCTCAGACGACGAGTTGCAGGTTCATGGTTTAAAAGACTATGGTGACCGGCTCGATATTCAGGTGATTCGACGAAACCGTTACAATCTGATGGCTGCCTGTGACTGTGCTCTGGCGGCATCTGGAACTGTGACCCTTGAATTGGCCCTTCTCGATGTGCCCATGGTCGTAACGTATAGGGTTTCACCCCATACCTACTTGCTCGGTCGATGCTTAATTGCGGATATTAAGCATTTTTCATTAGTGAACCTCATAGCCGATGATGCACTGGTTCCTGAACTCCTCCAGGACGAGGTGAATCCTCGCCGTATCGAAAAAGAATTGGGCCGTCTGCTGTTTGATGAGCAGAACGCGCAGACTATACGCCATGGATTAGCCCTGGTCCGAAAGCGGCTGGGGGACGCAGGAGCCTCTGTGCGTGCAGCAAACCTGGCCCTTGAACTCCTCTCAACTGACTAGCGCTGCCGCGCTGATCTTTCATCCCCTGTTCTTTCTGTGCCCGTATTTCTTTCCTTCCCATTGATCATTCGCAACTCCCTTGGTGGCGAAGATCAAAATTCGTAGCTGGTCAGCACCCCCAACCGGAGGCCCGGTATTTATTTTCACAGCAACATCAGCCCCGTCATTCCGGCATGTATTAAGCCGGAATGACGGGGCTGATGTTTTGGTATTTGAGAGCAGTAACTCATTTTCGGGGTACTTTGAAAAATGAGGATTTTCGTTCAACGCTGATCTTGGGTGAAAAGACAATTTTTCAAGGTAGTCTTCGGTCTTCTTATTTATCTGGTAACTATTCAGTAACGCTCCAGCTGCGAGAAAGAGGTCTGCAAAGTGTACTGATCAGTACATGAGCAGGCCGATGACGAAGCAGGTGGGGTGCTACTGGATAGTTACCTTATCTGATAATCTTTCGTACTGTGGGGAAGAGTCTTCCGCCTGACCCGTTGGGATCATGAGTGGCGAAGAATGTGCGGTCAAGACTAAAGTCCTGGGCGCGGTCATGGATCGGACAGTGGAAGACCAGGCGGTAGGCGCAGAGTTGGAGGGGGAGTTCCGGGAGGAGTGGAGTTGGTTTCCCGTATCGGGGATCACCGACCAGTGGGTGTCCTGCATCGGCCTGGTGACGACGGATCTGGTGGGTTCGGCCTGTATGGATGCGGATGT
>JACNLK010000087.1 GCA_014381505.1 Candidatus Desulfatifera sulfidica | reverse complement strand
ACCGCACCTGCATGCATTTCGATCCGGGCCAGCGAATCTGGCTCTGCGTCTGGTGACGACGGATCTGGTGGGTTCGGCCTGTATGGATGCGGATGTCCAGCAGGGTTGTGTCGTATTCGCGTGAGTAGCGGAGTACAGTGGCTGTGGTCAGGGCGGGTTTGTCATCAAGTGCTTGGTCAAATTCCCAGGTGTCACCGATTTCACCGAGTTTTCCCAGGATCTCGGCCCGGTAGTATTTTTCGATTATTCCTGCCTGCAGGAGGCGGGTCATGGCTGCGGCCCCTTTGCGGTTCTGGCCGATGAGGATGAGGCCGAAGGCCTCCCGGTCCAGCCGGTGGATCAGGCGTGCGTCGTCCTGGTTGAGTGACTGCTGTTCGATATGGCGGGTCAGCGAGCAATGATCCCCCTGGCGGCTTCCCTGGCTCAGGAGCCCGGCAGGTTTGTACCAGACACTATATCCCCCCTGGTCACTGATCAGGAGGGGGGAGGGTGCGTTGCGACTGAGGATCTGCTCGTCGTAATAGATATCGATCCGGTCCTTGGGGCCAACAGGAAAGTTGGCCTTGCGGAGCCGCTTTTCTTTCCACCCTGGACGTGTCAGCCAGACGGCACCCTTGGCCAGGGCCTCTTTGATCTTTTTTTTAGAGAGCGGGCAGCGCTTGAGCAGGACATCTCCCACATTCATCTGGGCTGCGGGTCGCATGCGAATGTGAAAGGGGGACGTCAATTCTTTCGGGTCGGAATCCTGCGGTTTACTATTTGCCAAAGTTACACACCGGATACTGACATCTTTTGCAGTTACGACAGAGACCGCCGTGTCCCATTCGGGCCAGTTCTTCGCGCCCAATTTTCTCGCCAGCCAGAATTCGAGGCAGGATGAGATCGAAGATGGTTATCTTATGAAACATGCCGCAGGCGGGCAGGCCGAGTACCGGAACGTTACCGATGGTGCCGCTGAGGAACATGGCTCCGGGCAGCACCGGAGTCCCGTAGGCGCTGTCTGCAGCTCCCGCCCGTTTGATCCCCATGCGGGTGACATCGTCCGGGTCCACTGACATGCCCCCACTGGTAATGATCAGGTCAGCGCCGGCATCCAGGCATTCGTGGATCGCCTTACTGATAAGTTCAACGTCGTCCGGGGAAAAAACGACTTTGGTTACTTCTGAGCCGATGGCGTTCAGTTTTTCCCGCAGAACCGGTTCGAATCGATCCTGGATGCGGCCATGAAAGACTTCATTACCGGTGATGACTAATCCGGCTTGAGCGCTACGCAGTGGCGTGACCGTGATCATCGGACGGACGGTCTCGGCAATATCAACTGCATCTGCCACAAGTTTCCGTTTTGCTATCAAGGGAATAAGACGAGTACCGGCGACTGTTTCACCTTGCTTCACTGGTGTGTTGTTTTGCAAAGTGGCGCACATCACATCGCCTAACAGATTGAAGCGGTACAGGCCATCCTCGTTGATTTTGAGCAAACCATCATGTTCTGCAATAATGGTGATTTTACCCTCAACCGGTTCTTCTGAGCGACCTGCCCCGGGTCCGCACAGTGCCTGGGCCATAAGCTCAGCGGCCTCATTTTCGTGAATTTCTTCGGACGTCAGCTGCAGGACATATATATGTTCTTTACCCAATCGTTTAAGGTGCTCGATGTCCTCGGCGCGGATGATATGCCCTTTCTTGAAAGCACGACCTTTAAAGGAATCTTTGACGATTTCAGTTATGTCGTGGGGGAGGACCATGCCGATGGCTTGGTCTACGGGAATTGTTTTTTGCATGCTACTTTCCTGAGCCTTCTTAATCATAAGTTATACGCCACGGCTGGCATCGGGCCAGATTTGGGTGTGGAGCTGGAGCTGTAGGCGTACCGGGAGGTGATCATCCATGATCAGCCGGGCCAGTTCTCGAGGGGGGAGCCGGTCGATAACCGGTGAGAACAGAATTGCTGCGGCACAGTCGGCCAAATGTCGGCGAACAAAATTGCGGGCCCAGATATAGTCGTTGGAGTCACTGAGCACGAATTTGATTTCCACAGAATGGGGTTGCTCAAGCAATCGTTTTCGGATCACCTCCAGATTCTGTTCAGCAAAAGAGTCCGCACTGCCGCTGCCAGGACATTTGATGTCAAGGATAACTACAGCCGCAGGTGGCACTTGGTCTATGACAATTGATCCGTTGCTTTCGATGAGGACCTGGTGTCCCTGTGCCAGTAATGAATCGATCAGGGGAAAACACCCTTTTTGCAGCAGGGGTTCACCGCCGGTGATCTCAACCATGACGTCAGGGTGTTGGGCAACCGCTGCCAGTATTTCTTCCAATGTCATCATGTGAGCTGCCTCTTCATAGGTATAGCTGGCATCGCAATAGTTACAGCGAAGATTACAGCCAGCCAGACGAATGAAGAAGCAGGGCAACCCCGCACGGGTCGATTCGCCCTGGAGCGAATAGAACAGTTCGGAAACCTGCAACTCAGTCATTGGTTCCATAATACGTGAGGCCCGAAGATTCTGTCTCATGTACAGTCACGCTGTGTATGTGATAGCGGTCATGATTGAGAATCGGACTGAGCTGGTTAAAGAGAAAGGCTGCAATGTGCTCAGATGATGGGTTGCGATCCTGAAAGGCCGCGAGTGTGTTCAGATCCTGGTGATCCAGTAGGTCAACAACAGAGTTCACCTCTTTTTTAAGGATCTTGAAATCAATGCCCATGCCCAGTTCGTCGATTTCGCTGGCGCGAACAGTGACCCGGACTTTCCAGTTATGGCCGTGTGGTTTTTCGCAGTTTCCGGGATAGTCGCGCAGGTGATGGGCGCCGGCAAAATGGGTGTCGATGAAGATGTCATACATGGTGTTTCCTCCGGGAGGCGACCGAAACTTCAGTCGTTTCGTGTTAGTATTTTGTAACTCTCCAACAGTGCTCCAGATGCGCAAGAGAGGTCTGGAAAGTGTACTGATCTGACCATGATCCACCGGTGACAGCGACGTAAGCTTGGGAGACGGCCAGGCAGATGGGGTGTTCTTGGATCGTTACTGTATTTTTTGTGTGAAATGCGCAGGTGAGGGAGTTCGGAGCTTGAAAAAAAATCAGCCTGCGTGTTACAGTTATTTTTTTATAATGAATTGGTTAATCCCCGTTGGGGAACTGTTTAAATGTAACAAAAAAGGAGTCAAAGAGCCATGGCCTTTATTGCCCCCTTCAGGGGAGTCTGTTTTAATCCGGAAAAAGTTGGCAGGCTCGATGATGTCATGACTCCTCCCTATGACGTGATCAATGATAATCTGATCGCGGCGTATCTTGAGAAAAATCCTTACAATATGATTCGTCTGGATATTACCAAGAGCGCTCAGTCAGCAGAAGACAGTGATGCCCGCTATCAGGGGGCTGCCGCATTGTTTCAGGAATGGCTTGATAACGATATCCTGAAGAGGGATAGTCAACCGGCCATCTATCTCTATGAAACTGAATATAATCATCCCTCCGGGAAAACGCTCACTCGAAAAGGATTTGTTTGCCTGGTGGGCCTGGCTGAGTTTGCAGAAGGTGTGGTCAAGCCCCACGAGCGGACCTTTGAAACTGTTATTGCTGATCGATTAAAGCTTATGGAAACCTGCAAAGCTCAATTCAGTCAGATTTTTTCTGTTTATTCTGATCCGGAAAATGAAGTCATGTCCCGTCTTGAGCAGGTACGTGGGGAGGCTTTAGGTTCAGTTCTTGACGCTGATGGTTGTCGTCATTCCCTGTGGCGCGTGAGCGACGCTGATACAATTTCCGCAGCCCAGCGCTTTTTTCTCGATAAGTCGGTCTATATTGCCGACGGTCATCACCGTTACACCACCTCTCTTGCACACCGCCGTAATGTGACGGCTGTGACGGGAAACCTTGACCCCAGAGATCCGGCTAATCACATCATGATGTATCTTTGTCCCATGGAAGATTGCGGGTTGTCTGTCTTGCCTACTCACCGTTTAGTCAATTGGCCTGGCAAGATGATGGTGGCAGATCTGCTCCGCTGCATCGAGCCGTATGTGGATGTTGAAGAGATGCAGAATGGCAGCCGTGAATCTCTGATCGGTGAGGTCATGAGCCGCATGAATGAACTTGAGAATCAGACTCTTGAAAAGAGTTCGTCCACCTTTGGCCTCTATCATGCCGGCGAAGACCGTTGTTTTTTGCTGACCATGAAGTCCGCGGCCCGGTCGTCTCTGGCTGATCGTCCTGAAGTCCTGAAAGATCTGGATGTGGTTATTCTTTCCGACCTTCTCATTGAAAAGGCCCTGGATCTGAACCATCATCGCTGTGAACTGGAGAATCTGGTTCGTTATTTCAGTGATGCCGATGAGGCGCTGGATGTGGCTGTCAAAGATGCCACAGATGGAGAAGAACAGACTCCACTTCTTTTTGTGATGAATCCCACCCGGGTGAGCCAGGTTCAGGATGTGGCCGATCAGGGACTGGTGATGCCGCACAAGTCCACCTACTTTTATCCCAAGGTTATGACCGGGCTGCTCTTCCACCAGCTCAAAGATGGTGAAACCATCGACCGTCTGGACTGAGGTGGGCATATTGGCCGAATCTGCAGGACGCGAGATTACCTGCGATACCTTGTTTGACGGTCATATCCATTGTTGTCAGCACCGAAACGGTTATCGTTTTTCTGTGGATACGGTTTTGGTGGCCCAGTTTTCATGTCCGGATGTCGGGGCCAGAGTACTGGACCTGGGATGTGGTTCCGGTGTGATTGGTCTGATTATGTCCTATCGCTGGGCACAGAAGTTGGACCGGATGTCTTGTCTGGAACTTCAGCCGCAGTTGGCTGAACTGGCCAGGCATAATGCGAGTCGGAATGGTTTTGCAGATCTGATGACAGTGGAGAATGGCGATTATTGTCAGGTCCTTGATCATTTCCCAGCTGAATCTTTTGATCAGGTGGTCTGCAACCCGCCTTTTTTCCCCGTGAGTAATGGTCGCCCGAGTCAAAACAGGGAGGCTTTTGTGGCCCGACACCAAGTGTATGGTGGGTTGCGTGAGATTGCTGCCGCAGCAGCTTCTGTTTGTCGACACCGGGGCAGGGTGACCATGGTCTATCCCGCTCAGGGACTGGTTGCTCTGATCACTGCCTTGACTGACCAGCAATTGATCCCCAAACGATTACAGCATGTTTACAGTTATCCCCATCCCGCCAATCCAGCTCGACTGGTTCTGGTGGAAGCAGTAAAAAACGGCGGTGAGAGTCTTACTGTGCTTCCGCCTCTGTATATCAATGAACGGGCTGGTGGACCTTACACTCCTGAGATGCAGTGTCTGTACGATGCTGGATCGTTAGAAAGTGTACCCCTATGAGACGAGGCTGATACGACAATGCTTGCAACAATTCACAGTGGCACGGTTATGGGAGTCGAAGGGCTTCCCGTGGCAGTGGAGGTCGATATTTCCTCGGGACTGCCGATCATGGCCACAGTTGGCTTGCCTGACTCCAGTGTTCGTGAGAGCAAGGATCGTGTTAAGGCGGCAATCCGCAACTGTGGCTACGAATTTCCCGCTCGGCGGATTACGGTCAATCTTGCCCCTGCTGATGTGAAAAAGGCGGGTGCTGGTTTTGATCTTCCTATCGCTTTAGGGATATTAGCCGCATCGGGCGCATTGGAGAGTTCCTGCCTGGCAGATTATTGTGTTTTGGGTGAGCTTGCCCTGGATGGGGCTCTTCGTCCGGTGCGAGGTGTGTTGCCGGTGGCTCTGTCTGCCCGGGAACAGGGACTCAAGGGGTTGATTGTTCCCGTTGAGAATGGAATGGAAGCGGCAGTGGTTGATGGCCTCTCGGTCATACCGGTTCAAACGTTACCGGAAGCCGTTGAATTTTTAGCAGGCAGAAAACAGCAGGAACCACTCCAGGTTGACCCCGTGTCTACTTTTGCCAAGGCGTGGCATTATGATGTGGATTTTAATGAGGTCAAGGGGCAGGAGCAGGTGAAGCGGGCTTTGGAGATCGCTGCAGCTGGAGGGCATAATATTTGCCTCAAAGGTCCTCCGGGATCGGGAAAGACTATGCTTGCCCGTCGGCTCCCGACCATCCTTCCTGATCTGAGTTTTCCGGAAGCCCTCGAGACCTCCAAAATTTACAGTATTGCAGGTCTGCTCCCCGATGATTTACCACTCATGGCCACCCGCCCCTTTCGTTCGCCGCATCATACAATATCAGATGCAGGATTGGTCGGAGGTGGTCAGGTTCCGCGGCCTGGTGAAGTTTCACTGGCCCATAATGGCGTCTTGTTCCTTGATGAACTCCCCGAATTTAAAAAACACGTCCTAGAGGTTCTGCGTCAGCCCCTGGAAGATGGAACCGTGACCATTGCCCGCGCCAGTGTCAGTCTCCGTTTCCCTGCTCGAGTGGTTCTTGCTGCGGCCTTCAATCCTTGCCCCTGTGGCTATTATGGCGATAAGCGCAAAGAGTGTACCTGTACGCCACAGCAGATTCAACGCTATGAAAGCCGGCTGTCCGGGCCACTTCTGGATCGGATTGATCTTCATCTCGAGGTGCCTGCCCTGGCCTATGAGGAGATGAGCGGTGAGCGGCACGGAGAGTCATCGCAGGTTATAAAAAAACGAGTTGATGCCGCGCGCGAGATTCAATCCATTCGGTATCAGGGATTGGATCGTATCTATTGTAATGCCCTGATGGGCCCCCTGGAACTGGAGTCCCATTGTATTCTCGGGCCGGCATCCACCGCTCTTCTCGAAAAGAGCGTGCGCAGGCTCGGACTATCAGCCCGCGGCTACACCAGAATCTTGAAGATTGCGCGTACGATTGCTGACCTGGCTGGCAGTGACACTATTCAGACATCACATCTGGCCGAGGCGGTTCAGTACCGGCGGTTGACTTGATAAATAATTCTGTCTGTACTCATTTGTGAACAAGAAGAGGAATGAATAATGGATCAACTGGTCAATGAACTGCAGAAGCTGATGCCTTTTAAAGATACCATCGATATCGGTGATATTGTGATGATTGCCGGAGAAAAACCGCAGATGCTGACATATGCACTGGTCAGGAGTATTGAGGCAGATGTCACTAGGCGTGATGAATGGTGGCACCTGGGGCTGACCTTTTTGCTTGTTCCTCCCCAGGAGGTCACCTGGACACTCAGGACCGAGCAGATGACGGGTATGGAAATCTTTACCATGGGTGGTGATAAGCGCTTCATCAAGGCCGTGGATTTCGATCGAGCAGCGTTGGTTCCCCCAACGATTCCTGAATTAAAGAAAGACACTCAAGCAAAGCCTGCACGGAAAAAGGGCTTTATTAAGCGGATCAAGTAATGGCGACTGTGAGTGAACGATCGCTGATTGAAATGATTCGGGCCACTGTTGTGACTGATGCACCAGGATTGCTCCAGGGAATTGGTGATGACTGCGCGGTCTTTGAATCTGGTTCTTCGCCCTGGTTGGTCAGTACTGATACTCTTGTTGATCGTGTTCATTTTGAACGCAGTTTCCATCCGCCCAAGCTCCTGGGGCGCAAAAGCATGGCCGTTAACTTGAGCGATGTGGCTGCAATGGGAGGCAGGCCCCGTTTTGCTTTGCTCTCGCTTTCTCTGCCGCCCAATCTTTCTTCTGATTGGCTGAACGAGTACCTGGCAGGGGTAAGGGATATTTTAGGTGAGTATGATTGCGTGCTCATTGGTGGTGATACTGTAACATCAGCTGAGCTGGCTTTCTCCGTTACAGTTCTCGGCCAGTCTGATGCAGGGCCGGTCTTGTATCGGTCAGAGGCCGGAGAAGGAGACATTGTTATGGTCAGTGGCCCCCTGGGCTCATCTGCTGCGGGTCTGGCTATTCTTCAGCGAGATGGTGGGGGGCCGCAAGAGGACTGCTCCTCTTTGATAGCTGCCCATCTTGATCCTATCCCGCAGGTGCAGTTAGGTCTGGAGTTGGCAGCCAGCGGCTTCGTCACGGCCATGCAGGATATTTCAGATGGGCTGGCTACAGATCTGGCCCATATTTGCCGCGAGAGTAGTGTGAGCGCCCTGGTGCATGCCAGTCAGCTCCCCCGGTTACCTGAACTGAGCGTGGCAGCTGAGTATCTCAACCGTACACCTCTGGACTGGATGCTGAAAGGTGGTGAGGATTATCAGTTAGTCTTTACGGTTCGAGCCGGATTGGTGCCTGCTTTGCAGGATATACTGCGAAAAAAAGGTCTGCCGGCTGTTGTGGAGGTGGGTGTTATTCGTAGTGGATCAGGGGTTTATCTGGAGACGGGAGAAGATCAGGAGCAGGAAATCACTTTTCAGGGATTTGAGCACCTTCCTGATGATTGATAAGAACGTTCATGTGCCGGGTTGCCTGTTGTGCGCCTGGGGTGTGGAAGAAAACAGTTCTTGCTGAATTCACTTATTTGTTACAAGCGAGACAATTTTTTGGCTGTACAGATTATGAATGATAAGACTCGAGATCAAGCTGGATCAGCTTTTTTTTGCCTGAAAAACGTCTGTACGTGACTCCGGCGGTTTCAAGCATTCGTTTAGAGGCCAGAACCAGATCGGTGTCGGCATATTTGTCTGAGAGGTAGATGATTTCCCGGATTCCTGACTGGATGATGACCTTGGTGCATTCGTTGCAGGGAAAAAGCCCAACATAGATTCGACAGCCTTTGAGATTCCGGGAAATGGAGTTCATGACTGCGTTGAGTTCGGCGTGGCAGACATAGGGATACTTTGTGTCGAGGAAGTCACCTTCCCGGTTCCAGGGGAGGATGTCGTCGGAACAGCCCCAGGGAAAACCGTTATAGCCAACCCCGACAATTTTATTGTCTTCATTGGCGACACAGGCCCCAACCTGGGTACTAGGGTCCTTGCTGCGCTGAGCCGAAAGTAAGGCAACAGCCATGAAGTACTCATCCCATGTGAGATAGTCCGTTCGTTTGCCGACTCGTTGTTCCGTGTTCATTGGGTTTCCTTGGATTTTCTGCGCCGGTTACGCCAGTTAGTTGCACCGGTAACTTTGTCGATGAACTGTTTGATAGCCCGAAAATAGAAAGGACCTGCGCTGGAAATGGTTGAGTTGTGATCGGCGCCGGGAATGATCTGAAATTCCTTGGTGCGGGCACCGCAGTATGATTGGAGGTTCTCTGCCTCATTCACCGGGATCAATTGGTCACGGGCCCCGTGCAGAATATAGGTTGGCTTGGTCACCTGGGCAATCTTGCTGATATTGTTGAAGCATTCTGCTTCGGTGAGCTCGATGTCATTGGTTTGAATCCCCAATGAGGCGGCCAGGGGGAGGGTGTCGCCAAAGCCGCTTTCGATAATCAGTCCTTTGATTGTGTTTTTATGACGGGCAGCCAGGTCAATGGCGCAGGCTGACCCCAGAGAACGACCCATGACAAAGAGTGGGCCACTGTAATTGTTAAAGGTCAACCAGGCGCCAAGCTCGTGAAAAAGAGTTTCGGCGTCAGTGAACATGGCCTGTACTGTTGGGGTACCGTTACTCCAGCCGTAGCCTCTATATTCGGTGACCAGTAGATTGAGACCGACCTGATTGTACAT
>JACNLK010000086.1 GCA_014381505.1 Candidatus Desulfatifera sulfidica | reverse complement strand
AGGATTAGCCTTGAGCGGCCAGCGGCGGGGAGTAATACCGTTGGTCTTGGAATTGAACTTCCCTGGCATCATCTCATGAAATGAGCGGAAGACTTTTTTCTTGAGAAGCTGGGTATGAAGTTCGGCCACGCCATTGACAGAATGGCTGCCAATTATGGCCAGATTGGCCATCCGTACCTTTTTCACCGCCCCTTCATGAATAATCGACAGCTCAGACAGCTTGCCCGAATCACCCGGCCACATTTGGGCTACCTGATCAAGGAAGCGTTGGTTAATCTCATAGATAATATCCAGATGACGTGGCAACAGACGGCCAAGTGTCTCCACCGGCCACTCTTCAAGAGCCTCAGGCATTAACGTATGATTGGTAAAGGCAAAGGTATTAATACAAATATTCCAGGCCACCTCCCAACCTAATCCTTCGACATCAAGGAGTAAACGCATCAGTTCAGGAATGGCAATTGCCGGATGGGTGTCATTGAGGTGAACGGCAATGCGCTCACTGAATTTGTCAAAGTTCTTATATTTCTTTTTATAACGCCGCATAATGTCCTGAAAGGTGGCGGCAACAAAAAAATACTGCTGCTTAAGGCGCAGCTCCTGACCGGCCAGATTATGATCAGGTGGATACAGAACCTTGGAAATGGTTTCAGAACTGACCTTAGACTGAACCGCACCGATATAATCACCCTGAACAAAATCACCAAGATCCAGTTCACGAGAGGCCCGTGCCGTCCACAAACGCATATTAATCACGTGACCATTCTCATAACCGGGAACCAGAATATCACAAGGGATTGCCATAACATCCTCTGTCTCAATCCACTGACAACGGTAACAACCCTGATCATCCTGATAGGTTGCAACCTTTCCATAAAAATTGATCGGAAACAACGGCTTACGTCGTTCAAACTCCCAGGGAGTACCATAACGAAGCCAGTTATCGGGCACCTCTACCTGGTATCCATCAATCAGATTCTGATGAAAGAGACCATACTCATAACGAATACCATATCCGTAGGCCGGGATTTTAAGCGTCGCTATGGAATCCATAAAACAGGCAGCCAGACGGCCAAGGCCACCATTACCAAGAGCAGCATCTTCCTCCTCCTCTCGCACCGCGGCCATCTCGTAACCAAGCCCCTCCACCGCCTCCTTCACCTGATCATAAAGCCCTAGGTTGATCATGCTATTGCCCAGAGAACGACCGATCAAAAATTCAAGAGACAGATAATAAACACGCTTCTTCTCCTTGGCGTAGACCGTTTTCTGTGTCTGAATCCACTGGCGAACCATAATGTCGCGCAAGGTGTAAGCAATCGCCCGGTAGACGTCGCTCTCCCCGGCTCGCTGGGGATCCCGGCCTTGAAAAGAGAGTAAATGGTGAATAATATTCTGCTGGAGACCCTCAACCGTCTGTGGAAAAAAAGCCTCTTCGCACATCTCTTCCGTTGTGGTCGGTGTTACCTGTAGCTCCGACATATAGCCCTCTCCTGATTTCTGTTTTACTGCCAATCTCAATGATCCTGGATTCAACTCATAGGGGGTACTTTCCAAGCTAACCCTTCTGAAAAATTACTTGGAAAAAGCAGGGAGTTCGTTCAACCGGCAAGCACATACCACAACAAGTCAGGTTGAAATAAATATGCCCCCATACAAATCATTATACAGCAACAATTTCCCTATTCTCAATTTTTTTCATTTCTGATTGCATCCACATCACACAAGGTGGTAATCTGATATCTAATCTTCCCTTAAAATATCTACGGAGTAACCATGACCACAGAGCAGCCCGGCATCAAAAAAGAAACTCTCTATCTTTATATAATTATTGCCTTCCTTGTGGGATTCATTGCCGGCGCGGTCTTTGCCGTCTACAAGCTCAGTCCCTCCACCAAAACCATTCAGGGCAGTGCCCCACAACAAGCTCAAGTCTCCAATGAACTCGGCCAGGCAATCCTCAACCTTGAGGGCGAAGTGACCCGCAATCCCGACAGCGGGGAGGCCTGGACGAGACTTGGCAATCTCTACTATGATACTGACCAGCCGAAAAAAGCCATTGGTGCCTACAGCCGAGCCCTGGAGCTCATCCCACCGGATGCCAACGTGATCACCGATCTTGGCGTCATGTACCGCCGTGACGGTCAACCTCAGAAAGCAGTAGAGGCGTTCATCCAGGCGGGAGAAGTCAACCCGCTTCACGAACAATCCCGTCTCAACCAGGCAATCGTTTTTCACTATGATCTCCACGACCACCAGAAAGCCCTGGCCGTCCTCGCCGAACTGCTGACCATCAATCCATCAGCCGCTGCAGCCAACGGCCAGCCGATAACAACCTTTGTTGATGAGATCAACAAATCCCTCATCCAGACAGTTCCCCAGCAATAAGGATATCCTGCCGACAACGCCATGGCACAAACGACAAAAGTCAGCCTGAAGACACATGTGGACCTGCCCTGCGGACTTGACCCGCAGGGCAGCCACTGTCGCTACGACCAGGTGCCTCCGGTCGTTCAGAAACTGGCTGCACTCTGGGAGACTGAAAACTGCTTTGAACACATCGGCCCAGTCCCCATTCCCTCGCACCAGGCGATCATCCAGATCATCCATCAGGTGCGGCAAATCCTCTTTCCCGGCTACTTCACCCGAACCAAGCTACACGCTGCAAACCTTGAATACTACCTGGGCAAGGAAACCACTGAACTCTACGAACGACTTGCTGAACAGGTCACCGTGGCCATTCGCCACGACTGCCGCCGTACCAACCTGACCTGCACCCACTGCGAAGAACGGGGCCACCGGCTGACCATAGCCTTTATCGAGACCCTGCCCCATATCACCGGTCTCCTGACTGAAGATATCCGTGCGACCCTGGCTGGCGACCCAGCCACCAGCAGTGCCGATGAAGTCATCTTCTGCTACCCGGGTCTGTTGGCCACCTCCATCTTTCGCATGGCACACGAACTCTTTCAGCTCGGAGTGCCAATCATCCCGCGCATCATGACTGAACACGCCCACAGCCTGACCGGAATTGACATTCATCCCGGCGCGAGCATCGGTCCAGGCCTGTTCATTGACCACGGCACCGGAGTTGTCATCGGTGAAACAACAATCATCGGCCGCAATGTCCGCCTCTACCAGGGCGTAACCCTTGGCGCCCTGAGCCTGCCCCGTGACGCGGGGACAACTCTGCAACAGGTCAAGCGCCATCCGACCATTGAGAATGAAGTCATTATCTACGCCAACACCACCATCCTCGGAGGCGACACCGTAATCGGTGCCCACTCGGTTATCGGCGGCAACATCTGGCTGACTGAAAGCGTCCCCCCCAACACCAGGGTTCTGCTCAAACGACCGGAGTTGTTGTATTCTGACAAAAAAAGAGCGCCATCCAGGTAAACGTCAGTCCGCCCGACGGATTGCGCAACTCCATCCACCACAAGAAACAACAGCGGCAACACGGCTCGTTTTCACCCACGCCACCTACTTTTTTTCAGCAAAGGAGGGAGATCATGTACCACCAGGCCACCAGCCCCTCAGCCAGCATCGGTAACACCCCACTCCTGCAACTCACCCGCATCGGCTGTGAACACCAGAGCACAATCCTCTGCAAACAGGAATCCCGTAACCCCATGGGCAGTGTCAAAGACAGGATTGCCCTGGCCATGATTTTGGACGGCATGGAACGGGGCTTGATACGACCGGAGACAACAATCATTGAACCGACCAGCGGCAACACGGGCCTGGGTCTGGCCGCGATCTGCGCGGAAAAGGGGTTGAAGCTGATCCTGACCATGCCCGAATCCATGTCTGTGGAACGACGTCAGCTTCTTGCGCATCTGGGCGCGGAACTCATCCTGACCCCGGCTGGCACAGGTATGAAAGGGGCAATTGCAGCCGCTGAAGAACTCCTGGCTGCGCACAAGGACAGCTTCATGCCAGCGCAATTCAACAACCCGGCAAACCCCGAGACCCACCGCAGGACCACAGCTCAGGAAATCTGGTCAGCCGTGGACGGCAAGATCGATATTTTTGTTGCCGGAGTTGGAACCGGTGGAACCATCACCGGAGTCGGTGAGACGCTGAAACAGCGACGGCCATCTCTGGAAGTAGTGGCCGTCGAACCAGCGGATTCCCCTGTTCTTTCAGGTGGTGCAGCCGGTCCTCATAAAATTCAGGGCATTGGCGCCGGCTTCGTCCCGGCCATCCTCAACACCACGATTATCGACAGGATCATCACAGTCACAAATGATGCGGCCATGGACACGGCCCGGCAGCTGGCTATCCAGGAAGGAATCCTCTGCGGGCCCTCTTCGGGTGCCGCAGTCTGGGCCTGCCTGCAACTGGCCGCACAACCGGCCAATCAGGACAAGACCATCGTCACAGTCCTGCCTGACACCGGCGAACGCTATTTGAGTACCGACCTCCTCAGTCCCGCCTAGATCAGCAGCACGGGCCTTCCAGGCCTAACAGTTCATTAATGATCCCGCGCACACAGCCCTCACCAGCCTCAACCGCAATGGCCTCCGCCGGGCAGTTGCGGGCGCAGGCACCACACTCCATGCACTGATCCCGAGCCGTCAACACTGCCTGACCAGATTCCAGAACAAATACCCCATGGGGGCAGACCTGGACACAAAGACCACAGCCTATACAGCGTTCACGGTCCAGCTCAAGGGTTACCACGCCTTCGATATAACGCAATCCGCTCATTTCAGCCTCCCCTCTTGAGCCACTGGGCCACAAACCAGCCCACGACACCCAGAAGAACACCACCTGCCTGCAGTGGAATGGCACGCAGCATCTCCTGACGCACCCCGGAACGCGAGGAGTACGTCGATGCACCTGTAAAATTCATCCCATACCATGAAGCCAACGCCAGACCAGTCACGGTCAGTCCGCCAATAGCCAGCCTCCCGGCCCAATCATTCCCCAGAACCGGGAGATAATATGAACAGAGAGGAGCCAACAACAGGAGACCGGCCCACAAACCATTCACCGAAAAAGCCCGGCCCGGTAACCAGGGGAGGAGCAAAGGCGTAAGAATGGTACCAGCAGACAGACCAGATAAGGCAAAAGCAAGTAAGATCAATCCGGGGCCCAACAAGCCTTCTGTGAACGATCCGGGAGCAAAAAAAGCTGTAACGAGCATCAAAAGGAGGACCAGCGGCAAAACCTGACGCAGACCCTGTACTAATTCCACCGGGACCAGAACCAATCGCTCGCTCAAAGGGAAGGACTTGCGCCGCATGACTGGATTCAGGGCTTGCGGATCATCAAGAAAAGCAGGTAGATCATGGGCCATTACTGGACCATAGGTGACCCGAAAGCCGCTGTGTTTTTTTATCTCCCCCGCAGCCACTCCTGGAGCACCCAATTGCGGCAATAGAAGACGCCGATGACCAACCACCTCAGCCAGTCGACTGATTTCAATCCGATCACAGAGCTCGACTGTACCAAAAGTCCCTTTTCCGGCCGCACACCACACATTAATTCCCTTGGTATCCAGCACCAGAATCCAGAGATCACGCCCCGGCAGAGAGGCACGCAGGAGATCAAAGGTCAGTTTGTAGTTGGCGGTTACCAGAACCGGAGACTGGTTATCCGGCCGCCCCAGGGCATAAAGACCGGGCTCGACAGTAAAACGGTCACGACCGATATTCCAGCGCACCCGCCAGTGGCCAATGCGATCACGCAGCAGGATCTCAGAATTAATTTGCGGAACCTCACCAACAACGGTGGCCAGTGAGCCGACCACAACCGCCTGATCGAGCGATGGTAATTGGGGTTCCATTTTTTTGGATACAACCGCCTGCGCCATGGGCAGAACAAAACGAGGTCCAATATCTTTCATATCATGATTCCCACCTGCAGCAAACGATCACAAGACCCCTCTCTTGTATATTCAGACCCTGATTCACAATCCACAACACACTCGTCATTCGTTTTCATCAACAGCCAGCTGTCGAGCCAACGGCCGAAACTGAAGATTGTAAAACATCTCCAGATAACGCCTGGTCTCCATCTGTTCGAGATTAGACACATACCGCCAAAATCCGTAGATACGTGCAAAAGTCATCATCCGCTCGGCATAACGCTTCCACGTATAACGAGCTTCAATCCTTTGCAGTCCACCTTGAGCAATCTTCTGCCAATACTCCGGCTCTTCCTGACAATGATTGAAAAAATCAACCAGCAACTCAGCGGCCTCATCTTCATAATTCGGATTAATATGAAAACCGGAGATTCCATGCTCAATGATCTCCATGGGTCCGCCAAAACAGGTTGCAAATGTCGGCAGGCCTGAGCTCATGGCCTCAATGACCGTCAGACCAAAGGCTTCAAAAAGAGCCGGTTGGACAAAGGCCCCACTGCCGTCAGCCACAAGCCGGTACATTTCACCGGCCATTTGTTTATCCAGATGCATGCCCAGCCAGCGAACCTGCCCGTCCAGTCCATATTCGTCAAAAAGCCGGTGCATCAGTTGAATTTCTTCAACCTCCTCCACATCATGGGAATAATCAGAATTGACATGTCCCCCGACAATCAACAGATTGGTCTGTTCCCGCAACCGCTCATTACGGCCATAGAGGCGGACCAGACCGGTCAGGTTCTTAATCCGGTCCAGACGAGCGATAGTCAGAATGAGCGGTTTATCGGTCTTCATCAGAGAACCCCGATTCCAGTCACCATCCACTGAACCAAAGATCAGATCTCGAATCTTATCCTGGAGGTGAACCAGACGGCGTCCCTGATCCTGAGCCGCAAAATAAATCTCAGGATCGGCTCCTGGAGAGACGATATTGAACTTGGGACTGTAGACATCGATGCCATTGATCACCCGGTAAAGATTGGGCATTGTATACGTCATATAGCTCTCATACTGTCCCGGATTTTCATCAGTACCGGCGATCTCCTGATAGGAACTGGTAATAATAAAATCCGCTGCATTCATGGCAATCAGGTCAGCGGTGAACTGACAGGAGAAATGATATTGAGCCTCGTTTTCCTGCCAGTAGAGATCGGAATAGAGATATTTGGCCTTCTCCAGGGCATGGGCAATATTACACTGGGTTACTCCAAGCTTGTGGGCCAGCAGACTGGCGACCAGATTACCATCGGAATAGTTGCCGACCACCAGATCGGGCTTCCCCTGAAGTTCGGCCACGATCTTCAACTCGCTCTCCTGAGCAAACTGTTCGAGATAAGGCCAGACCTCAAATCGGGAAATCCACTGGGGTAACACCTCGCCCTGTTCGCTGCGAAACGGGACCCGGAGAATTCGACAGTTTTTGGTTCCAACCACTTTTTCCAGCGGTTGATCGCAGGTACTGCCCTCGGCCTCGGGAATCAGACGGGTCAGGATGACGATCTGCGGCTCGATATCCAAGCCCTGATCCTGCAGGCGACTCCTCATCTCCTGTTCCAACGCTCGTACCTGATCCAGAATATAGACCACCTGGCCACCGGTATCGGGGCGCCCCAGGACATTATCCTGACCAAAAAAACCGTGCGGGCTGATCACGGCAATGGAAAAGATCATCGGAATCCGGCTCAAAAAACGCTCAAGGATATCCGGTGACGGAGCCTCGAGGATATCCAGGAGGATAGACAATGTTTCACGAATGATGCCCGCATTCCTGCCCCAGCCCGGGGCAAAACCAAGCTGATGTAACTGCCCGGACAAATTACTCCAGGACTCTGTTACCGCACACCCCTTAAGCAAGCGCAAGGCATCACGCAGAGCACAGCGTAGCTGCCGGTTATCGTTCACCTGGGGACTGAGCAGCAACTGCTGATCACGATAACGATGCAGCTTGAGAAAACGGAGAAGACGGTTATCATCGCGCTCCAGTTCGCTGAACAGCCCACTGGAGAGGCGGCGATTGAGAAACTCGACCCCCTTGCCAATGGAACCCTCTTCCTGGAGCTTGAAGAATTCCCGCGAAAAAGGGGCGAAATCAACTTCCAGATTCCAGGGTGCTGACAGGCACCCCGTGACCAGCCGTTCTTTAAACAGGAGAAAACGGGCCGATGAAACAATTTCCAGAGCCAGTGTCTTAAGTTGAACTCGCAGATAGAGCCAGCGGGCGGCTCGGGAACGCAGGGCAAAATAGACCCAGGACTCATAAATCACGGCCTCCTGCCCCCAGTAGACCAGTTTGCGCAGCGGCCCCGTACTCAAAGGGCCGTCCTTATCCTCGTCAATCAGACGCTGAAAGAGATCCCGCAGCTCGGTCTGCAACATCAAGGGCCGGCCACAGGCACGGATTTCATGGAAAAAGGTCTGGGCCGCAGGGCGTTCCTCGGCCAGAAAGTGGTGCAACTGATCGATCAGTTTTTCTTGATTCAGAGAGATCATTGTTTGTGCCAGTCTCTTAAAAACGGTTCATAGAGTTGAAAATCCGTTGTGGTCGCACCACGCCGGCCGACCACAGCCAAAGCAAAATCCTGGGCTCTCTGCAGGGTCAGAGCCATTGGCCATCTCCAATACAGACCCAGGAGCAAAATTGCACTGAAAGCATCGCCGGCGCCTACTGTATCGACCACGACAACATCTTCGACCGGGGTAGTGGAAAAGCTGGAATTGTCCCGTTGGAAGAGCAGTGCGCCGTGCCGCCCCCGGGTGACACAAAGCAGTTCCAGCGGCCAGGACGCTAACAGGGCGGCGGCTTGCAGCTCTAGTTCATTGGGATCCGGAACCAGGGCCGTCAATTCATCTTCATTCAGCTTGACCCAGGTCGACCCGGAGAGCAGTTCGTTGACCACCTCCGCCTCCCACCAGGGAGGGCGAAGATTGACATCGACAAAGACCGGCGCTCCGCACTCATTTTTCATCTGACGCAAGGTCGCACGGTTCATGGAGCCACGCAGGGCCAGGGAACCGTGATAGATAAAGGCGACCCGAACCGGTAATTGTTCAGGAGGAGCAATCATATCATAAGCCTGATGATCCAAAATGGAGAAATCAGGCTCACCCCGATCCAGCCGAATATCAACCCGACCGGTGGGTGTCTGCTGGTCCTCCTGCAGGCCACTCAGATCCATACCCCAGTCGGCCATAGCCTGTCGTACCCTTGCCCCATATGCATCCTGGCCGACTCGGCTCACCAACAGCGGGGCCAAGCCAAAGGCCTGCAGATGCCAGGCGACATTAAAGGGCGCACCACCCAGAACCTCGCTCCCATCGGAAAAACAGTCAAACAGTACCTCACCAAAAATCACCGGTCGCGAAGTCTTTGCTGACTCCACACCCGCCATCATTTTCTTTGCCTGCATTGCTCTTCTCCTCAAGCCCCTTGACGATCCAGCCGAAACAACCGTCCCCCTTCACGTCATGATCAAGAATCGTCCCCCAATTTTATTTTACCAATATGGCAACAGAATTAATTCTTCCAAGTATTCCGAATCGCTGATTTCAGAGTAAGATGAACCACAGCATCGTGTCAACAGTGACTGCAAATTTTATGCACGAACTGGTTCCAACGACATTCACGCCCAGTCTTGCCAATATTTTTTTCAACGACATCATTTCGCAGAACACGGCTGACACAACAGCGGACAGAGAGAAACACGACCAGGCCAGTGCCGTAAATCATGACAGTTCCCTTGAATTAAGCACAATCCTGTGCCAGAATATTAATAGATGCCTTGAACAATTGTTTTTATACTCAAAATTTGCGTCGCGTCCAAAATTTTATCCTCCAAATATCGACTCCATGCCTCTGGTAAAATTTTTCGCAGACCTTGATCTTGAACGAAAACCCTAACTTTTCAAAGCAGCCTAACGAGATAGAGTCCCT
>JACNLK010000022.1 GCA_014381505.1 Candidatus Desulfatifera sulfidica | reverse complement strand
GAGTGATATGAATTTGAGCCTGTCTGTAGATTCCAGCCAGGCTCAGACAGACCTGTTTTTTGATCAGTTACAGTGGCTTGCTGCAAGCGGGAAAATTCACCAGGCAATAGATTCTGCTTTGCAGTATCGACAGAACGTGTCAACAACAGAATTTCCCGAAAGACTGGAGAAACTTCTTCAGTTGGATCTGATTTTGCTTCGTTTGTATTATCAAGCTGGTTGGTTCGAGAGTGGAAGAGATTTGGCTTCTGAAGTCCTTGGGCGTATGCCTGGCGAGGTTGAACTAGTCATTTTATCGGCGTTATTTGAATCTGGTGGAGATGACCTGCTTGCGGCCAACAGAATACAATCTTCTTTCTCAGATGAATTGCTCCCTTCTCGTTTGTTGCAGGCGGCAGAATTTTGTTATCAGTACGGTTTGTACGATGTTGGTCTGATTCTGGTGCGTGAAAGCCAGAACGGCTGTCGGGAGTCAGTGCGAGCTGTTTTGCTGGAGGCTGATATCCTGCGTCACCATGGTGGGTTGGAAGAGGCACGACTCTTGTTGGATGAGCTGGTCAGTCGATATCCCAATGAAGAATTTTTCCATCGTCAACGACTCGAGCTTATGTTTCTGCAGGGAGAATACCCGGCGCTTATTGATGCCTTGAGTTCTGAACTATCGGCTGTCAAAAAGAGAGGTCAGGTTGATGAGGCCGCGCAGAACAGCCCTGAAGGGTTGTCATATTGGCGTCACCTCCTCTTGGCGCGCGCGCTTTGGGCTGATCGCCGTCATCGCGATGCCGTGTCTGTTTACGAGAGAATGCTGCAACCTTCGGTGGATCAACGTTTTGATGAGTACCTGCAACAGGCTGGAACTGAATTGCAACTTCCGCTCACCAGTCGGAGTCTTTTGCATAAGCTGACTTTTACTTATCCACCGGAGCCTGATCGATTGGAAGTGGTTATGTCTCCTTCCTTTGTTCTTGAAAGAGCGGGTGAACCTGAGGCCAGGATCAGCGTCGATCTTTATGTTGACTATCGCTGGCAGCAATTAGTGGTTCGAGAGCTTTCTGCCCGTAAGGCTATGACCGTGGGAGATGATTTTCTGGCCCTGCATGAATACGAGGCGCTGTCTTCTGATCAGACGACGCTTGAAAGCCTTTTTGATTTAGCTGGGATCTATAGCCGTTTGGGTATGCTTGGTCGGGAAGCCGCCATATACGAGCGAATAGGTCGAATTAATCCCAATTATCCAGGTCTGGCCGATGCTGTATCCCGAAATAATCTCAAACGACAAACCAGGTATTGGGCTGTTATTGATCATGAAAACCAAAAGGGACG
Organism: Candidatus Desulfatifera sulfidica; assembly: GCA_014381505.1. Classification (GTDB taxonomy): domain Bacteria; phylum Desulfobacterota; class Desulfobulbia; order Desulfobulbales; family Desulfocapsaceae; genus Desulfatifera; species Desulfatifera sulfidica. The sequence goes on along the minus strand of JACNLK010000022.1, from coordinate 42,549 downwards.
AGATGATTATATCGATCAACAGCGTAATTCTTTTGGTTTGGGCGCCTGGTTGATGCAGGATCTGCATCAGGAGATGGAGTTGGTTGTAACGCGAAGTTTTTATGAGTCGGGGACAACTGATCAAAACCTGTGGTGCAACCGGTTTCGGGTAGATTATCTCAATCGTATGGGGGACAACCTGTCCCTTGGGCTTCAGGTTGGAGTTGAGAGCCAGGACAGTGAGCCTGGAGTGAGCCCACTTTTTGGGCTTGAGCTACGTGGACGTTTAGGTGATTGGGGTGAAGGGTATGCACGGTTTGAGCGGGATCTGGTGGATGATACGTTAGAGGCCCTGGAGCAGGAAATTGACCATCGTGATCTTGGAGCTGGGCTGATGGTTAATTTTTTACCACGTCTTCAGGTCGGAGGTGAGTATAGGCATCGACAGTTCAGCGACGCGAACCAGCAGAATCGATATTATGTCTGGGGGGCTTACGTACTGAACAGGGAGCCGTTGTTGTTGCAGTTGCGCTATGGGTATGAGTATCTGCATCACAGTGGAGAAAATCTCGGCCGTGATTACAGCTTTGAAGATGGTTTTCAACCAGGAGATCATCCATATTGGAGTCCAGGGGAATTCTGGCAACAGCTGGTAGGTGTCCATTTTAAACATCAGCTGGCGCAGGATATTTCCGGCCGTGGTGTGCCCAGTTATTACACCCTGGATTATTCGCTGGGGTATGAGTCTGGAGGCTATGATATTCATATACTCAATGCGAATATTTTCCTTGAAATCAGGCCTGATTTCTTATTAAATACCGCTGTTAATATTATGAATGGCAGTGAGTATCGACGGGAACAGGGTTCCCTGTCTTTGATCTATCGCTGGTAGTTGTAACAATGTGTCCTGCAGGCTGTTCGTTTGGTTGAAACAGTATGCAGGTTTTTTATTTTAAGGGTTTTTCTCATATTGTGTGGCTGGCTGATCCTGCATCATTGGGCCCCGGCTGCGTTTATTATACAACAGGAGTAAAAAATGGTAGAGCGTATCCCCATGTCAGTCCGGGGGCATCAAAATTTGCGCGATGAATTAACTCGTCTGGAACGAGTTGAGCGTATGGAGGTGGTAAAGGCCATAGAGGTCGCCCGTGAACACGGCGACTTGAAAGAAAATGCTGAATATCACGCTGCCAAGGATCGTCAGGGCCATATCGAAGGCCGGATCATGGAACTGAAGGATAAACTTGGACGAGCAGAAGTAATTGATTGTACAGAGGTTTCCTGTGTGCGTGCAGTCTTCGGGACGGTGGTGGATCTTCTTGATCTGGATACGGATGAGGAAGTAACGTATCAATTGTTGGGGCCTGAAGAGGCAAATGTCAAGCAGGGGTCGATATCTGTGCTCTCACCCATAGGTCAAAGCATTCTCAGCAAGGAAGAGGGAGATGAAGTCATGGTGAAGACGCCTGGTGGCAGCCGTGAGTTCGAGATTATATCCATTCGTCCTTCAGAGTTTGCTTGAGCTCGCAGATATTTTACCTTTTTTTGGTGGGAGCGAGCATTCCGAAGAGAAAAATGTCAACAACCTGGGTGATTGTTTCATCCACGGTATAGGTGTTTTTTAAAGAAAGGGTCCAGACTCGTGAAATTTCATCCAAGGCACCAAAAAAAGCACGTTTGGCAATACCCGGTTTGATATCTTCCCGAAAGATTCCCTGACTCTGACCCAGTTTGATAATGGTCGAGATGATGTTGATATATTCACTGAACTTGTTGTTGCGGTATTCTTTGATCAATTTGGTGCTCTGGCGCAATTCGATCTGAATGACTTCAGCTAGGTTTTTATTCTTTTTCATCATGGACAGGTGCATGGTGGCATAGATCTTCAGCATTTTCCGCGGTTCAGTTTCTTCCGCGAGAAGTTTGCTCACCTGCTCAACAAGGCCGCCAATCTCTTCTTCAAAGACTGAAATCAAAATATCGAATTTGTTATTGAAGTAAAGATAAATTGTCCCGTCTGCGACCTTGGCTTCCTTGGCAATATCGGATATTCTGGCATTAAAGAAGCCCTTTTTGGCAAAGACTTTAGTTGCCGCCTGGATGATCTTTGTATGCTTGTCGGTTGTTTTCATAGGGTAGGAGAGGGCACGTGCATGAATGATTCAAGTCCTATAGTTCAACAGTTCAACAGTTCAACAGTTTAATAGGGCAATATTCAGGTCCAATAGAGGAACAGAGAAGGAGAGGAGCAGAACTATAAAATGAATGAGTCCTCATTTATATTATATGTTCCAGACAAATTGTCAACGGTTAGCTTAGTCGGTGATTATAATAATAAACGATCTTGACCAGCACGTTTCTTGTCTGTGGCTGCAGTTTGCTTTTTGTTGAATAAACGCTTTGTATCAAGGAAGAAAAACAGGAGAGTATTCATGAAAATATTGGTCGTAGGTTCCGGGGGGCGTGAGCATGCTCTGGTTTGGAAGATCCATCAAAGCCCCCGGGTGGAAAAGATCTACTGTGCACCAGGAAATGCCGGGATTGCCCATCTGGCAGATTGCGTTGATATCTCAGCCACTGACATTCAGGGTTTGGTGGATTTTGCCATGGCAGAGAAGATTGATCTCACTGTTGTTGGTCCGGAATCTTCCCTGACTGAGGGCATTGTCGATCTTTTTGAGGAAAAAGGTCTGCGTATCTTCGGTCCCTCTCAAAAGGCGGCCATTCTTGAGGGGAGCAAGGTTTTTTCAAAGGAATTCATGAAGAAATACGGGATTCCCACTGCCGCCTTTGAAGTTTTTACCGATGCTGTCAAGGCGAAGGCGTATATCGACAGCTGTGGCGCACCTGTTGTGGTTAAGGCCGATGGTCTGGCTGCAGGCAAAGGCGTAATAGTCGCTGCCACAACTCAGGAGGCTCATGAGGCCGTTGATCTCATCATGGCAGATAAGGCCTTTGGTGAGGCGGGGAATACAATCGTTGTTGAGGCCTGTCTGAAGGGAGAAGAGGCATCGTTTATTGCTTTCACAGATGGGAAATCTGTTCTTTCACTCCCCACTTCCCAAGATCATAAGGCCATTTTTGATGGTGATTGTGGACCGAATACAGGTGGAATGGGAGCGTATTCACCGGCCCCGGTCGTAACGGAAAAAATAGCCGATTTTGCAGTGAATCAGGTGATGTTACCTGCAATAAAGGGATTGGCCGCCGAAGGGCGTCCCTACAAAGGCATGCTTTATGCCGGACTTATGATTGATGGAGAGGATATTAACGTCCTCGAGTTCAATTGCCGTTTTGGCGATCCGGAAGCTCAGCCTCTACTCATGCGCTTGAAGAGTGATCTGGTTGATATTTTTGAGGCGGCCATTGATGGTTGCCTTGATAAAGTGGACATGAAGATTGATCCCAGGCCAACAGTCTGTGTGGCCATGTCATCAGAAGGGTATCCTGGCCATTATAAAACCGGCAAGGTTATTAAGGGGCTTAGCAAGGCTGCCAAAATGGATGGGGTTGTTGTTTTCCATGCCGGGACTGCGATCAAGAAAAAACAGACCGTCACTGCCGGAGGAAGGGTTCTGGGTGTGACAGCAGTGGGTAAGACTTTGGAGAAGGCCATCGCCCAGGCGTACCAAGCTGTAGGTGAGATTAGTTGGGCCGGTGCTTATTCCAGAACAGATATTGGTGCAAAGGCTCTGAATCGTCCCAGAAAAGATACCAGAAAACCTCTGGTTGGTATTGTCATGGGCAGTGATTCGGACCTGCCGGTCATGCAGGCTGCAGCGGATTTTTTTAAGAAGATGGATGTCCCCTATGAGATGACAGTGGCCTCAGCTCATCGTACGCCGGAACGTGCGGCTCTGTTTGCATCCACAGCTCAGAAGCGGGGCCTGAAGGTGATTATTGCCGGGGCTGGCATGGCCGCACATCTAGCAGGAGTCCTGGCTGCACATACTAATATTCCAGTTATCGGAGTTCCACTTGATGCATCTGCGTTGAATGGTCTTGATGCGCTGTTGTCAACTGTCATGATGCCTCCCGGAGTTCCGGTTGCAACCATGGGCATTGGAAAGGCAGGCGCAAAGAATGCTGCCGTTTTTACCTGTCGTATGTTGGCAAACGATGACCGGGATATGGCGGAAAAGCTTGTTGATTATAAACGTGAAATGGCCAGTGAGGTCGAAAAAAAGGCCAAGACACTTGGGCTCTAATTGTTTGTTGGTCGCTCCTTCGGCGAAGGGACTTCGGCAGGCGGTGGATGTCGTCAGAAATGGTGGTGTGGTGGCATTTCCCACCGAGACCTACTACGGTCTTGCCGTTGATCCGCACAATGCACGGGCAGTTGATTCATTGTTTCAGGTGAAAGGCAGGGGGGATGAAAAGCCAATTCTTCTTCTGATTGTTGATCCTCGGGATCTCAGGTCTCTGGTGCAAGAGGTCCCGGAGCAATATGAGGCGTTGATGGCGAAGTTCTGGCCAGGTCCACTGACCTTGGTTTTCCCTGCAGCGGCAGGAATCCCCTCCCGTTTGCTTGGAGGAACCGGCACTGTCGGAGTTCGCATTTCACCGCACCTGGTTGCCCGTAACTTCTGTCATGCTTTTGGCGGCCCTTTAACGGCTACAAGCGCCAACCTCTCGGGCCAGACACCGGCGCGTACCGCTCAGGAGGTGGCGCAGCAATTCGGATCTCGCCTGGATCTAATTATTGACGGTGGTGAGACGAGTGGTGAGTCCGGATCAACTGTAATTGGATTAAAAGAGGGACACCTGCAGTTAATACGCCCTGGACGAGTTGAGTATTCTCTGATCAGGGAGTGTTTCAGGCCTGCTGGACGAGGACATGTTGACGATTGAGACAGGTGAGAGATGAGTGACCTGATCTGAGATCGGTGCTGATGGGTAAAATACAAAAAGGGGTCTGATGAATTACTTTGTCAGACCCCTTTTTATGTTAAAAAAGAACTATGTCGTCGTTAGCGGGTCAATTGACGGTATCTGATACGGTGTGGCTGGTCTGCGGCCGATCCCAGTCTGGCCTTTCGATCCTTCTCGTAATCTGAATAGTTTCCTTCAAACCAGACAACCTCTGAGTTGCCCTCGAAAGCCAGAATGTGAGTGGCAATCCGGTCAAGGAACCAGCGATCATGGCTGATGACCACGGCACAGCCGCCAAAGTTGATCAGTGCCTCTTCCAGGGCACGAAGAGTGTTGACATCAAGGTCATTTGTTGGCTCATCAAGGAGCAGGACATTGCATCCCTCTTTGAGTATCCGAGCAAGATGCACCCGGTTGCGTTGTCCACCAGAGAGCTGCCCTACCTTTTTTTGCTGGCCGGCGCCCGAGAAATTGAAGCGTCCTACGTACGCTCGTGAGTTCACTTCTTTGGTCCCCAGCCAGATGGACTCCTGGCCCTCAGAGATGGCCTGCCAGATACTGTCTTCGGGGTTCAGAACGTCACGGCTTTGATCAACATAGGCGAGCTTGACTGTTTCACCCAGGCGGATTGAACCGCTGTCTGGTTCTTCCTGACCAGTAATCATTTTAAACAGGGTTGATTTCCCGGCGCCGTTGGGGCCGATAACTCCGACAATACCGCCAGGTGGCAAGTTGAAATTCATATTATCTACCAGCAGACGATCCCCAAAACTTTTGCCGATATTTTCTGCATCAATGACCACCTTGCCCAGGCGTGGTCCCGGTGGAATGTAGATCTGCATATCCTCGACAGCTTTATCGTTCTCCTGATTCAAGAGCTGATCATAGGCGTTGATCCTGGCCTTTGATTTGCTCCGCCTTCCCTTGGCAGACATGCGAATCCATTCAAGTTCCCGCTGGAGGGTGCGGCGCCGATCACTTGACTGTTTCTCTTCCGTGGCCAGACGTTTCTCTTTCTGATCAAGCCATGATGAGTAATTACCCTTCCAGGGGATTCCCATTCCCCTGTCCAGTTCAAGGATCCAACCGGCCACATTATCAAGAAAATAGCGATCATGCGTCACAGCGATAATGGTTCCGGCGTAAGTTTGGAGATGGTGCTCAAGCCAGGCGACGCTTTCGGCATCAAGATGATTTGTGGGCTCATCCAGAAGCAGGACATCAGGCTTTTTGAGGAGAATACGACAGAGGGCGACACGACGCCGTTCACCACCAGACAGGTTCAGGCATGAGGTTTCGGGTGGAGGGCAGCGCAGTGCATCCATGGCCATTTCCAGGCGAGAGTCGAGATCCCAGGCTGAGAGCGCATCCAGTTTGTCCTGCACTGTGGCTTGACGGTCGATGAGATTTTGCATCTCATCATCGCTCATTGGTTCAGCAAATTGCTCGTTGATCTGGTTGAATTCAGCGATAAGATCAACTGTCCCCTGAACACCTTCTTCAACGATCTGCCGTACTGTTTTGTCAGGGTCAAGCTGTGGTTCCTGATCAAGATAATCGATGGTCAGACCAGGTGCATGTGAAGTTTTGCCGTTGAATTCGGTGTCAATCCCGGCAAGGATACGGAGCAGGGTGGATTTTCCGGAACCATTCAGCCCCAGGACTCCTATTTTTGCGCCGTAAAAATAGGAGAGAGATATATCCTTAAGAACTGGTGTGTTATCGTAGAATTTACTCACTCCAATCATGGAATAAATAATTTTTTTGTCATCTGTGCTCATGATATTCTGGACCTGTTGATTTTTGAAGAGTGGATTGACGCAGTGTTATCTGATCTAAGAGTTGTTGGACAGGGCGAGCCTTATTCGGCTGACCATACGCAACCAAGCAACTAAGCAATTATCAAAGCGATATCATCAATGTTTGATTGGTCAAGATACCTTGAAATCAAAAAAAAAGGAAGAACCACCTAAAAGGCAGTCCTTCCTTAGAACTGATCTCCTCTCTGGCCTGATGGTTCAAGAGGAGATGTTAATCGCCACAAAGGGCGAATTATTTAATCTTCCACTGTGCAGTCATTTCCTTCACAATTAACATTGGCGATCAGGAACGAAGCCTTGAAGCCATTTTTGTTCAGTTCCTGTGCGGCCATGTCGGCCCGGGCACCAGAGGTGCAGTGGACGTAGATTTTCTTGTCCTTGGGCAGTTCGCTCAGGCGGCTGCCCAACTCATCCAAGGGGATAGCGACAGCGTTCTTAAACTTACCGCCACTCACTTCGTCTTTGGTGCGGACGTCGAGGACGATCGCTCCGGCATCTTGTCCGCTGGCTGCTTTATTAAAGCTGGCCAGTGCGACTTCGCCCTTACCTAATTTACGGATCCATTTGATATCTGTGACTACAGGTCCTTTCTCAATGGCTCCACCAGACTTGGTCCAACCCTGGATGTTACCTTTGACCAGGGAAACTTTTTTGAAACCTTCATAACGCAAATCGCTAATTCCATCTTCAGCCTCTTCGGCATTGTCGCTGTACAGGACAATGGGGGCCTTCTTGGGAATGTCCTCAATGCGATCTTCAAGATCGTCGTATGCGATGGATACTGAACGTGGAATACGACCAGCGGCTGACTTTGCAGCACTGCGGAGGTCGATGAGGACAATGTTGCCAGTTGCTACAAACTTATTGGAGGCATAAACGGGATATTCATCTTTGACCCAATGGGGTTCGCCATCAAGATAGACACGAACGTTGGTGTAACCTGCTTTCTTCGCCAGACCGGCGGAGGATGTTGACATGCCTCACGTGGGGCCTCCGCAGAAAAAGACCACCAATTCATTCTTGTTCTCAGGTAAGATACCTGCACCCTTGGTCTCTTTCATCTTGGCAACAGTGATGTTTTTGGCGGTGGGCAGAGAGCCAGCGGCATAGCGACCACTTGGTCTGGAGTCGATCAGAGTGAATTTCTTGCCACTCTCAATCATTTCGGCCAGATCTTCGGTCTTGATTTCTGTTACACCTTCGGGGAGTTTCGCAAGTTTTGGTTTAATGACAGTGGCATAAGGCTTACCATTACGCATTTCATAATTGATGATTGAAGCATGCCCGACTGTGGCATGATCAACACCCTTGGTGTTATCATCAAAAGCAACCATAATGGTTTTGGCTTCGGCACCTTTTCCAACTTTGATGGAAATGGATTTGGCCTTGTTGGATTTTCCAACCACTGAACCTTTGTAGACATTTTTCTTTGCTACTTGTTCAACAGCTGGCTTTGCTGCTTTAGCGGCCTGCGTGTTTTCCTGGGTACATCCTGTGGCAAGAAAGGATGCCATCACCAGGAAGGGGATGATTTTAGTAAGTGTTCTCTTCATGCAACTCCTCCAAACATAAAAAAATGATTTGAATTGAGTCCGAAGGGTAGTAGACCTTCATCAGACCCAAATCGATATGGCTTCACGTTGAACGTGACGCGTTGCTACACTGTGGTACTTAGTTTATCGTAATGAATAATTACGTATTATTCATGTTATGTGAGGTAAAAAATAAAGTCAAATAAGTGAGTGCTTTTTTTAGCTTACTGCATGTTTTTTTTGGATTTTTAATAGAGATTACCATTTGATAATTAGTGAAGGAGGAGGACGTCATGGAGCAAATTGATTTTCGAATTTCAGGTTATGAAATAGATTTTGAATTAGCCAGGGGAATGACCCGATTGCTCGCTGAACGGGATAACGAGTTTGCCACATTAGTTGCTTGGTGCGATAGGGAAAAAGGGGTGCATTCTCCTCAATGTCTCAAGTGTGAAATTAAAGGAGAACCCGGCTGGGAAGTGTATGGCCGTAATCATGAAGGAAGGTTACGCATCAGTATTGATGATGATCGTTTCGTTTTTATCTATTCCTGAAAAAAAGGGGTGAAATGTAATTCCAGGCATAGTAGCTCGCTGTAACAAATTGTGGTTTGTTATTGCAGTTCTCCGTATATGATGAAATGAGGCATGAGCCTGATTCGTTCTTGCATGTGGCACAAAAAAGGGGCGTTACCGGAATCGGTAACGCCCCTTTTTTGTCAGTGGAGTCTCAGCTATAAATAGAGCTGAGACAGGATGGGACTACTCGTCTTCGTTCATCTTTTTGACCAGCATGGTACCAGCCAGACCAAGAAGGCCAATGTCACGGGCCTTGTTCATGGCTGGTTTGACCATAGTGGCCAGCATGGCACGACGTTTAGCACTTCCAAGGTCAGCAAGCGCAGGGGTTGAGCTGCTGAAGAGTAAACTCATGTCACGTTTGTTTCCGTAGTAACGGGAGTTTGGTCCAAGATGGCCGCCCGTGGGCTCGATGCCTTTGGCACCATTCTTTACATACTTGGAAACCTCTGAACTGGGATCGTCCAGATCGCCGAAGATACGTGCTCCGGCAATACATGTTTGAACACAGGCAGGCTCAAATCCTGCATCTACCCGAGGTTTGCAGTAGGTGCATTTGTCAGCCTTGCCCATTGAGTTATCATCGGCAAGATCCGGATTGACGAAGCGTGCGCCATAAGGACAGGCATCGGCACAGGCGCCGCAACCGAGACAGCGCTCTTTGTCTATCTGTACTGTACCGTCAAATGGATCTTTCCAGGTTGCGGAGACACTCATGGTCTTGGTGGCACCGGACTTGGCGTCGGTGAAGGTCATATCCACAGGATCAGCCGGGCATTCATCGACGCAGGGTGGCTTCTCACAGTGGTTACAAAGACCGGGGTAATAGGTTGAAGCAAGTCCCTCAGGGGTCATGCTCGGTCCGAGACGGTTGACCCAGTTACGGCTATTGACTACTGGAACCTCCCATTCGGCTTTGCAGGCAATGGTGCACGCATGACAGCCGACGCACCGTTCCAGATCGATAATCATTCCATATTGCATTGAACTATTCCTCCTCGTGAATCAGCTTAAGCCGGCATGTCCAGAACTTTACCGTTCTTGACCAGTTTGACGAAGTTATTGCGCATACCGCTACATCCGCTCTCAGGGTCAGCGGTCAGTATGGTGATAAGCTTCTGGTCATCGATACCCTGGTCCTTGCCCACAGAGAGGGCAGGATTGGTGCTGCCATAGCCGTGATACATATAGACGCAATCCTTGCGGATACCTGGGGTGACCTTGACTGTGGTTGTGGTGCCGGAGGCAACGCCTTCGCTGTTGACCACACTGACAGTATCTCCGTCCATCAGGCCCAATTTGCCAGCCACCTCATTGTTGACCCAGACAGGGTTGACGGGCATGGCGTTGTGGAGCCAGACATTGTTCTGACTACGGTTAAAGGTGTGAACCGGAGCACGACCATACAGGAGACGGGCAAAACCTTTAGGGACATCCGGTACTGCTATGTAGGTCGGAGCGCCTGGAAAACCGGCATCGGCCAGGTCATCATTATAAAGCTGGACTTCAAAGTCTTCCGGCATGCTGTAGGGGTCCTTACCCGGCTGGATATGTATTCCATCCTCAGCCTTGATCTGGGCGATGGACAGCCCGGCTGAGGCGAGACTCTTTTCGGTCATCTCTTCCAGACTCTTCACAGGGATTTCGCTGGCATGACCCATGCGTTTGGCGAGCTCATTTGTGATATAGACCTGATCCTTGCGCTCGAACATGGGATCAACCAGTGGCATACGTGGAGCAATGTACTGCTGGTGCGTCTCTGCAAGGTTCCACTGGGTTCCTTTTTTGATGTAATCGTAGCGCTCCAGATAACTGGCTTCCGGCAGAAGGATGTCGGCCCAGAGGGTTGCATCCGTTGGCATGATGTCGACACACATGACAAAGTCCATCTGCATGAAAACCTGCTTCATTTTCTCCTGATTGGGAATGGTCTGCATGGGGTTCTGACCCCAGACAACACAGCCCTTGATGGGGTAGGGCTTTCCTGAGATAGCACAGTCACGAATCAGCTCTGACGGGGTTCCTGGAGGAGCGTAGGGATGGCGTAATGCTTCTTCCTCCTGGTTGTAGTTGAGATTGTAGTCGGTACCGTGGTCATGGTTTTTCCAGCTGAAACCTTTAACCTTGGGTCCTTTGGCGGGAACCCAGCCACCCTTGACATAGTACGCACCCAGGAGACCGGTCAGGCAGGCCAAAGCGCGCTGGCGCTGAAAGTCGTTGCCGTGCCAGGTGACGTGGCGACCTGGATGAATGGCTACGTTCGGGGCATTGGCGGCCAGAAGATCGGCAACTTCTTTGATTTGAGCTGCGGGGATGTCACATTCAGCGGCCGCTTTTTCAAGGGTCCATTCCTTAATGGCTTCACTGAACTCTTCAAAGCCATAAGAGTGGTTTTCGATGAAATCATGGTCATATTTGTCGTTCTGGACCAGATAGTTCATGATGGCCAGCATGTAGGCAGTATCTGTCCCGGGTTTGATCTGGACCCAGATATCTGCTTTGGCAGCCGAAGCGGAAAAGCGCGGATCGGCAACAATCAGTTTGGCGCCATTTTGCAGGCCCTGAATATATTGTTTGACGTGTGAAACGTGGACGTTTTCGCCGATATGGGTGCCGATGAAGAACATGACCTTGGTGTTGGGCATGTCAACTTTTTCGCCGGGAGCCTTGCCGGTGGTGGCAATGTAGGCGGTGTCACGGACACCACGGCACTGGAAGAAAGAGGCCTCGCTGACGTTGTGAGTTCCCACAGTACGCTCAAAGTAGTGCATTGGGTATTTGGCCGATGCACCGTGTGGAAACACGGAGATGCCATGGGCGCCGTATTTGTCCACAACCTGATTAAGCTTATCACCACAGGTATCCAGGGCCTCTTGCCAGGAGATCCGCTTCCATGTGGGAGCGCCACGTTTACCCACATTCTTAAGGGGGTATTTAAGGCGGTCAGGATCATAGAGGAGTTTGACCCCGGCGTTGCCGCGGGCACAGATGGCGGCACCGTTATCAATAGACTTGGGGTTGCCTTCAAGTTTCATGAGGCGGCCGTCGCGGACTTTGCCCACGAGTTGACAGCGCCAGAAGCACATTTCGCAGATTCCGCCGACAACGGTCTGGTCGCCATGGGTTCCCATGGCATCAAGTGGGGCCTTTGTGATGCCAGTTTCAGCGGAAACCACCTTGGACAGCGGCACCGCGGCTGCGGCCAGGGATGCCGTCTGTAGGAATTTACGCCGGGTTAAGTTGAAAGCCATCGTTGTCCTCCTCCTTAGTAAAAAAATCGATGAGTTGTGAGACTACTTGAAAATACGGATGCTGCGATTCTGCGACAACCCGTTGGTGAAATTGTCTAAACCAGGGTCGAAAGAATTTTTTAAGAAAAAGTTCCTCTCCTTCCTGGTCGTTGTCCGCGGCCAAAAGAGAGAGAAATTCGAGTTCATGAATCAGGTGATCGGGCAGGTCTGCGGAATCGTCCATGGCAAAGCCTTTTTCCCGGTAGAAAGCCAAGGTGTCACCGGCAAATTTACCTTGTAAAGATTTATCTATATAGACTGATCCGTAGGGCGGTGCGACCACATGTGGTCGGGCATTAATAAACAGGCGGGTGTACTCGACCTGCAGGTCTTCAATGGAGTCGGTGTATTTGCTCGGACCTGCTAGGGCTTTATGAATAGATTCTTTCTCAGTCTGCCCCCCAAGATTGTCCAGGAGATTGTCCAGGGCCAGAAAAAAATTATCACTCATCCATGACTGATCGGGGTATTCCATACATTGAGCCAGGAAACGGTAAACTGAGGAGATATTTTCTGAAGTGTCAGTGGTGGTCATGAGGTTGCAGCTTGTTTTCTGTCTTTATAATAAGGCGCTAAAAAGAAATGCTTAATAGCCTGTTATTTTTAAATTGTGTGTAACTTTACCCACATTGTATCAAAGAATTAGCCTAGCGAATATTCAAAAGACTGTCAATACTTTACTCAGCGGGAAAAGGGGGTTGGTCTGGTGTTTTAGGTTGACAATAGAATGGAATACTCTTGCATATGTTTTATGCCTTCCTTGAAAAAATCTGATTATCAATGAAACGCAGTTTCTCAGCCAAAATAAGTCATTGAAACCGAGATGAGTTGTGAACCGGGTGTTTTCCGACAAACAATTCGCAGTGACCAGTGGGAGCGAGGACGTTTGGCGGGAAGCATTCGGTTTACGAGTCGTTACAACCGAACCCCCAAATGCCTGGCTGAGCTTTATGGGTAATCAGATAAAAAAATGTTGTTTCACCCATATCTTATTGCGCTGAGCTCTGAAGACCTGATCCAGCATGGTTAATTGTCGGTACGTGCTCGCGGGTCAGAAAGTGGTGAATGAGCTGAAAGAGCTGGAGAGGATCACTGCTGCCTGTTGTCTCACGGATGGAGTGCATGGCAAGGGATGGGGCGCCGACATCTACAGTTCTGATCCCGAGTTGTGCGGATATGCGAGGGCCGATGGTGCTGCCGCAGGGGATGTCATTTCGCATGACAAAATCCTGGGTGCTGACATCCGATTCACTGGCCAGCTGTCTGACCAGTGCTGCGCTGATATCTGAGGTGGCGTAGCGCTGGCCCGCGTTGTGTTTGATGACAGGCCCCCCATTGAGCCGAGGCATGTGGCCTGATTCGTGCCGGTCACTGTGGTTTGGATGTACAGCGTGGGCATTGTCCAGGGAGATGAAGAGGGAGTGATTGAGACAGCATTGACGATCGGTATCGTCGGGGATGATCCTGGTCATGATACTTTGCAGAAATGAGCTGTCAGCGCCAGTTGTGGAAGTGGAACCAATCTCTTCATGGTTGCTGCAAATCAGGAGTCGGTTTTGGCGTGTCTGGGCCTGGGTGAGAGCCTTTACTGCCACAAAGCAGCTGAGCAGATTATCAAGTCTTGGGCCGCTGATGAATTGTTCCCGGGCACCGAACAGCGTTGGAGCTTGTGGGTCATAGCAGTAGAGACTCGTGCTCAGAATTGATTCCAGATCTTCTGTTTCTTCCCTGAGGCTTTCTTCTTTGAGCAGCCACTCATGAAAGGACTGTTCAGTGCTGTTACTGTTGTTGAGCTGGGTGAATATGGGTACCAGGTGTTTTTGCCTGTCGGGGCTGGCTGAGCGTTCAAGCTCGCGATCCAGGTGAATTGCCAGACTGGGAATCATCAAGACAGGACGACGAATATCAATGAGTCTTGAAGACAGGTGCCCATGCTGGTTAACTCCAGTTATCCGTCCGGCAAGGGAGAGGTCCCGGTCAAGCCAGGTATTGAGAAGAGGGCCGCCGTAAATTTCTGCGCCAAGTTGCCCGTAACCGTTGCTGGTCACTTCCGGTCGGGGTTTGAGCAACAGGCCCGGACTGTCGGTATGGGCACCGATCATTCGATAGCCAAGTAACAAACAATCAGGACAGTCCAGGGTGAAGGCAATCAGTGCAGCATCTTCACGAATGACAAAATAGCGCTGTTCCGCATGCAGGTTCCAGCGTTGATTTTCGTGGAGTTGTTCAAAACCGGCCTCAAGGAGCATGTCTGCCATGGTCTGAACCGCATGGAAAGGTGAAGTGGATTGCTGAAGAAACTCGAAGAACTGCTGATTAATGGAAGTTTCTGGCATGGCAGGCCTCCTGTGGGCAACTTTTGAGTGAAAGTATCTTGTTCAGTGGCGCTCCATCTGTTTTGTCATCGGCCAGCTCATGTACTGATCAGTACACTTTGCAGACCTCTTTCGTGCATCTGGCGCACTGCTGAATAAGATACAGTATACGGTTTTATTTTTATTTCCGGCAGTAAGCTGAATAGTTGCATCTGATTATTGATATTGTTCCTGGAGCAGGTAGAGCTGGTCAAGGTACTCTTCGCGGTAGCGCAATGTTTCACCACTCTGCTCAAGATCGCTTATGAGGGCGGTGATGGCTGGTAATAGATGAATACCGTGTCGGTTTCTGTTTGTAAGGTTTGCGTCGTTCATGATCAGAACCGAGTAGTAGTTGACCAGCAGTCTGGAGAAGGAGTCGCGACGGAACAGATACAGTCGTCCAGCCATGGTGTTGAGAAAAAAGCCGGCATAGTCATAGAGTCCTTCGGGACTGAGCTGGATCAGTTGGCTGACGTCCGAGCAGGAAGGGGTTCTTGTCAGGGTGTACAGGGTGGCCGCAAGATGTTCGATTTCGTTCTGCTCGTTGTTGATAATTGACTTGAGCAGGAGGATGTTGTCTTTGCCGAAAATTTGAAAGAAATGGGCGGTGTTTTGCAGAAGTGTGAAGAGATCATTGGTCTCACCGCTCACGGTCGGCGGCTGTTCAAGCATGGTCTGGATCAGTTTGGAAAAATGGGTTTGGGAATCTGCAGCTAATGAAAAATCAGTAAGATAATCACGTTGATCCAGGGTATGGTAAAAAGATTTGAGATTGGTGGATGCTTGAAGGCAGGTTTGACTCACAAGGGCGTCATCTGTGTTCATTGAGGTTGCAGGATTCAGTTGTGCTGGCGGGGGGGTGTCAGGTGTATTTGTTGTGTTTGCAGGTAAGAGAATTACGGCCTGTTGCGGTGATAATGATGGAGCGGTTTGGTTTTTTAATTGATGGTCTGCTGCCACGGATGGTGTGAGTGATGAGTCATGTGAACCGGTAATGGCGGACGGAAGGGAAGCTGGGTCGGCTCGGCCGGTTTTTGGCTCAGTAATTGTGTTAAGCTCCGGAGGCAGGACCAGGGAGCCTTTCTGGTCTTTGTTGACCACATACAAGAAACCAAAGCCCACAATCAAGACGATGATACTGAGGATAAGGGTGTATTGGTGATTCTTGGATGGTGGCTTCGGGGGTGTCTTGGGCTGATTCATAAAAAAAACTGTGACACTGTGGTGTTTTGTTTAAATGAAAATGCGAAATGCCATTCCCGGGAACCTGATAATCTGAAAAATAATTGCCTCTTAAATATACATGAAGATCAGTTGAAAGTCACAGGGATGTTTGGTGCCTTTATAAGTAAGTGTCGTGATTTTAGAGTGTTGTTTTAATATTTTCAGGTTATTGATAACTTTTTTATCTTTCTTTTCTGCTTGACTCACCCAGTTGAACGCACTATTGTTCCGTGCAATTTATCAATTTTTTATTTGACGTTTTTTGTTATTGGAAGCCGTTCCCGGTGAACGGTTGAAACACTTTAAACCGAGTATGGAGGAGTAAGTTATGTCTATTTGTGTAATCGGTCATTCCAACCCTGATACTGATTCAGTCACATCTGCTATTGCCCTGGCGACCCTGATGAATGCCCAGGGACAGGATGCTAAAGCGTGTATGCAGTCTTCTGCTGACAAGCTCAATCCTGAGTCCAAGACCGTCTTGGCCCGTTTTGGCCTGACCGCCCCGGAAGAGTTGATGGACGCTGCCGGCCAGACTCTTGCTCTGGTAGATTTCAGTGATATCGGTCAGGGACCGGCTAACCTCGAGAGTGCTGAGGTTGTAGCTATTGTTGATCACCACAAAGTTGGTGACGTGACCACCAACCAGCCCATCCTGTTCCGGGCCGAGCCTGTTGGCTGTACCGGTACCGTACTGAATAAGATGTTTAAGGATGCTGGTGTTGCCATTCCTAAAGATGTTGCTGGTGGTATGCTTGCCGCTATCTTGAGTGACACCGTTAACTTCAAGTCTCCCACCTGTACCGACGATGACAAGGCTGCAGTTGCTGAGCTTAAGGTTGTTGCCGGCGTTGAGGACACCGAAGAGTTGTTCATGGAAATGCTCAAAGCCAAATCTGCCGTTGATGGCGTTCCTGCCAAAGACCTCCTTTTCCGTGACTATAAAGACTTCGATATGAAGGGCAATAAAGTAGGTGTTGGCCAGCTTGAGCTTGCCACCCTTGACCAGGTAGCCGATTGCCGTGCTGACCTCATGGCTGCCATGGCTGAAGTTAAGGCTGATGGACGTCATAGCGTTTTGCTTATGCTCACTGACGTTGTGAAAGAGGGCACCGACCTGGTAGTCCTTTCTGACGATCTCGCCTTGATCGAGGGCGCCTTTGGTGGCAAGCTCGAGAACAGCTCCATGTGGATTGATGGCATGATGAGCCGTAAGAAACAGACCGTACCCAATCTGCAGAACGCGTTCGGCTGCTAAGTCGTTCTTTTTTTATTGTAGGTTTGAGGCCTGCTACGGATTATTCCGTAGCAGGCCTTTTTTTGTGTTTTGCGAAAAGGAGTCTGTCTTGTTTTGACGGAGGTCGTTGTCTGAATGACAGGAATACTATTTGACTCGTTTGCCGGGCTGACATAAGATTTGTTTACATTGTCAAGTTGTTGGGTGCATTGTGTTTTCTGCCAAGATCGGCGAACGTGAGGAGGGGAGTTTGAGCGCGTGAGCCTGATTGTTACTGGATGGTAATCAGTTGAATGGAGAATGTATGGATCAGGTGATGAGCATCTGTTGCTACTGTGGGTGTGGCTGCGGTTTGTACCTGCAGGTGGAGCAGGGACGGGTGGTGGGAGTTATGCCCAGTCACAATCATCCCGTGTCTCAAGGCAATCTTTGTGTCAAGGGGTGGCATCTCCACGAATTTATACATGATCCGAGGCGTCTGACCCAGCCGCTGATTCGTCGCAATGGAACGCTTTTGCCAGCAAGTTGGGATGAGGCTCTGGATTTCACGGCCCAATCTCTTCTTGCAATAAAAGAACAATACGGCCCTGACCGAATCGGGGTTCTGGCCTCAGCCAAGTGTACAAACGAAGAAAATTATCTTCTGCAGAAATTTACCCGGGCCGTGCTGGGTACAAACAACATCGACCACTGCGCTCGTCTCTGACACGCGCCAACTGTGGCAGGTCTTGCCACGACCTTTGGCAGCGGTGCCATGACGAACTCCATAAATGAGTTAAGCTCTGCCCAGGTTATTTTACTGTCGGGTTCCAACACCACCGAAGCTCATCCGCAAGTCGCACGTCGTATCTATGATGCCGTCGATCAGGGCGCCAGGTTGATCGTCATTGACCCGCGTCAAACCGCCATGGCCTCTCTGGCGCATATCCATCTTCAACTGCGCCCGGGAACTGATATCCCGCTCTTAAACGGAATGATGCGTTGTATTCTGGATGAGAATCTGGTGGATGAACTGTTTGTGGAGATGCGCACTGAAAATTATATCCCCCTGCGTGATCTTCTGCTGACGATCGATCTGAATGAGGTGACTGCAACCACAGGGGTGAGCATCAAGGATATTGCCCGAGCAGCAAGAATTTATGCCCGTGCACAGCGTTCAGTGATCTGTTATTGCCTGGGCGTGACCCAGCATATCTGCGGTACTGCCAATGTTCAGTCATATGCCGGTCTTGCCATGCTTACTGGACACGTTGAACGGGAGTTTACAGGTGTTGACCCCCTGCGTGGACAGAATAATGTGCAGGGAGCATGTGACATGGGTGGTCTGCCTGCGGTACTGCCTGGATATCAAATGGTGGCGGACCCGGTGGTACGTGATAAATTTGACCGGGCCTGGGGCGTCTGTCTTTCCGACAAACCTGGCCAGACTCTTTTGGATATGACCCATGGGGCCGGCAGCCCTGGGGATAAATTGCGGGCCATGTATATAATGGGCGAAAACCCCATGCTCTCAGACCCTGTTTTGGATCAGGTTGAGGCCACGCTGGATTCTCTGGATTTTCTTGTGGTCGCTGATCTTTTCCTCACGGAGACGGCAGCACGTGCAGATGTGGTTTTTCCGGCAGCCTCCTTTGCTGAAAAGAACGGCACGGTCACCAATTCCGAGCGTCGGGTTCAATATATGAATAAGGCCATTGATCCGCCGGGAGCGGCCCGGGATGATGGTTGGATTATTATGGAGCTGAGTCGGCGTATGGGCTATGCCATGGAGTATGAGTCCAGTGCCGAAATTATGGAGGAAATTTGCCTGCTCACACCCATTTACGGTGGTATGTACCATGATCGACTCATTGATAACTGGGGGCTGCAATGGCCCTGTTCAGACAGGGCTCATCCGGGAACACCGTTCCTGCATAAATTCAGCTTTGCCCGTGGTCGGGGCCGCTTTCAACCAGCCAGCCATGTCCCGCCGGCCGAACCTGTGGACAGCGCGTTTCCTTTTTTGTTGATTACAGGTCGTTCATATCATCATTATCATACCGGTACCATGAGCCGTTGCTGTCCCACCCTTAACCGCGAGCATGACAAACCCTTCCTTGATATGCATCCCGATGATGCCACACGGCTCAATATTCCTGATGGCAGCCGTGTCCAGGTGACTTCGCGCCGGGGAAGTTGTAAGTTCTTTCTTCGCTATTGTCAGAGTCTTGCACCCGGAGATCTTTACTGCGATTTTCATTTCCACGAAGCCCCAGTCAATGTTCTCACCCTTTCTGCGCGTGATCCGGAAGCACACTGCCCCGAATTTAAACTCTGTGCGGTTCGAGTTGAGGAGGTGATATGAGACGTAAGCAGTGGATACTCCACAAAGATCATCTCTTGCCTTTTTTACGAAAACTGCGCAAAAGCCGCTCTCTGGTGGCGCCCGTTCGTAACAGCTATGGCGATACCATGTACACCGAGATGAATGATTTGGACAACGAGTCCATTGAACTTGCAGAACAACCCCAAAACTCGCTCAAGTCATTCTTCTTTCCCCAGCGGGAAAAGCTCTGTCATTATTCAGTGGATGAGGCCGTTGGAGATTCTGCCCAGGCCTATCGTTTTTATCCGAGTCTGCCCGAGTCTCGCGCTGTTGTCTATTTCGGTGTCCGTTCCTGTGACATGTTTGCGGTCATGTATTGTGACACAATCTTTCTTGGTGGCCGGGAGCGCGATGTCTATTATGACGCTCGTCGCCGGAATGCCTTGTTCATCACTCTGGCCTGTAATCACCCCTTTGAGAATTGTTTTTGCAATGCCGCTCGCACAGGACCCTATCTCGAGATGGGGTATGATCTGCAATTCACTGACCTTGGTGATCGCTATTTTGTCGAGGTCGATAAAGCACGAGGGCGAGAAGTCGTTCAGCAATGGCCGCAGTTTTTTGTCCCGGCTGGTGACGATGATCGGCAGGCCCATTATCAGGCGGCCCTTGAGTCTCGAGGACTGTTCCGTCGTCAGGTCCATGTGGATCTTGCCGTTCAATTACTGGATCAAGGTGAAGAACCGCAGGCTCTGCTTGCCGAGCTCTCGGCCCGCTGTCAGGATTGCGGCGGCTGTGCCTTTATCTGTCCCACCTGTACCTGTTTTAATATTGTGGATCAACCACTCTCCGACGATCGTGGAGAACGGGTCAGGACCTGGGATGCCTGCACGTTTGATGGGTTTACCAGGATGGCCGGGAATCATAATTCCGTGCAGATCATAAGCCAACGGGTGACGAAGCGCTTTTATCACAAATTAAGAGATGACGTTTTAAGACATGGCCGCAGCAGCTGCGTTGGTTGTGGTCGTTGTGTGGGGATGTGTTTCGGCGGCGTTGATATTGTTCGTTTTATTGATGGCCTCTGTGCTGCCGATGACAAGCGTTCTGAGAAACGAGAGGATGGCCATGACTGAGCGTTCCATTCGTACAATCGATTCCCAGGTCATGACCGGTCGGGCTGGTCGTCTGCGATTGACCAGTAAAAACCCCTATGTTCCCCGGTCAGCCATAATTCGTGAAATCACTCGTGAGACGGACTCCGTCTCAACCTTTGTCATGTCCTTTATAGATGAATTGGAAAACAACTCGTTCAGTTATCAGCCGGGTCAATTCATGATGGTCTCTGTTGCACATCAGGGAGAGGCCCCCATTTCCATCTCTTCATCTTCTTTGCAGAGTGATTTCTTTTCATTGACCATACGAAACAGCGGTCGGCTCACGAAAGCTATGCACTCTTTGAAGCCGGGCAATGTTATTGGTCTCCGCGGTCCATATGGGACAGCCTTTCCCCTTGAAGAGATGCAGGGGCGCAATCTGCTTATTGTTGGTGGTGGAATAGGGATGGCACCGCTTCGCTCGGTTGTTCATACCTGTTGCCGTCAACCAGATCACTTCGGCAAGGTCTCTGTGCTCTATGGCAGTCAGAATCCCGGAGAGCTGTGTTTTCAGAGTGAAATGCAGTCCTGGAAGGAGGCGGGTGTTGACTGCCGACTGATTGTTGATGCGGCAGACAACGGCTGGCAACATCAGGTGGGTCTGGTTACTGACCTGCTCACTGATGAGTTTCGACCGCAGAAAAAGAAAGATCTGGCGCTGGTTTGCGGGCCCGGAATCATGATTCGTTTTGTAATCCAGCGTCTTGAGGAGCTGGGGTACAGTCCTGAGAACATCTTCACGACCCTTGAGCGTCATATGAAATGCGGGTTTGGTCTTTGTGGCCATTGTCATTGCCGGGAAAAATTGGTCTGTGTTGATGGTCCGGTATTTCGGCGTTCGCAGCTGGGCGTATTGGAGGATTTGTGAGCTTGAATCCATCTTTTGTTGTCCGCTTCGAACCCATGGGGCGCGAATTACACCTTCCTGCAGGGACGACAGTTATGAGAGCAGCCCGCCAGGCTGGGGTGCACATCAATGCCTCTTGCGGAGGCGCTGGAACCTGCGGCAAATGCCGTGTTCGTGTGTTGCATGGTGAGGTTGACAGAGGAGTCAGTGAGAGACTGAGTGCGGAGGATATTGCTCAGGGCATCCGTCAGGCCTGCTCGGCAGAGATTACCGCTGATGTGACGCTGCAGATTCTTGATGCCGGAGACCTGCAGCGAGGACAGCTTGGCATTGATGTCCCCGTGCGACATCGGGCAGCCTTGTACGTCTTTGATGTCGCCGAACTCCATGAGGCCGGAATTTTTACGCCACCGGTGGAGAAATTCTTTCTCGAGATGCCCAGGCCTGATCTGAATGATCATCAGGCCGATGCGGGCAGGGTGATTCGTTCCATGAAGGAACAGTACAATGAGCACAGGATTCAGGTGAACTTTCCGGTCCTTCAAGGCCTGCGGCGGACAGTGCGTGAGGATGATTTCAGAGTGACAGTCACGCTTGAGCGCCCTGTGAACCCACACTCACGTTCACGTATGATTCAGGTACAGGCCGGAAACTGGGCACGCCGTAATTTCGGACTGGCCATTGATATCGGAACGACCACCGTTTATGGCCAGCTCATTGACATCTTGAGCGGTGAGGTTCTGGCTGAGAATGGTGTCTATAACAAACAGATCAGTTACTGTGAAGACGTGATCTCGCGGATGATCCATGCCGAGCAGCCCGACGGACTGGAGCACATGCATGATCTGGTGCTTGAGAGCATCAACGGGGTGGTCAATGCAATTTTGGATCAGGCCCGGGTGGCTCGTGACGAGATCAGCTCCGTTACCCTCGCCGGGAACACGGCGATGACGCATCTCTTCCTGCAGCTGGAACCGCACAATATTCGCCGTGCACCCTATGTGCCGGTGTCTACTTTTTACCCGCCGATCCGTGCCACTGATCTTGGACTTGTGCTGGCGGATCATGCCATAGCGTTGTGTTACCCGGCAGTTTCCAGTTACGTGGGCGGTGATATTGTGGCCGGAGTCATGGGGTCAGGGATGTACCGTACCGAGAAGATGACCTTGTATGTTGATATTGGCACCAATGCGGAAATTGTCATTGGTAACCGTGAATGGTTGGCTTGTGCGGCCTGTTCAGCAGGCCCGGCCTTTGAGGGCGGAGGCATACAGCACGGCATGAGAGCGGCCGATGGGGCCATAGAGGATTTCAGTATTGATCCGCTGACCCTGGAGCCCATGGCTCTTACAGTCAATAATAAACCTGCCCGCGGGATCTGTGGTTCCGGCCTGCTGATCATGATTGCCGAGTTGTTTGAGGCCGGGATTGTTGATCATCGGGGGCGCTTTGATCGGAGTCTCGACAGTACTCGTCTGCGTCAGGGACGCAGTGGTTTTGAATATGTCATTGTCAGGCGTGATGATTCGGATATGGATCAGGATATTGTCCTGACTGAGGTCGATATTGATAATTTCATTCGGGCCAAGGGGGCCATTCATGCAGGAGTGAGAACCCTGCTAGCCGAAGTTGGACTGGATGTGGGTGATCTTGAACAGATCATTCTGGCGGGTGGATTTGGTTCTTATGTCGACCTGGACAGTGCCATGATCGTGGGACTGTTGCCGGAGATGGATCCCGGGCAGGTCGTCTATGTGGGGAATGGTTCGCTCATGGGGTGTCGGATGAGTGCCCTGAGCAATCATATTCGCCGTGATGTGGTCAACACCATACGCCGGATGACAAGCTTTGAACTCTCAGAGGTCAGCGCCTACCATGAGCACTATGTGGCATCACTCTTTCTCCCGCATACCGATCTTGATATCTTTCCTCTGGCAAGTCGTCGGAGATTGCAAGGGGAGACCGGTTAGTATACGTCACACCCCGAGGATTTTTTTGATCTCCTTTGACAGTGCATCAAGATCAACTGGTTTGTCGAAATAAGCACTGATTCCGTATTGTTGCGCATTTTCCTGATCCACCAGATCACTGTGGCCAGTACAGAGAATAATTGGAAGGTCAGCCCGGATGCCGTGAATAGCATGGGCCAGTTCAAGTCCGGTGAGATGTGGCATTGTCTGGTCGGTGATAATCAAATCAAAATCCTGCGGTACAGTTTGAATGAGTTCCAGTGCTTGCTGGCTGTCAGAGATTGCTGTGACCTGGTAGCCACAATCCTTCAGGAATCGTTGATGGAGTTGGACAATCAGTGATTCGTCGTCAACGGTCAGAATTCGTCCAGTATGCGAAGCTGAAGTCTCATTTGTGTCCGACAGTACACTGTCTTTCATCCCTGCAGTGGAATTCTTATCTTTTTCGCTTGATTCAAGGGTTAAGGGTAAATAAATATGGAAACTGCTCCCGCTACCGGGGATACTTTCTGTTTCAATAAAGCCGTTGTAGTCGGCAACCAGACCGTGGATCACAGACAGGCCCAGACCTGTTCCCTGGCCAAGCTCTTTGGTGGTGAAATAGGGTTCGTAAAGCCTCTTCATGGTGACTTGATCCATGCCTTTGCCCGTGTCGCTGACTGTTAATTTCAGATAAGGTCCCACAGGTCGTTCCGGATCTTTGTCTGTTGGTTTGAGTATGCAGCTGCGAAGGGTGATTCCAAGAGTGCCTTTCTGGCCCTGCATGGCATGGACGCCATTGGTACACAGATTGATAACTATTTGATGCAGACCCGTGGTGTCGGCCATGATGAGACCGCAGTCCTCTTTGATATCTTCTTGTATGGCGATGGAGGTCGGCAATGTTGAACGAAGCATGCACAGAGCTTCATGGATTGTTTTTCGTGGGTCAAGAGCAACAAGTTCCTTTGTGTCTTTTCGGCTGAAGGCCAGGATCTGTTTGACCAGCTTGCTGGCTCGGAGACCGGATCTGGTGATCTCCCTGATATCATCAGTGGCC
Organism: Candidatus Desulfatifera sulfidica; assembly: GCA_014381505.1. Taxonomy (GTDB): domain Bacteria; phylum Desulfobacterota; class Desulfobulbia; order Desulfobulbales; family Desulfocapsaceae; genus Desulfatifera; species Desulfatifera sulfidica. Next base: position 18,342 of record JACNLK010000022.1, on the reverse strand, counting down.
GGGCTTCCGGCTGGTAGATTCCGTTGGGCAAGCTCGGCATAGCCGAGAATTGCGGTCAGGATATTGTTGAAATCGTGTGCAATACCACCGGCCAGTGTACCAATGGCCTCCATTTTTTTGGATTGCCGCAGCTTTTTTTCCAACTCTTTCTGCTGTGTGGTGTCCCGAACCATGGCAACATAGACATCCTGGCCGTTGTACGTTGCCTGCTGCAGGTGAATGTCGACCGGATATGTTGAACCGTTTTTACGTTCATGAACAGTTTCAAAATTTAATTTAAGTCTGTCTTGATCGAGCGGGGCAACAAGTTGAATAAAATGCTCCCTGTCAAATTCAGGCTTAATGTCATATGGGGTGAGTTGTTTGAGTTCTTCACTGGTATAGCCCAAATTTTCCCGGGCCCCACGATTGGTTAAGACAATTCTGAATGTGGTTTTGTCGAAAAGAAAGATTTCTTGAAGTGAATCTTCAATGATCTTGGCCAGGCTGGCCTCTTGTTGTTTGGCCAGGTGAATAGGTGTAAGGTCGCGTCCGGCAGTGACTAAGGCGCGTGGGCTCCCATCCTGGTTGAATATCGGAATTCTGAGCATATTGAAAACTGCATTTGAACCGTCCTGTAAGTGAAGAGTTTCGTCGATCTGGGAGGGTTGACCGGTGGTTAAAACCTCGAGGTCAGTGGTGCGGCAACGGAGAAGGACAGAACCCATGAATCCAGCCTGTGGAGCCAGTTCAGAGGCATCTTTACCGATATAGGTGTCACTGTTCAGGTTCAGGAGTTTCTTCGTGAATTCATTGGCCAGCTGCCAGCGCCCCTTGCCATCTTTCAGGCAGATAATATCGGGAATCGCATCAATGGTGGTGGTCAGCAGGTCTTTCTGTTCCTGAAGTTGCTGGGAGCGTTCAACTACCTGATCTTCCAGATCAAGACTCTGTTTTTTAAGGGTGTCGTTGAGTCGGAAGATTGTGCTGAGTAAATTGTTGAAGCTTACATACAGGATGGCAAGGACAGTAAGGGCCAGGAAGAGCGTAAGAAGAGAAGTGGTCCATATCTGAGTGTTTCTCTGGTTGATCTCTTCAGAAATATCAATGGAAAGGAGTAGATGTCCAGCTGGGGTATCTGTGAAATCAGTGAGAGCTATTTCTTTGGCCAGCATCAGAGTGGAGCCGTTGAGGGTGATCTTTTGCCTGTCCTGGGTCAAGCTGTGGTTTTCAGACAAGGTTTGAAAGAAATCGGGGTCGCGTGTAATGATGGTGTGTGTGTCTCCCTGGTGCTGAGAGAGTTTGGGGCGGGTCATGAAGGCTGCCGTGTCATTGGGGACCACGATGGCAGCCGGACTGTGCAGGGTGTTGATGACGGTTTGGGTTAACAATTCCGGATTAATACCCAGCTGGACAACGCCCAGATGCTGCCCTTCATAAGAAACCGGCTGGACTATGCGGAATTCGAAGCCACTTCGGCTGGTGGCATAACCTGTTATTTGTCGTTGTTCACGGTTTGCCAAAACGATATCTGGTCGAATTTGACTGATGTCGTCGCCAAATTTGTCAGGATTGTTTATTCGAAGAAAATGATGGTTGTCGGGCAGAATCCAGCCCATGGATGAAATGTATGGATTTTCTTTTTGGAGCAGTTCGAAAAAAGATCGGGCTAGTGTGAAGAGCTGCTCACGGTCGCGGTCACGGAAGGCCTCGATCATTTCCCGACGAGTGTTCGATGACTCGCTGTTTACAAGGCTGATCATTCGTCTTGTGTAGAAGGTTTCGTTTTGATCCATAATCGAGTGAACAGTTATTCGACTCGCGTTAATCGTGCTGTCAATCTTCTCTTCCAGATGTGTCTGGGTAAAGCGAATGAAGAAAAAAATGAAAGACAGGTAGACAGTCACAAATGCGACGGAGGTAATGAGAATGGCCTTCCATTTAATATTCATAGCAATCTCTGTGATTATTGAGCATCGTACTGGTTAGAAAGCTCAGTGGGACATGTTGAGTTTAAGTCCTTTGTTGAGGGGAATGTTCTGTATGTTAGCATAAAGTTTTTTGTTTACTAAATGAATTTTTATGGGGCGTTGGATTGACTGTCCGTGGCTAGTGAAATGTGATGATGTTGAGGACATATTTGGGGCTGCTTTGTTGTGTTGTAGTCATTTGTTATGGTGATTTTAATCATGGATGGGTTGATAGAACTTAATTTTTCTTTTTAGAAGTGATAGGGTTGGAATGAACTGGAGGGTTCTGGTGGATGCCTATTGGGTATTTTGATTAATCAGGATTTTCATTGAGGATCAGGACTGGCGATTCATTTTATCCGCTGGCATGGAGCCTTATCCGTATGTGGTGACACAGAGAGTCTTTCTGTTTTGCTTTTAAACTTTTTTATTCAATATCTGTAACTATCTGTAACGGCAGCAGTGCCGATAATATATGAAATACATTACTTCAGTGATTGCTACTCTGGACCGGGTCCGGGCGAAGACAGTTTCTCGAAATGTTATTGTTTTGTTTAAGTTTATTGCTTTTCTGGCCGGGCTGATCGTTCTCTACAGTTTTATCTTTCACCTGATCATGGCTCAGGAGGGGCGTGATTTCAGCTGGCTGACCGGTTTTTACTGGACCCTGACGGTGATGAGTACCCTGGGGTTTGGTGATATCACCTTTCACACCGATACGGGCAAGGTCTTCACCATGTTTGTCCTGCTGTCAGGGGTCCTTTTTCTCCTGATCATTCTCCCTTTTACCTTTATCCAGTTTTTTTATGTTCCGTGGCTTGAGGCCCAGTCCAAAGCCAAAACCATGCGCCGTCTTCCAGCGGAGACAAAAGGTCATGTGATCATCACAAATTTTGACCCCATGACTGTCAATCTGGTGAGAAAACTGGAACAGTACGGTTATCAATATGTCCTGCTCAGTCCTGATCTGCAGGAGCATACCGAGCTTCGCGATCAAGGCTATCATGTGGTCCATGGTGACCTTGGTGACCCCCGCACCTATGAATTGGTTCGGGCTGATCAGGCGTCTCTGGTGGTTGTCACCAATGATGATGTTATGGCAACGAATATCGCCTTTACGGTGCGATCAGTCAGTGAAACTGTTCCCATCGTCACCAACGCCGATATGGATCATTCCATTGATATCATGGTCTATGCCGGCTCGACCCATGTCTATGAGTTTATGCGAATACTCGGTATCTCCCTTGGGCGTAAGACCTTAGGGTTGAGTCGGGGCACCAATGTCATTGGTGAGTTTGGTCAGTTGCTCATTGCGGAGGCCCCGGTTCAGGGGACACATCTCGAGGGGCAGACCCTGGCTGAAATTCGTCTTCGGGAATTGACAGGGATTACCGTGGTTGGTATCTGGGATCGGGGTGAGTTTGAACTGCCCTGGCCTGAGATGGTTATCAAATCTTCGATGATCTTAATGCTTGCTGGATCGCGGGAGCAGTTGACGCGTTATGAAAAGATGTATTGCGCCCATTTGAGAACTCAGGACACGTCGGCTCCTGTGCTTGTTATAGGCGGTGGTCGGGTGGGGCTGGCGGCCGTTGAAGCCCTGGAGGAAAATGGGATTTCCTATAAGGTTATTGAAAAACGGGTCGGTTTTATTAAGAATAATGAGCATCATGTTCACGGGAATGCTGCAGATATCAAGATCCTGCATCAGGCGGGTATTCGAGAGGCACGATCTGTTATTATTACCACTCATGATGACCCGACTAACATCTATTTGACCATCTATTGTCGACAGCTGCGACCCGATATACAGATCATCAGTCGGGCAACCATGGCGCGAACCGTAAGTAAGCTACACAAGGCCGGGGCGGATCTGGTCATGTCCTATTCAACCATGAGCGCCAATACCATTGTCAACCTCCTCAAACCGGACGAAGTCTTGACCGTTGCTGAGGGTTTGATTATTTTCAGGGCTCCGGTTGCTGGAGCTCTGATTGATTCAACTCTTGTTGAGAACCGGATCAGAGCATTGACCGGCTGCAGTGTTATTGCGATTAACAGGGGAGGGGAGCTGCTCCTTAGCCCTGATCCATTCACACCGCTCAAGGATGATGAAGAACTGATTCTTATTGGTACGGTTGAGGCAGAGAAGAAATTTTTGGAAAGTTTTGGGTCGGTGGCCTGTACTCTTTCTTGAAATGTGTCTATCCAGGGCTCTCTGTCAGTTTTGCAGTCTTGCATGATTGCTGTGCTGTCATGGCCCTGTTCGTGTTCTGATCAGTACACTTTGCAGAGGCCTCTTTCGCTTTGCTGGAATATGACTGAATTCTTGTCCGGAGTTTTTAAATTAGAGTAATACTAAAGTGGGTATTCAATGTACGTAGTGAAGAGCATCTTGCTCATCTTTTTTGTCGTGTTTCTTGCTCCCTTGGGCCTGTCTGCAGAACCGCTGGAACGGGTATCCCTGCAGTTTCAGTGGAAACACCAGTTTGAGTACGCTGGTTTCTATGCTGCCCGGGAAAAAGGTTATTATGCCGAGGAAGGCCTGGATGTCGAATTCAGGGAACTGACGTCCGGCATTGATTCAGTTGCTGAAGTGATTGAGGGGAGAGCTGATTTCGGAATCACCTATTCCAGTATTATCGCTGATTATTTCACCGGTAAACCGGTGGTCATGTTGGCCAATATCTTCAAACATTCTGCGCTGGTTCTCCTGTCTCAGGAAGAGTTGGTTTTACCTTCTGATCTGGCCGGTAAGCGGGTCATGGGGAATCCTGCCGAATTGGGGAATTCCGGCATCACCACGATGCTCCATCGTTTCGGCATGACTCAGGATGATTTTGAGATTGTTCCCCAGAACCATTCTTTGGATGATTTTATCAGCGGACGGGTGGATGCGACAACCGCTTTCATCACCAACCAGCCCTATCTCTTGAATGAGCTGGGAATTAAATACAATATCCTCAATCCAGCCAGTTATGGCTCCTTGTTTTATGACGTCAATCTTTTCACTTCACGGCATAAGGTGCAAAGCAACCCCCGGCAGGTTGAGGCCTTCCGCAGGGCCAGCATCAGAGGGTGGCAATATGCTCTTGAGAACAGTGAGGAAATTGTGCAGATCATTCTTGATCAATACAACTCTCAGGGGAAGAGCCGGGCGGCCCTGAAGTATGAGGCGGAGTTGACGAAAAGCCTCATAACGGGGAGAGTTATTGAGGTTGGGAGTATCGACTGCGGTGTCCTGGAGGAAATGTCTAGGGCTTTTATGTCACAGGGCACGATTTCGCCGGGGGAACAGTTAAATTTTAATAAATTGCTCTTTCAGCAGACCTGCGTGCAGGAAGGGTCAGCAGGTCTGACCTTTGAACAGCGGCAATATCTGGCCAAGAGAGGTCCGGTCACGGTCTGTGTCGATCCGGACTGGATGCCCTATGAGATGATCAAGGATGGCAAACACGTGGGAATGAGTGCTGATTATCTGCAGATCATCGAGTCATACATTCAGACCCCCATTGTCATGGTGCCGACCACCAGTTGGACAGAGTCGCTTGAGTTCGCACAGGACAGGAAATGTGATATCTTCTCTCTGGCTATGGAAACGCCGGAGCGTAAGAAATATATGAATTTCACACAGCCTTATCTGGTTCTGCCCATGGTGATTGCCACCAACCAGGATCAGCTTTTTGTTACTGGTCTGGAAGAGGTGAGGGAAAGGAAACTGGGGATGGTCAAGGGGTATGCCTATACGGAAATTCTGAAAAATCAGTATCCTGCCATGAAGATCATTGAGTATGAAAATATTCATCAAGGCTTGCAGGCGGTGGACAGAGGGGATGTCTATGGTTTTGTTGGTAGTTTGGCAACAGTGGGCTATCAAATTCAAAAAAATTTCTTTGGAACTTTGAAGATCAGTGGCCGTATCGATATGGACTGGGAACTGGGAGTAGGGGTGCGAAATGATGATCTCATGCTTCTCAGTATTTTTGATCAGGCAATTGGTAGTATTGAACCCAAAACGCACCAGGAAATCTTGAACCAATGGATGGGCATCCTCTATGAGCAGCGTGTGGATTATACTCTGCTCTGGAAAATAGTCGGAGGTGTTGTTGTGGTATTTGTGTTTACCCTTTATCGCTACAGGGAAACAAAGCAGCACAACAGGGTTCTTGAAGAACTGTCAACAACCGATGTCCTGACCAATGTCTATAACAGGCGTTATCTTGATACCAGTGTTCAGAGTGCCATGGATATGGCTAAACGATACAAAACACCCTTTTCCTTAGTCCTCCTGGATCTGGATGATTTTAAGGAGATCAATGATCGCTATGGCCATGCCAGCGGAGACTGTGTCTTGCAAAAGATTGGCGAGATTTTGTCAACTCAGTCGAGAAGCAATGATGTGGTTGGCAGGTGGGGAGGAGAAGAGTTCCTGATTGTCTGTCATCATTGCCGGGCTGATGCGGCCGTGAACTTGGCCCAGAAACTGTGTCAGATGATTGCTGAGGAGATATATACTGAAGGATTTTCCGTGACGGCCAGTTTCGGCGTGGCGGAGTGTGACAATCAGGATTCACATAAATCTCTTTTTGCAAAAGTTGACGACGCCCTGTATCAGGCCAAGGAAAAAGGGAAGAACAGGGTGATTGCTGCTGATTGATTGCAGGCTGCCTTGAGAAATGAGAGTTTTCGTTTCAAAGCTTGATTATAGCCTGCAGAGCGTGTTGAGGTGTTTGCCCGGACCTGCTCCGGAGTTGTGTTGGTCAGGTCCTGGTTTTTGCTGCCCGTTCCTGCGCCTGTTCTATGAGTTCCAGCAGGGTGGGTAGTTTTGGTTTGGGGGGCGTGAAAATCATCCCCTGTTCTTCGTGGGTATATTGTTCAGCTATGAATTGCTGGATGGCAAATGTTTCAAACCAGCAGTTCAAGACCCTGAAACAGGGTAAACCCTTATTCATTGTTCGACAATAACTGAACGTAAGCCAGTGCCCCAGCATGGGACAATATCCCTCCTGCGCATCATGCTGTTCTTTTGAAGTATTCCCCATTGTGTTCCTTTTTATTCCTGCCGTACAGAGTTCTTCAAAATCCCGATATTCTCGATCTCCACTTCCACCACATCGCCGTCATGTAATGGGCCAACTCCACTTGGAGTTCCGGTAATGATTATATCACCCGGTTCAAGGGTGAAACATTTGGAGACATAGGCGATGGTCTCAGCAATGGTGAAGATCATGTGCCGGGTGTTGGATTTCTGCACGTCCTTGCCGTTGAGGCGACAGGTGATGTCCAAATTTTGCGGGTCACCGATCTGATCCATTCCTACTACCTGTGGCCCAATGGGTCCAAAGGTATCAAGAGATTTTCCTCTGAACCACCCTGATTTATCGCTGCGTTGCAGGTTGCGTTGGCTGACATCGTTGAAGCAGGTGAAGCCAAGGATGTGCTGGTAGGCATCAGCCGCATCAATATCTTTGATGCGATCCTTGATGATCAGGGCCAACTCGGCCTCATGGTCAGTGCGACAATCCTTCCAGTTGTAGTCATTCAAAAAGGCAGGCAGGATAATGCTCTCGTCCGGGCCGATAAGGACATTGGGGGTCTTGTTGAACAGGACCGGTTCAGTGGGGATTGCATCCGTGAAATTCTGGACGTTGACCGACTGACTTTCTTTGATGTGTTCAAGGTAGTTCAGACCAAGGGCAATAATTTTCTGGGGCTGAATGGTGATCAGTTCGTTGTTGAATGGCAGTTGAATGGGCATGGTTTGAGATCTCAGGTGAAGGGTTGTTGGCACATTGTATGGAGTCCACGCATGGGACGCAGTGAATAGAGAAGTAGCGCTCTATTCTATCCCTGGAGCGCTTAAGCTGCAATTGCTTAACGGGAGAGTTGTGATTTTTTTCTTGTGTCGTTATTTACCGCAGCTTCCTTCTAACTCCACTTATAACCTGACGTTAACGAGATTCTGTAATCCATCGGCAGGTGAATTTGATTTATTTAGCTGTTTTCAGGATGGCCCAATACGGCATGGAGTGCACCTGTTTCTTCTTAGGTTGTGGGGGGAATCTTGTATTATTTAAGTCTGCTAAAGTATTTCATGAATAAATGGAGTTACTTGTTCTCTGATTATTGTTGGTCAACAAAGAACTCAAGTGCTACTATGTGGCACTTGATTTCTTTGTTTTCGTGACATAGGCTATTAAATAACAGGAATGAATATTCTTTTTATGTGTATTTGTTCGTAAGTGTGATTTTTTCTGTGTTGAATATATGAAAAAATTCATTTGTTCTCAACAATGGTTGTTGATCATTACAAAAGAGGAGGGCCTATGGTTGAGCGGACAATTGGATAGGGGAGATAATACTAATGAGAGAATTTCAACCAGGAAGGCTGATCAATGGAACCCGGCACAGCTATGAAATATATTGCAACTGTGAGTGTTGTGGTCGCTGTCGGACTTTTTGCCTATGTGGTGAATGCGTCGAACATGATGTCGTATCTTTCCAGTGACCCCAAAGTGTGTATCAACTGCCATACGATGAATACTCATTATGCGACTTGGCAACACAGTTCACACAGGAATCGGGCCACCTGTGTGGAATGCCATCTACCGAGAGACTCTTTCGCAAATAAAATGTTTGCCAAGTCTCGGGATGGATTGAAACACTCCGTGGCCATGACACTTCGTTCTTACGGTCTGAATATAAGGGCCACTGAAGATGCATCAGACAGGATTCAGGCCAACTGCATCATGTGTCATCAGGAAATGGTATCGCAAATGGCCATCAATACAAGTCTGTATCAGGTTGCTGGCGCTGAAAGCGTTGTTGATAGAAGATGCTGGGACTGTCACAGGGAAGTTCCCCACGGTGTCAATACCAACCTGACCTCTACTCCTGATAACATCGGTGTAAAGGAATTATAATTCAACATAGGGGGAGAATGTAAAAATGAAAAGATCTATTCTTGTGACAATCGGATCAGTGACTGTGATCGTTCCGTTGATTGTTCTTGCTCTATCTATTAATGAAAACAAGGCTGAGCAGCAGGTTATAAACGGGGTACCGAACATTAAACCCATGGAGTCAATCAGTGCTGAGTGGGGCAAGCATTACCCGCGTCAATACGACTCATATCTGCAGACCAAAAAAAGTGATGAGATTGATGATATACTCAAGGGAAATCCTGCACTGGTGGTGATGTGGTCTGGTTATGGGTTTTCGAAAGACTACAATGCTCCGCGTGGACATGCCTATATGCTTGAGGATAATATTAATACCTTGCGTACCGGCGGTCCTGTGGATGGAGATACCGGGCCCATGCCCACTGCCTGCTGGACCTGTAAATCACCGGATGTTCCTCGCCTGATGGGTGAACTTGGTGAACTTGATTATTTCACAGGAAAATGGGCCAGGTTTGGGAATGAGATTGTCAATCCCATAGGATGTGCCGATTGTCACGACAATGAGACAATGCGTCTCAAGGTGACTCGCCCCCATATTGAACGTGGACTTGCGGCGGAAGGCAGTTTGAAAATTGAAGATGCAACACACCAGGATCTGCGAACACTGGTCTGTGCCCAATGCCATTCAGAATATTACTTTAAACCCACTGAATGGACGGATAAAGACGGAAACAAAAAAGTTGCCAAGGTCGTTACTTTCCCATGGGCCAAGGGTTTTGCGGTTGAAGACATGGAAGCCTATTATGATGACATTAATTTTGTGGATTGGACCCATAAAGTCAGCAAGACTCCCATGTTGAAGGCGCAGCATCCTGGTTATGAGATTTATAAGACCGGTGCACACGGTTTAAACGATGTTTCATGCGCAGATTGTCATATGCCATACAAGCGTGAGGGTGGTGTTAAATACTCGTCTCACAATGTAGGCAACCCACTGGATGATATTGCCAACACCTGTCTCAACTGTCATAACGAAGATGAGGAAACCCTGCGCAATACTGTTGCCAGAAAGCTTGCCCGAAAGAATGAGCTGAGCACGACGGCAATGGATGTTATTGCCAAGGCTCATCTTGAGGCAGGAAAGGCTCTGGAACTTGGTGCAACTGCAGCGGAAATGAAACCGATTCAGCTGGACATCAGGCATGCCCAGTGGAGATGGGATTATTCCATCGCCAGTCATGGATCATTCTTCCATGCGCCGGAAGAGACCTTGAGGATTTTGGCTACGGCCATCAACAAGGGCCAGGATGCACGCGTGAAGCTGAGAACAGTTCTGGCACGCTACAACGCAGCTGAGTTTGTGGCACCTGATTTTTCAACCAAGCAAAAAGCTCAGCAGCTGACTGGATTACCATTTCAGAAGCTGGTTGATGAGAAGACTGTATTCCTGAACACTCTGAGAGAAGAGTGGATTAAGGAGGCAACGGAGAAAGGACTGTATGATCCGGAAACAATGAAGGGGGTAGAGTTTAAGACTTCATACCAATAACGATTGTTTCTTGTAAAATTTCATAATTGATCTTTTACCGCCAGCCCCATCCGCCGCAAGGTAGATGGGGCTGGCTCGTTTTTATGGACCATGTGAGCAAATGAGTATCTGTGGGGTGGAATGCAATTACCACCAATCAAGGAACGAGACACCAAGGCCAATACTTGTCTGCTTATGATTGTAGTCGATGAGGCTCTCACCGTAACCGCTGAAGATTTGCACGTACCCTTTGAAGGTTTTGGAAAGAGGAAAGCCCCAATCCAATTGCACAGCCCCGCGGCCACCTGACAAACTATAGCGGCCCAGGGCAGAGTAGATATTTTCTCCCCGTTTGTATTTAATCAACAGATCTCCATCGCCTAAATAGCGTGTGATGTCTGGGTTGTCGTCAGACTCGATCCCTTCCGGCAGGCGAACCCATGGCCGGACCAGCAGGCTGAGGTTGCCCTGTTCAAGGCCAAATTGGGCATAAACCCTGTTCCAGCTGCGTGATCTCGGCAGTCCGCGGCCATTGGACTCGTGTGCCAGGCCAAGGTTTAACATGCGCCATTGGAATCCGGGCAGTTCAACGTCTGTCCGCCAGGAAAAAATAACCTCGGGCTCGTAATTTGTTTCGCGAAAAGGGGAAGAGGTGTCCTTGTTGTAAAGCAACCAGTGCGATTGTTGTGTATAGGCAAACCACAGAGTACCGTTGTCTCCAAGTATGTCCTCCCAGACCTTGGTCTTAAAGCTCAGTTGGAATTTGACAGCTGTGCTGGCAGATGCTTCCGGAGAAAGGACAGAGTGGTCAGGTGCTGGAGAATATGGTGGTTCATTGGTACTGTTGGTGGAGGTAATGGGGAGAATATAGACGGGTTTGTATTCACGAAAGTGGAAGGTCCCCTTTTTTGAATCTTCATCAAGCTCCCAGTTTTTACCAAGAATTGAATTTTTTGCTGCAGCCACAGGATGTTTTATTGTTGGGAGCTTTTCAGAATCAGCGGTGGATGCTGTGACGGTGCGAAGCTGTGTTGTTATTTGATCGTAGCAGGCAAGGCGTTTTGAATCGGAAATGATGCTTGTGCATTTCTCATAGTCAGAAGCCGGGGCCAGAGTCGGCCAGGTCATGAGAGAGGTGCAAACCAGGAAAAGGCGGGACCATGTTCGTATGGGCTTCATTGTTTGGAACTCCACAGTTGAGAAAGATATCTGTCAAAAAGGTGCATGTCAGGAGTTGGGTGTAGCTGTGGCACGATGAAAGTTGTGTCTATGTGCCCTTATTCTGCTCTCAGTCTCTTTTGTTGTTTTTTCTTTTTTTGAGGATTTCTCGCCATTTATTGAGCCTGTCCTTGACCAGTGCCTCGTAGCCGCGCGTGGTGGGTTGATAAAAACGGCGTCCAGTTAACAGGGCTGGCAGATGCTCCTGGTCGACCAGGCCCTCGGCCTGATCGTGGGCGTATTGGTAGCCTTGGCCGTAGCCCAGTTCTTTCATGAGGCTGGTGGGAGCATTGCGTAAGTGAGTGGGTACCGGTAGGCTGCCGCTCTTCTTGATTGTCCTGCAAATCTCGCTTTCGGCCCGGTAGAGGGCATTGCTCTTGGGAGCGGTGGCCAGATAGACTGTGGCTTGGGCTAAGGCTAATCTGCCTTCGGGTAGGCCGAGGGTCTGGTAGGCTCCCTGGCAGGCCATGGTCTGAGTCAGGGCTTGAGGGTCGGCTACACCGATATCTTCGGAAGCAAAGCGAATCAAACGTCTGCTGATATAAAGAGGGTCTTCTCCCGCCTCAAGCATTCTGTAGAGCCAGTAGAGTGCGCCGTCCGGATCTGAGTCGCGCAGGCTTTTATGCAGGGCTGAGATCAGATTGTAATGTTCCTCGCCATCCTTGTCATAACGCAGGCCCTTGCGTTGAGAGGCCTCTTCAATGTCTTTTTCTTCAATCAGTGGATTATCTGAGTTTGCTGTGCGTTCCAGGCACAGGGCCGCGGCAATTTCAAGAATGTTGAGACCCATACGGCCATCGCCGTCACCAAATCCGGCCAGAAGGTCCAGGGCGGATCCCGTGATTTTCAGCTTGAATTCACCCAGCCCATGGTCGGAATCATCAAGGGCACGTCGGAAGATGGTCTTGAGTTCATCAAGTGTCAGACTGTTGAGGACTAAAACCCGACAGCGGGAGAGGAGTGGAGCGATGACATTGAACGATGGGTTTTCGGTGGTTGCACCAATGAGAGTAAACAGGCCGCTCTCAACATGGGGGAGAAAGGCGTCCTGCTGGCTTTTATTGAAACGATGGATTTCATCGATGAAAAAAAGAGTGGCCCGGTTTTCCTTCTCTCGCAATTCCCCAGCTTCCTCAACGATCTTTCGTACCTCTTTGACACCTGAGAGGACGGCCGAGAAATGGACAAAATGGGCGTCAATGTGACGGGCAAGAATCCGGGCCAATGTGGTTTTGCCGGTACCGGGAGGCCCCCAGAGAATAATCGAGGGCAGGGAGCCGGCCGTGATCAGGCTGGAGAGCATCTTGCCCGGTCCCAGAAGTTGCTCCTGGCCGATAAAGTCCTTGATCTGTGAGGGACGCATGCGCTCGGCCAAAGGTGCGCCGTACTGCAGGGGCTTGCGTATGTCGGGGGGGCTGGTTGTGGAATTCATAGTGATTCCCTGGGTTGAGGCTGATCAGATGGCATCTCCTGATTCCGGATAGACACAGGTCTCGCCGAGATAGTTCTTGAAAACGAGATCATCGCCTTGTTTGAGGATGTACTCCGGGGTGAGTGGGATTTTTCCTTTACCGCCTGGGCCGTCGAGAACAAAGGTCGGTATGGCCATGCCCGAGATATGCCCGATCAGCTGTCGCATGATGGAAATTCCCTGGTTTGAGGGCGTACGGAAATGATTCGTGCCGAGAGTCAGATCACCCTGGAAGAGATAATAGGGGCGCACTCGCATTTTGAGTAAGCCCAGAAAGAGCTGGCGCAGGGTTTCGGCGTTATTGTTTACGTTTTTGAGGAGCACTGTCTGACAACCCAGCGGGATGCCGGCATTGGCCAGGAGTCCGCAGGCATGAAAGGCTTCCGGTGTTAATTCGCGAGGATGATTGAAATGGGTATTGATGTAAAGCGGGTGGTGTTTGCCAAGTATTGCGGCGAGTTTTTCTGTGATTCGCATGGGCAGGGTGCAGGGGACACGGGTTCCCATACGGATTACCTCAATTGTGGGGATCTCGCGTAGTCGGGTCAGAAGTTCATCAAGGCGTTCGTCAGAGAGGAGTAGCGGATCCCCTCCTGAGATGAGAATCTCCCGTACCTGCGGGGTCTGGTGCAGGTAACGAATGGCCTCATTCAGATCTGATGGGGAGATGGCCATTTTCTTTGTACCCACCTTGCGTTTGCGCGTACAGAAACGGCAATACATGGCACATTGATTGGTGACCAGAAGCAATACACGGTCTGGGTATTTGTGAACCAGATTCGGAACAGGGGAGAGATCTTCTTCGCCCAAAGGATCACTTATGCAGACAGGATCATGGAGTTCAGGGAGGTCTGGTATGGCTTGTCGCCAGATGGGATCTCCAGGTCTCTCAATGAGCTGTAAATAATAGGGGTTGATTCGCATTGGAAAGGTTGCGATAACCGTTTCCAATGGAGTATGATCCCTACGTAAATGAGCGGGTAATTGTGCCGGCTCTGTGAGCGAATCTTTGAGTAGTTGTTGCCAGTCTTCCATGGCCGGCTATTATGGTGCATCGCTGACTGGTTGTCAATTTATCAAGGGGCCGGAACGGCCCAGAGGGACAAAATGTCTGAAAATCTGTATGGCTTCAAGTATGACGAGTATGGTAACACCCGAGAAATTATGGTTTATGCCAGCGGTACTGAAGTTCATTCCACCGGCTTTGTTAATAAAGGAACCGCTTTTACGGACTCTGAGCGTACTCGACTTGGGATGGATGGTCTGTTACCTCCGTCTGTGCGCAGTTTGGATCATCAGGTGGAAAATTCCCTGATCAAGGTGCAGTCCAAAGAAAGTGATATTGAAAAATTTATTTATCTCCGTTCTCTTTTTGATCGCAATGTGACTTTGGCTCATGCCACCATCAAGAATGATATTGAGAACCTTATGGGGATTATCTATACCCCGACTGTGGGTCTTGCCGTTCAGCAGTATTCATCCATGTTTCGTCAGGCCAACGGGCTTCATTTTTATCCCGGTAATATCGATCAGGCCGAGGATATTCTCAGACGTCAACTGCATCGTGATGTGCGGGTAGCTGTGGTTACTGACAATCAGGGTATCCTTGGTATCGGCGATCAGGGTGCGGGTGGTATTGCCATCTGTCTGGGGAAACTGATGCTTTATACTCAAGGCGCAGGGGTTGCCCCGTGGCACTGTCTGCCCATCTCGCTCGATGTGGGCACCGACAATGAAGCCCTGCTCTCGGACAGCGAGTATCTGGGCTGGCGTCACCGTCGACTCCGTGGTGATGAGTATATGGACTTCATCCGGCGCTTTGCCCGAGCCTTCCGTAATGTTTTTCCCAACGCTCTTTGTCAGTGGGAGGACTTCTCCAAACAGAACGCCTTTGCTATCCGTGATGAGTACTTTCATGATCTGATTTCCTTTAACGATGATATTCAGGGTACCGGAGCTGTGACACTTGCAGGAATTCTGACTGCCATGAAAATCAAACAGGAAAAGTTGACAGATCAGGTCTTTTTGATTCACGGCGCAGGTGCTGGTGGTGTGGGTGTCGCTGAGCAGATTAAGGTGGCTATGGTTGAGCAGGGGATGAGTGAGCAGGATGCTGCTGATCGTATCTTTACTCTGGATTCCCGTGGGGTGGTTACGACCGATCGTGACATAGAGCCTTATAAACTTAAATTCGCCAAGGATAAATCTCGTTTTGCATGGCTGCAGGATGGTGCAAATAACAATCTGGCCGGTGTCGTGCGAGAGGCGGGTGTCACTGTTTTGATTGGTACTTCGGGCCAGGGTGGCTGTTTTACCCAGGAGGTCGTTGAGGGTGTGCTGGTCAATACCGAACGGCCAGTGGTTATGCCGTTGTCTAATCCCACGGTGATGACCGAGGCCCTGCCGGAAGATATTTATCGTTGGACGGACGGGAAGGCTTTGGTTGCAACGGGAAGTCCTTTTCCGCCTGTGGTTCATAATGGCAATACCTACAGGGTTGGTCAGTGTAATAATGTCTTTGTCTTCCCGGGTGTTGGTCTGGGTGTTCTTGCCTCAGGTGCTCGCGAAGTTCAGCCGGAGTTTTTTACTGCCGCAGCCCTTGCCGTCTCAGATTATGTGACCAAGGCAGAGATGGAGGAAGGGTGTCTGGTCCCTCAGGTCTCTGCACTGCGTGAGGTGAGCGAAAAGGTGGCCCTTGCCGTGGGAATGGCTGCAATTAAGGCAGGAGTCAGCCGCCCATGTGCATTCTCTACCTTCCAGCATGAAAATGATGAAATGCGTTTGAGCGAGTTGATCAAGCGAATGCGTTGGGAGCCCAACTATTTACCGCTGGTTGCCATGTAAAGCAATCCGGGGCTGTTTTGCCCTCTGGTACGTATGGATGCAGCGTTTTGCTGCCCTGGGATCCCTCGTCAGCCTTTTGGCTTTCGGGGGATCTTGCGTTTACTCTCATTTTTTCTTTGAAATTTCAGACAATTAAGCAGTGCTGGCAAAAGGTGGAGGATTTCTTTTTTGGCCAACTGCAAAAAAACTGATAATAGATTTAAAAAAAATTGAATACGAACTTGAATAAAAGTAAAAAAAAAGGTAATTTCGGTACTCTTACATTGTAGTTGTGATGAGGTTTGTGTCGATGTTTCATTAGCTATTCACGGATGTTGAGCTGATTGAGGCATGGCTGATCAGATAGAGTTTCTACACAGAGGATATAAGGCATGGCAGCAAATATCATTAGCGGAACCGAGGTCGCCAAGGCGATTAGGGAAGAGTTGAAGGTTGAAGTGGCGGAGTTGACAGAGAAGCACGGAATTGTACCGGGTCTGGTAACAATTCTTGTGGGTGAGGATCCTGCTTCACAGTCCTATGTTGCTGCTAAAAACAAGAGTGCCCACGCGCTCGGTATTCACTCAGAGCAGGTCACTCTCGATGTTGATACCCCTGAAGCCGATCTTCTGGCCTTGGTTGAAAAGTATAATAACGATCCCAAGATTAACGGTATACTGGTTCAGTTGCCTCTGCCCAAGCATATCAATGAGGCCAATGTTCTGTATGCCATCAATCCTGATAAGGATGTGGATGGCTTCCATCCTGTCAATGTGGGTAAGATGGTTCTTGGTGAGCAGTGCTTCCTGCCTTGTACTCCGCATGGAATTCTTGAGCTGCTGGTTCGCAGCGGTGTTGAGACCAGCGGTGCCGAGGTGGTTGTGGTCGGTCGGAGTAATATTGTGGGTAAGCCCATTGCCAACCTGATGCTGCAGAAGCGTGAAGCCGGAAACGCAACGGTCACCCTCTGTCATACCCGGACCAAAGATATGGCTGCCCATTGCCGACGAGCGGACATCTTGATTGCCGCTGTTGGTGTCCCCAAGATGATTACAGCTGATATGGTTAAGGACGGCGTTGCTGTTATTGATGTCGGTGTGAATCGTATTGGTATGAGCTCAACTGGCAAGGCCATCCTCGCTGGTGATGTTGATTTTGAAGGAGTTAAAGAGAAGGCTTCGTGTATCACCCCGGTGCCTGGTGGTGTTGGTCCAATGACCATTACCATGCTGATGAAAAATACCGTCCAGGCTGCCAAAATGGCCGCCAACCTGATCTAAGACAGGCCTTGCCCTGTTGAAGTATTATACCATTTCGGAGGATAGACAATGAGTACGGACAGAACCGGTCGCGAGACGAGTAATACAATTACGAGTCCTTCTACAATAGACCTGTTGAATCAGGATTTGGCCAAACAGGTAAGGACCACATACGATCGAATCGAAGACCGCGGCATGTCAGCCTGTCTTTTTGGCTCCGGCGGTACCTGTTGTCGTCATTGTAACATGGGCCCCTGTCAGATCATCGACGGTGTTGAGGCCATGGTTGGTATCTGCGGTGCTACCGCTGACACGGTTGCGGCTCGGCATTTTGCTCGGATGATTGCTGCCGGTACCTCCGCCCATACAGATCACGCCCGGGAAATGGTTCGCGGGTTCATTGCCACGGCCAAGGGTGAGACCCCACACGAGATCAAGGACGAGGCTAAGCTGCACATGATGGCCGAAGTGTTTGGTATCGAGATCGAAGGTCGGGACAAGAATGAGATTGCCCTTGAGTTGGGCGAGAAGGCCTTGGCAGAATTTGGTCAGCAGGATGGAACCTTGACTATGCTCAAGCGCGCTCCTGCTAAGCAGCAGAAGATCTGGAAGGAACAGGGCGTTGAGCCACGCGGCATTGATCGTGAGGTGGTCGAAATGATGCATCGCACTCATATGGGTGTGGATCAGGATTACCGCAATCTGATGCTTCAGGGTTCTCGTTGTGCCTTGGCCGATGGCTGGGGGGCTTCAATGCTCTCCACCGAGTTGACTGATATCATGTTCGGTACTCCGGTTCCCAAGCGCGCGATGATCGATTTGGGCGTCTTAAAGGCTGATCACGTTAATGTTACCGTTCATGGACATGAGCCGCTTCTGGCTGAGTCGCTGTGTTTGGCGGCCGAGGACGAAGAGCTTTTGGCCCTGGTCAAAAAGGTGGGTGCCAAGGGCATCAACTTGGCTGGAGTCTGCTGTACCGGTAATGAGATTCTGATGCGTCGTGGTATTCCTGTTGCTGGAAGTTTTATTCAGCAGGAGATGGTGCTGGCCACAGGTGCTGTTGAGGCTATGGTCGTTGATGTTCAATGTGTTATGCAGTCCGTGGCCCAGGTTGTCAAGACCATGCACACTGATATCATTACCACCAACTACCGGGCCAAGATGCCCGATGGTGTTCATATTCAGTTTGAAG
>JACNLK010000083.1 GCA_014381505.1 Candidatus Desulfatifera sulfidica | reverse complement strand
AAGTTCTTATTTATCCCTTCTTCTCTGTTTCAATCCTGTTTTCGGATCAAAGACTTCAACGTCTTCTTCACAGAAGAATAATCAGCGGTTTTCCAGCTGAAACTCACTCCGGGCATAGAGCCCTTGTGGATCATCGAAAATGATCAGCCCGGTCAGTGATTGTCCCATGGGATTCAGATACTGTCTGACTTTCTCCCAACTGCTTTGGCCCATGAGCATCTGAGCCCCTTCTTCCCGAAGGAGTTCCAGGATACTATTGACCATGGAACCGGGCTTTTTGATGGTTTGCACAGAATAGTCATCGAGCCCGGCAAGTGTTGCTGCTGCATCCACTGCTTCATCCAGGTGACCAATGTTGTCTAGCAGTCCCAGGTCCATGGCCTGAGCCGCAGTAAAGACCTTACCTTCGGCTGCCTTATTGACCTGATGTAAATCCATACCGCGCCCCTGGGATACTATCTCGAGGAATTTTTGATATCCCCGTTCCAGACTCAGTTGGAGTGCTTGGGCCAGTTGAGGATTGATTGGTCGCGTGATGTTGGTGCTGCCCGACAACGCAGTGCTGCCAACGCCATCGCTTTGAATCCCCAGTTTGGCCAGCGATTTCTCAAAAGTTGGAATGGCGGCAAAAATGCCGATGGAACCGGTGAGTGTGGTCGGTGCAGCCCATATTTCATCTCCTGCTGTTGCGATCCAGTATGCACCGGATGCGGCCACACTCCCCATTGAAATCACCAGCGGTTTGCCACTTTCTTTGAAAGTGAGAAGCTCCTGGCGAATCAGTTCTGAGGCAAAGGCCGAACCGCCACCCGAGTTGATTCTGAGAACCATACCTTTTATGTCCGACGTGAGACGAGCTTTTCTGATCTGTTTGCCAATGGAATCAGCCCCAATCGCTCCACCGGGCTGTTGACTGCCCACAATCGGACCTTCAGCAACGATGATGGCGATACTGTCTGTTGCTTTTTCTTCTTGTTTTGATACACCGTTGGCACGCAGGTAGTCATTCAGTTTGATCTGGCTGAAATCGACTTCTTCGTCCACTGAGCTCAGCGCAATTAAATGGTCACGAATCTCTTTCCGGGTCTTGAGTCCGTCAACAAGCCCGCTTTGCCAGGCAAGGGTGGCCGGATCACCCTTTGCTGCGGCTAACTGCTCAACGGTATTATTTGTGTAGCGATCAATGGTCCCGGTGAGAAGTTGCCGTTCCCGGTTGATGTCGTCGGTATAGAGTTGCCAGAGGTCTGTCAGAAGCCTGTGGTTCTGCTCTTTGGTCTCATCCGAGGCCGAGTTGCGGCTCAATGGTTCCACGGCTGATTTGTAATCGCCGACGCGGAAGATATGATAGTTGACACCCAGTCGATCCAGAGCTTCCTTGAAATGGAGACGATAGATGCCGAATCCGTGCAGATCAACTAATCCCATGGGGTTCAGGTAGACTTCGTTGGCGTGGGCGGCCAGATAATAGCTGTGCTGCCGATAATAGTCTTCAGCGGCGATGACTTTTTTGCCGCTTTGGCGAAACTTCAGGAGTTCCCGGGCGATGATTTGTAATTGATCAAGTCCGGCCTGATCGAGATGTTTTAGATCCAGCAGTATGGCGCTGATTCTGGCGTCTTCAGTTGCTGCCTGAATGGCATCTACGACATCCTGCAACAGAGTTTCATCAGCCAGATCGCTGATACGACCAAAAGACTCAAGTGTCTCGCTGAGTGGATGGACTATTTTTTTTTCTTCAACGATTTTTCCGGACAGGTTAAGAATAAGGATCGTGTTTTCTGGAACTGTGACCTTGTCGTCGCTCAGAAAGAACATTATGAGAACGCCCAGGAAAAATATCAGGACAATGTTGGCCAGCAGGCTTCGGACCAGAGCAAGAAGTTGGGCAAGCCAACGCAGGGGAGAAAAAAGAATACGGAAAAATTTTTTCATGTATAATCGTCAATAATAGATTGTCAGTGGACGGATTCGACCGTTTGAGAGTAGTTAACAGTAGCCATTTTTTGTTATGAAGTAAAGGCGATGAAGTCGTAACAATTCTTGTGGTGGTGTTTTGGTTCAGTCGAAACGATAGCAGAAACTCATCCATAGAGTTTGGAGAGAAGCACAAAATGATAAGTACTGCACAACAAGTGATAATTGGAGGGAGTGTTCTGTTTGGTGGACTGCCCGAGGAGCATGTTGCCGCCATTGGCGGCATCGCTTTGGAGCGGAAGTTTGGTCGGGGTGAGATGGTTTTTTTTGAAGGAGATCCTGGGGATGGTTTTTATATGGTCCTTTCCGGAAAGGTCAAAATTTACAAGATGTCACTGACAGGGAAGGAGCAGATTCTCCATATCTTTGGGCCGGGCGAGCCTTTTGGAGAGGTGCCGGTGTTTAATGGTCAGCCCTTTCCTGCCAATGCTGAGACGTTGGTGGCCTCCACGTTACTCTTCTTTCCCCGAAAAAAGTTTGTCGCCCTGGTTCATCAGTTGCCAACGCTGGCTTTGAATATGCTGGCTGTGCTTTCTTTGCGATTGCGTCGTTTTGCAACGCAGATCGAGAATTTATCGCTCAAGGAAGTACCGGAACGGCTGGCTTCGTATCTCTTGTATCTGTCAGAGGAGCAGGGGACGGTTGGCGAGGTGACCCTGGAAATATCCAAGGGGCAACTGGCCAGCCTCCTTGGGACCAGCCCGGAAACATTATCGCGAATTTTTGCGCGGATGAGCGAGCAGGGGTTGATTGAGGTTCAGGGGCGGATGATCAGGCTGCTGGACCGGGAAGGGTTGGCTGAATAAAAAAGAGAATGGGTGTTGTGTGGCACGCAGGTAGAGAGGATCTGCTTGTTTTTTGAGGTGCTTTACAGCGTGTCGCCACTCGAGATATCGGAATTCAGGCTGGCCAAGCTGCTGGTCTCTGCGGATTGATAAGTCGTGCTGGCCATTGATCCGGTTGGAGCTGTCTCAACGACGTAACGTTGATTCTCGACCAGAATGAGAGGGGGGGTGCGGTTTGATTCAAAGGCATCGTACCCCTGTTTAAGATTTTCCCAGAACGCAATCCATTGTGATCCCTGGTGTCGAGCCAGATTTTCCCAGGTCATCCGGAAGGGGAAGCTGTGGACACTGAAATTGTTTTGTCCTTGTTGCAGAGCAGCCTCAACCAGGGTGTAGATCTCTTCCATACGGAAGTCGGTCATGGCAAAACAGCCCACAGAGGAACATCGGCCATGAATCATCAATGCGCTGCCCGTACGCTGGTGTGCGCGATCATATTCGTTGGGGAACCCGAGGTTGAATGACAGGTGAAACTGGCTCCATGGGTTGAGCTGTTGTGGAGTGACGGTGTAGAAACCTTCGGGGCTTTGCTTGTCCCCTTCTTTTAATTTCGGGCCCAGTTCGCCGGAGTAATCACAAATGGTGTAGGTTTTGAAGAGGCTGTACTGTTCAAGATCTTTTATCCATAACTCCAGCAGACTCTCCTCTTTGAAGATACGGATAAAAACCGGTGCACCCAGGTGCAGCCCTTTATTGCTCAGTTCCATTTCGAGTTGCGGGCTCAGTCGATCACAGATTGCACGAGAGAGAGTGCTGGCCGGGATTTCATTGTCGGCACGAAGTAACGTGGGTAAAAGGCATAACAAAAGCATTGGGAGCAGGGTCGCAAAAAGAGGTCTGGCTGAAGAAGTCAGGATCCGGATCATATTGGCTGTGGAGTATAATTACAGGATAAGTTTAGGTCATATGGTTGATATTTTCACAGAAAATTGCAGGAAAGTCCAGAGGAATCAGCTGTTGCGCTTTGATCCCCGATATGTGAAAGACTTGGCAATCATTTTGTAGCAACTGCCCTTATCGATGCCAATCTCGCGACCGCAGGGGCAGTGGATTTTGTGTCCCCGGATCTCGTGGTTGAACATTTTCTGGATGCGGTCTTTGTGGCAGCGCAGGACTTCGCCAGGGCCAATTTTGTCATATTTCCAGAGTTTATTGCGGCAGGCCGCACATTTAATGATCAACATGGTTGTTGTTAGATTTTTTGGCGGCTGCGTTCGAGTTTAACGGGATCCTGGAATTTGATTAATCGAACCTTGCGGCTACGGGGGAACTCCCGGCCAATTCGAGTTTTTAATTCTCGGTTGAGCTGAGTGGCGCTGACAAGTACTTCTTCTGTCTCGTAGCCGTTTTCCCTTATGTGGTACATGTCTGAATTTTCTTTGATGATGGCAATTGATCGATTTCGTTTGTAGGAAAGGAGTTCGATGCCTCCCGGGGCAATGATTTTTTTCAGGTAGCGTCGTGTTTCCTGGATGACAGTGTCGATGTTGATCAGGGCCATGGTGAACAAAGTCGGACAGTTGAAGAAAAGTTGCTGGCTGATGTGTTTGTGTGTGTCATCAATCCGGTGATTGGTCGCGGAATGAGAATCTACTGGTAGTTGAGAAGAGTAGCGGCAAAGACTGGTCAAGGCAAATGAAAAATTTGCCGTTGGTGTGCAGTCTTGATGACAAGGTTTGTTTTTCCATCTTGTGGTATGCTTCTGATGCCGATATAGTTTTGATTCCCTGGTGTGTTATCCATCCATTTTGTTCTTCACAATATTATGACAATTGACCTCCACACTCATTCGTCGTTTTCAGACGGTACCTGCACGCCCACTGAACTGATCAGTCTGGCGAAAACGGGTCAGTTAAAAGCCTTGGCTTTGACCGATCATGACACAATGGCCGGGATCCACGAGGCACTGGCGGCAGGAGTTCGTTTTGGTGTGGAGGTGATCCCTGGTATCGAGTTGAGTGTTGTTCATGGAGAGTACAGTATTCATCTTCTGGGGTATTGGCCTGACCCTGAACACCCTCAGTTGAAGAAGGCGCTGGATCGGATTCAGGGCGCTCGGGATGAGCGTAATCGAAAGATCATGGATAATTTGACGGGGCTTGGCATTTCCGTTTCCATGGCTGAGCTGCAAGCCGTGGCCGGGCAGGGAGAGACTGGACGTCCGCATATTGCCCGACTTCTTGTGAATAAGGGAGTGGTTCGAACCATTGACGAGGCCTTTGTCCGTTATTTACGCCGGGGGTGTCCAGCCTACGTCTCCCGTTTTGCCTTTGATGCCTGCGAGGCTGTGAGTCTGGTGAAGAAGGCAGGTGGGTTGGCTGTTCTGGCCCATCCTCTGTCTATTGAGCGTGACCCTGAATTACTCTGCCCATTGCTTGACAGGCTGGTTGCGGCTGGACTGAATGGTCTTGAGGCCTATTATCCCACTCATTCCAAAAAGCTGACGCGGCATTTGAGTGTTCTGGCCGGCAGGTATGGCCTGCTGCTCACCGGTGGCAGCGATTATCACGGTGATGTACGCCCCAATACTGGCCTTGCCGGTGGAAAAAAACTTTTTGTGCCTGAGCAATTGCTTGATATAATGAAAGAACGTCGGGCAGTCAGTACCTGAAATTTCCCATGCCTCTGATCTGAAAGATTGACCTGAAAGAAGGAAAGTGAAATGAGTTATTCAATTTTGGTGGTCGATGACGAGCCCAATTACCTTGTGGTGCTCTCCGAGCTGTTGCGGGATGAAAGTTTTGAGGTCTTTACAGCCCCGGGCGGGGTTGAGGGGTTGGCTGTGGTGCGCGAAGTGGATCTGGATATGGTGATTACCGATATGCAGATGCCCGGCATGGATGGTCTCGCTTTTCTTGAGGCGGTTAAAGAGATTAACAGTGATCTTCCGGTGATTGTTATTACTGCCTATGCCGAGGTGGAAAAGGCTGTCTCGGCCATGCAGGCCGGGGCTTTTAATTATTTGGCCAAGCCTTTTTCCAATGACGAACTGCTGGTTAATATCAACAAAGCCGTTCAGCATTACTCTTTGATTCGTGAAAATGTTCGTCTCCGTCAGGAGATGTTAGTTCGGACCGGTTTTGGTGGTATGGTCGGGAAGAACAGAAAAATGCTTCAGGTCTATGAACTGATTGAAAAAGTTGCGCCAACTCCGTCTTCTGTTTTGATTACAGGTGAGAGCGGAACCGGCAAGGAACTGGTGGCCAAGGCCACACATCTCCATAGCCAGCGACATACGCAACCATTTATTACGGTGAACTGTGCCGCTCTTGCCGAGAACTTACTTGAGAGCGAACTTTTTGGTCATGAAAAGGGTGCTTTTACCGGTGCGGTTGCCATGCGCAAAGGGCGATTTGAATTGGCTGATGGTGGCACCTTGTTTCTGGATGAAATTGGTGGGATTCCGTTAAGTCTTCAGGCCAAGCTTCTCCGGGCTCTCCAAGAGAAAACCTTTGAACGGGTTGGCGGTTCGCGGACCCTGCAGGTGGATGTCAGAATTATTACAGCGACTAATAAGGACCTGAAAGAAGAGGTGGTGCAAGGTCGTTTTCGTGAGGATCTGTATTATCGCCTGAACGTAATTCACGTGAGCCTGCCCGCCCTGCGAGAGCGAACTGATGATATTCCGTTACTGGTTGATTATTTTGTTAAGATCATGGCGGACAGACTTGGTAAACCCGACCTGGTCGTGACAAGCGACGCCCTTCGTCTCTTGGTGTCGTTACCCTGGGAAGGCAATATTCGTGAGCTGGAAAACACCATTGAGCGGGCGGCTATACTGTGTAATGCCAGTCGGATAGAAGCAGATGATGTCCAGCCCGAATCTGTTCACGGCCCGAACGATGATGACTGGAGTCGGGATTTGGATCTGGCTCAGCTTGTTCCGGCATCGGCACCTCTTAATGAAGTCCTCTACGCCATTGAAGATCGGATGCTGCACCAGGCTCTGGAGGATGCGGATTATGTGCAGGCCCGGGCTGCCGAGCGTCTGGGCATCACTAAAAGCCTGCTCCAGTATAAGATGAAGAAATATAGGATAAAAAAGAAGAAGTAGCGATGCTGGTCAATGGAGATGCCCCGGCTATTGTTGGATTCCCCAATGCAGCTTATTCCTTAAGATAGCGAAATAGTCGCGGCGCGGGGAGGTGATGAGGAGCAGGGGGTGTTCGGCAGCTTCGATCATAAGGCTTGTCTTGGCGGTCAGATCCCAGGCCGGTTGACCATCGACGATAATCTTGGCGCTCTGCTCGTTTGAGCCGGCAAAATCGGTGGTCAGTAGGGTATCCGGAGGGAGGAGCATGGGACGACTGCCGAGCATGAATGGGCAGATGGGAGTCACCAGGATTGAAGCCAGGCCCGGATAGACCAGAGGGCCGCCGGCTGAGAGGTTGTAAGCTGTTGAACCGGTTGGTGTCGAAAAAATCAGTCCATCTGCTTTGTAAGTGGTAATTGTATGCCCATTGGCCCGTGTTTCAAGTTGCAGAACCTTATCCAGAGTACCTTTGTTGATGACCACCTCATTCAGACCATAACAGGAACTGCCATTGCCCTTCTCTCCCTGTAAACGCGCCTTCAGCATCATTCGCTGCTCGACTGTCACAGTCCCATTGATGATTTCTTCCAGGGCAATGAGTGCCTCATCCTTAGTCAGTTCGGTGAGAAAACCGAGGTTGCCGAGATTGATACCGATGACCGGGATTGAATAACGGGCCGCCTCGGCTGCCACATGGAGCAGTGTACCGTCTCCTCCGAGGATGATCAGAATATCCAATTCGGGAATAACTGAATTAAGCCGGGCATCGATATTCCGCTTGGCGAGCCAGGTGGTGAGCTCAGAAGCAAAACTGGCTGCTGGTCCGTCGTCTTTTTTTGTGATGATTCCAGCGAGACGGATTGAAAGATCCATGGACGTACGAAAGGGAAGGGGGGCGGCTGACATTTTACTTTGTTCCCAGTTCTGCTGAACGATTGGCTGCCGCCTCGATGGCCTCCATGATGATTCCGCGAAAGCCGGTTCGTTCCAGAACCTGCTGGGCCGCGATGGTCGTGCCGCCCGGTGAAGTGACCATGGCTCTCAGTTCTGCCGGGTGTTTCTTACTTTCAAGCATGAGTTTTGTAGAGCCCAGTACTGTTTGTATGGCCAGGGTCGTGGCCACCGGCCGAGTCAGACCGCATTTCACCCCTGCGTCAATCATCCCCTCAATAAAGGTGAAAACGTAGGCAGGGCCGGAACCACTCAGTCCGGTGACTGCATCCATGGACGTCTCGCTGAGGATAACGCTTTGTCCCACGGCATCAAAAATGGCCTTGGCCTGCTGAAGTTCCTCGTCACTGACCTGGGGGTTGCCGCACAGAGCCGCTGCACATTCTAAAACCAGAGCTGGGGTGTTGGGCATGACCCTGATAATTTTTCGGGGTTGCTGCCCAAGAATTTCTTCATAAAACGAAATGGGCAGGCCGGCTGCAATGGAGATGAGCAGGTGATTTGAGGTTACCCTGCCTTTGGCCTTATCCAGGACAATTTGCATGACCTGGGGTTTGACGGCGAGGATTACAGTTGAGCAGGAATTCCAGATTTCATGATCTGTCTCATGGAGTTGGGTGTTATAGGTTGCTTTCATGTATTCCCGACGACTGGCATCTGGTTCGGTGATCAGAATTTGTTCCGGGGGGTAAAGTTCTGCCTGGATGATCCCGCGGATCAGGGCTTCGGCCATCTGTCCGCCGCCGATAAAACCGATTGTTGTTGTCATGGAATGTTCCTCTGGAGTATTAAATAAGTGATTGAGAACGTTATATCATTTATTTTTGTAATAGGAAACAGGATTCAGGTGACGAGCCTGTGGCTGATAATCTGATGAACCAGAAAGAAAGAGGATACAATGATCAGTAAGGAATTGTTGGAAATTCTGGCCTGCCCTAAGTGTAAGGGGGAGTTAAAAATGACCGAGAAGGGAGATGGTTTGATCTGTGAGACGTGTCGCCTGCTTTATGAGATCCGGGACGATATTCCAGTGATGCTCATTGATGAGGCAAAGCAGTTGGACGCGCAAGAGGACTGAATCGCTCTGCGCATCCGCTCACTGAGCAGAAAACAGGAAAGGCATGAACCGGGTTTCCGGATCATGCCTTTCTTATTTGTTATACCTGAAAGAGCAGGGTCAGGGAGCGATACCCATTTCTTTCTCTTTCTGATGCACTGCCAGTCGGGTCTTGACGGCAGTGTCCGGGATGAGACTCATGGAGTCGATTCCCAGTTCCACCAGGAAGGTGGCAAACTCGGGGAAGTCAGAGGGACCCTGGCCGCAGATACCGATCTTCTTGCCGCGCCGTTTGGCCGTGGCAATGACCATGCGGATCATGTCCTTGACTGCTTCGTCACGTTCGTCAGCGATACCGGCAATGAGGCCGGAGTCACGGTCAAGGCCATAGGTGAGCTGGGTCAGGTCGTTGGAGCCAATGGAGAAGCCGTCAAAAATATCGGCAAAGGCATCGGCTGAGATGACGTTACTGGGGATCTCACACATGACGTAGACCTCCAGGCCGTTTTCGCCCTGAACCAGGCCGCAGTCGCGCATGACCTCGATGACCTTTTTCCCCTCTTCCGGGGTGCGGCAGAAGGGAACCATGAGCTTAATGTTGTTCAGGCCCATGTCGTTGCGGGCCTTGAGCAGACCCTGGCACTCCAGTTCAAAGGCGGGCCGGTATTTGGGGTCGTAGTACCTTGAGGCACCGCGCCAGCCGATCATGGGGTTCTCTTCTTCCGGCTCATAAAGCGTACCACCGGCCAGGTTGGCGTACTCGTTACTCTTGAAGTCTGAGAGGCGGACAATGACATCGTTGGGATAGAAGCCAGCGGCAATTCGGCCCACGCCCTCGGCCACCTTGTCGATGAAGAACTGCTTCTTGTCGGTATAGGCGCCGGTCTTGGCGTCGATCTTGGCCACGATATCCTTTTTTACGGGATCGTCAGAGGTCTTGAGCTCCTCGTAGTTATACAGAGCCAGAGGGTGGAGACCAATGTGGGAGTTGATGATGAACTCCTCACGGGCCAGGCCCACGCCATCGTTGGGGATCTGGCATTCGGTGAAGGCCTTTTCGGGAATGGCCAGATTCATCATGATCTTGGTCTTCGTGGCTGGCAGGTCGCCAAGATCAGTTGTCTCGATCTCAAAATTGAGCAGGCCTTCATAAACATAGCCGGTCTCGCCCTCGGCCGATGAGGCGGTAATCTCCTGGCCCTTGGTGATGTTGTCAGTGCCGTTGCCGGTGCCGATAACGCAGGGGATACCCAGCTCACGTGAGATGATCGCCGCGTGACAGGTGCGGCCGCCACGGTTGGTGACAATGGCGCTGGCAATCTTCATGATTGGTTCCCAGTCCGGGTCAGTCATGTCGGTGACCAGAACTTCACCCTTCTTGAAGGAGTGGATGTCCTTGACATTAGAGATGACATTGGCAACACCCTGACCGATCTTGGTGCCCACTGCCAGGCCGGTGGCCAGAACAGTACCACTTTCCTGGAGCTTATAGGTCTCCATGACGTTTTTGTCGCCCTGTGAATGGACCGTCTCAGGCCGGGCCTGGACGATAAAGAGCTTGCCCGTACCCACGTTCACGCCGTCACCATCCTTGGCCCATTCGATATCCATGGCCCGGCCGTAATGGTCCTCGATGATGCAGGCCCAGCGGGCGAGCTCAAGGATCTCGTCATCTGTGATGACGTAGGCCGCACGCTCTTCCGGGGTGGTGGAGATGTTCTGGACAGGATCTGGGGTGGAAGGATCGTTGTCATAGATCATCTTGATTTCTTTAGAACCAACGGTCTTGGAAACGATGGGACGCTTGCCTTCTTTGAGAGTGGGCTTGAAGACAAAGTACTCATCGGGATTGACCGCACCCTGGACTACGTTCTCGCCCAGACCCCAGGCACCAGTGATGAAGACCGCATCCTCAAAACCAGACTCGGTGTCGATGGTGAAAAGGACCCCGGAGCTGGCCGCATCAGATCTGGCCATCTTCTGGACGACGA
>JACNLK010000082.1 GCA_014381505.1 Candidatus Desulfatifera sulfidica | reverse complement strand
AGCGAGCGATCCTCAACTTCAAGAAGCGCGGTGATTTTTATATCCCCACTGACAAGAAGTTTGATATCGTTGTGGGCTTTAGTCATGAGACCGTTAATTATATGCTCGGTGGCCGTTTCCGTCAGAGTTATCGGCCTCTCAATGACAATATCATCAACGGCCGAATCAGGGGTGTTGCCGCCATGGTCGGTTGTGAGCATTATAAACATTCCGATGATGTTCATTTGAGGATTGCCAAAGAGCTTTTGAAGAATAACGTCCTGATCCTGGCCACCGGTTGTGCCGCCCAGGCCCTCGGTCGTGCTGGCCTGATGCGCCCTGAGGCTGCTGCCGAATACTGCGGAGCTGGTTTGGCTGAGGTCTGCGAAACCGTTGGTATGCCGCCGGTTCTCCATGTGGGATCCTGTGTGGATAACAGTCGTCTGCTCATTGCCCTCTCCGAGATGGTCAAAGAGGGTGGCTTGGGTGAGAGCATTGCTGATTTGCCAGCCTGCGGTACTGCACCGTTGTGGATGAGCGAGAAGGCAGTGGCCATTGGTCAGTACTTTGTTGCCTCCGGTGCTCATGTTGTTTTCCAGGATCTGCCCATCAGCGGTGCCAAGGAGTTCAGTAATTATATGCTTGACGGTATTAAAGAGCAATTCGGTGCCTGTTGGGGAGTTGAATCAGACCCGATTAAGTTGGCTCAGGCGATGATTACAGCCATCGATGGCAAACGCGAGGCGCTTGGCATTAATAAGAAGCAGGATCGTGTTCTCTTTGATATGGAAATGCGTCGTGATATCGAAAGTAAGGGGCTTGCTGGAGTGGGTTGCGGTCAGAAGTAACTATTCGATACTTAAGCTAAAGACTGAATAATACAGATCATTAGTCCAGGCGTGCGAGCGCCAGGGGTTTTGACTTGAGATAGGGCAGGAGGGAATGAGCCGATGAAATCGGGCAGTAATCTTGAAAAGATTCTTAAGAGTGGGACTTTTGCTGTTACCGGCGAGTTGGGTCCGCCCAAGAGCGGCAATCCTGAAGTCGTGCGGGAGAAGGCTCGCCTGTTAAAAGGTAACGTCGATGCGGTCAACATCACTGACTGTCAGACGGCTATCGTCCGTATGTCATCCATTGCCGCCGGTCTGATTACTCAGTCTGAAGGGGTGGAGCCGGTCATTCAGATGACGTGTCGTGATCGAAACCGTATCGGTATGCAATCTGATATCCTTGGTGCTTCGGCTCTTGGGTTAAAGAATCTGCTCTGCCTCACTGGTGATCACCAGAAGTTTGGGAACCATGCCGGCGCCAAGGGCGTCTTTGACATGGACTCCATTCAGATGCTGGGCATGATGCGTGAGATGCGCGACGAGAAGCGCTTTCAGTGCGGGGAGGCCATCAAGGAGGCCGAACCTGAGCTCTTTCTGGGTGCTGCAGCGAACCCCTTTGCCTATCCCTTTGAGTATCGTGCTGTACGTCTGGGCAAGAAGGTCGCGGCCGGTGCTGATTTTATCCAGACTCAGATTATCTACAATGTAGAGAAATTTGCCAAGTTCATGGAGATGGTTCGCGACTTGGGGCTTGACGATAAGGTCTATATTCTGGCCGGTGTGACACCACCAAAGTCCCTTGGTATGGCTCGATATATGCAAAAATTTGTTCCAGGCATGGATGTGACAGATGATGTCATCAAGCGCATGCAGGGAGCGAAGGATAAGCAGGAAGAGGGTATTAACATCTGTGTTGATATCATTAACCAGGTCAAAGAGATCAAGGGAGTGGCCGGTGTCCATGTCATGGCCATTGAGTGGGAGAGTGCAGTCCCCGAGATTCTGAGTCGGGCTAAATTGCTTCCTCGTCCCTCAATTATGGCTGAAGAAGACGCGCCCGCAGCTGTTGAAGCCACGTCTGAGCCTCGTGAAGAGATTCAAGTCCGATCTGTTGATACAGACTCTGTCCTGGCCCAGGCGAGGGAAGAGGCTGCTGCCATCGTTGCCACGGCGCAGGCCGAGGCTGACCGTCTGATGGCTCAGGCAACAAGTAGACAACAAACAACTGCGCAAACTACAGGAACAATTGAAGTGCCGGCAGGCGCCATAGATGAAGCAGGAGAGCATGCAATGAATGAGAAAGAGCGTGTCATGGCACTTGATGCCATGAATATGGGTCTAGCCGCCCTGAAAAAGGCTTACGGTTTATCCGATGAGCAGTTTGAGGCGATTGTCGGTTTTGCCGGTGCCCAATCTATTTTGAACCGTGATCCGCAAATTACGACGCCGGCAGCACCTGCGGTTCCATCAACTCCTGCGGCAACTCCAGCTGCACCGACTCCTGCAGCCCCGGCTGTTGATACGGCAAAGGCTGATGCAGAGGCCAAAGCCAAGGCTGAAGCAGAGGCTAAGGCTAAGGCTAAGGCTAAGGCTAAGGCTAAGGCTGAGGCTGCCAAGGCTGAGGCAGAGGCGAAAGCAGAAGCAGAGGCCAAAGCCGCTGCAGAGGCAAAGGCCGCTGAGGCTGCCAAGTCTGCTCCAGTAGCAGCTGCTGATCTGGGTGTGCCTGCTCTGGATCTTGAGAAAATCGCTCTCTCGGATCGCGCAAGCAAGATTGACTCCAAACTTTACGCCGAGAAATATACTGGTACTATTCGTGAAACCGTTCTTGGCAATGATGATAACACGATCACTGTCGGTGGCGCCGCATCCATGCCGTTTCATCTCTTTGAAGGCGAGCAGCCCAACAAGGCGATGATCGCCATGGAGATCACTGACACCGCCCCTGAGGAATGGCCTCAGACCCTGATGCAACACTTTGATGATGTTGTCGGCGATCCCATTGCATGGGCCCGCAAGTGCATCAACGAGTTTGGAGCTCAGTCCATTGCCATTTCTCTGGCCTCCACCGACCCCAATGGTATGAACCGTAGCGCAGCGGATGCGGCCAAAACCGCCTCCTCAATCATTGAGGCTGTTGATGTCCCCATCATCGTCTGGGGCTGCGGAAATGCGGACAAGGATACCGAGACACTGCGAGAGTTGACTTCGGTTGTTGGGACCAAGAAGGTCTGTCTGGCCCCTCTTGAGGATGCCAACTACCGCTCCATCGGCGCCACTGCCATGGCCTTTCAGCACCCGGTTGTTGCCGCCTCTCCCATTGATGTGAATCTTGCCAAGCAGCTGAATATTCTTCTCCAGAACCTGGGTGTGTCACTCGAGTCAGTACTCATGGATCCCTCGGTGGGTGCCCTTGGATACGGCATAGAGTACACCTACTCGGTCATGGAGCGAATCCGCATGGCAGCCCTCACCCAGCAGGATGACAAGCTGCAGGTGCCCATTATCTGTAACCTTGGTCGTGAAGTATGGAAAGCCAAGGAAACAAAGCTGGCCTCTGATGACATGATTGGTGATCAGGAGACCCGTGGTGTGATGATGGAGGCTCTGACAGCCACATGTATGCTTCTTGCCGGCGGAGAAATCCTGATCATGCGTCATCCCAAGGCGGTGGCCATGACTAAGTCCCTTATTGACGGGCTCATGGATTGATCCAGAGCGAAACCATTTGATTCAGAGATTCTAAAAGGAGTATATCATGTCGAAGATCATCTGTTCCGCAGCCATCCGTGGAGCCCGAAATATTATTGATATGGCTGAGCAGTCTTATGAGGACGCACTCAAGAAGTTTGGCCCTGACCAGGAAGTTTCTTTTCCCAATACTGCATACTTTCTCCCTGTTATCTATAGTATGCTCGGGGCCAAAGTTGAAAAACTGGGAGATATGAAGGATATATTTCAGGAATGCCGCTCTCTGATGCCGCCGGTGGTCACCGACGACATCTGGCTGCCCTATCTTGCACCAGCCCTTGATGCTGGTATGGCCACCTTCTTTGCCGAAGAGATGTATGAGGCCATTCGTTACCTGAATACCCCAAATTATTATACCAAGACTGAAGACCCCACTGCCGAGTCCATCTGGCTTGGTGCAGCTGATGATGTTGTTTTCCGTAAGCGTGGTGTGGAGTTTGTTGATGGAACCGCCCCTGGTTTTGCCGCAATCATGGGTACCCCGTCTGATAAGGAAGTGGCCTCTCGCATTGCCCTTGAATTGCAGGAGAAGAATCTTTATATCTTCATGCATGATCAGACTGACGGCAAAACCATGCCTGATCTCCTGGTTGACAACAACGTTCAGGTTGGCTGGAATACCCGACTCGTTCCTTTTGGACAGAGCTATACTACAGCAGTCTTTGCCATTGGCTTTGCCTGCCGTGTGGCCATGGCCTTTGGTGGAATCAAGCCAGGTGATGCCGTCGGCAACCTGCTCTACAATAAGAGCCGGACATTTGCCTTCGTCATGGCCTTTGGTCCGGTCTCAGATGAGTGGTATGCCAATGCAGCCGGTGCCATCAACTGGGGCTTTCCCACTATCTCTGATTACGACATTCCTGAGGTTCTGCCCACGGGTATCTGTACCTACGAGCATGTGGTCTCAAACATCCCCCATGATGAGATTGTGCAGAAGGCCATTGAGGTTCGTGGACTGAAGGTCAATGTGACCAAGATTGATATCCCCATGTCCTTTGGCCCGGCCTTTGAGGGCGAGCGAGTTCGCAAGGATGACCTGTTCATGGAATGCGGCGGCGGCCGGACTTCAGGTGTTGAGGTCCTGATCTCCAAGGACATGGATGAGGTTGAAGATGGTCTGGTCACCCTTGAGGGTCCTGATATCTGCGATATTGAGGTGGGACAGAACCTGCCCATGGGTATCCTGGTTGAGGTTGCCGGCCGTGAGATGCAGTCTGATTTTGAGCCCATTCTTGAGCGTCAGTTCCACCACCTGATTAACTATATCCAGGGCATCATGCACATGGGCCAGCGGAATATCATGTGGGTCCGTATCGGC
The DNA here is from genome assembly GCA_014381505.1 of Candidatus Desulfatifera sulfidica. Taxonomy (GTDB): domain Bacteria; phylum Desulfobacterota; class Desulfobulbia; order Desulfobulbales; family Desulfocapsaceae; genus Desulfatifera; species Desulfatifera sulfidica. The sequence goes on along the minus strand of JACNLK010000082.1, from coordinate 6,108 downwards.
AAGGCCGCTGTTGAGAAAGGTCTTTCATTCAAGCATATCGGTGTGGTCCTTCACGGAAAGCTTCATCAGGAGTTCGGTGCCATTGTCGATAAGATTCAGGTCAAGATCTTTACCTTGGAAGAGAAGGTCAAAGAGGTCCAGGATCTCGCTGCCTCTGTCTATGCCGCGCGTGATCTGCGCCTGGGTGCCATGACCGATGAGACCGAGGATGTGTTTTACTCCTGTACCCTCTGCCAGAGTTTTGCCCCCAGTCATGTCTGTGTCATCACCCCCGAGCGAATCGGCATGTGCGGTGCCTACAACTGGCTTGACGGCAAGGCCTCCTATCAGATCAATCCCACCGGGCCCAATCAGCCCATTGATAAGGGCGAGTGTACTGATCCAGATAATGGCTATTTCACCGGAATTAATGAGTTTGTCAACCAGGCTTCCCGTGGTGCTGTGCCCGAGGTCAGCTGCTATTCCCTGATGAACGCCCCCATGACCGCCTGTGGTTGCTTTGAGGCCATCGCGGCCATGCTTCCCACCTGTAATGGCATTATGGTTGTCAATCGTGACTACCTTGGAATGACTCCGTCGGGGATGAAATTTACCTCCCTGGCCGGTATGGCCGGTGGCGGTATGCAGACCCCAGGTTTCATGGGAGTGAGTAAGCATTACATGACCAGTAACAAGTTGTTTAAGGCCGAGGGTGGTCTCAAACGCGTGGTCTGGTTGCCCAAGATGCTGAAGGAAGAGATCAGTGAAAAGCTCAAAGCTGTGTGCGCGGATATCGGCATGCCCGAGCTCTACGACATGATTGCTACCGAAGAGCAGGGAACAACTGAAGAAGAGATTTATGCCTTCCTTAAAGAGAAGGGACATCCGGCGCTTGAAATGGAAACAGCTGTATAGTTTTTCATCATCGAATCCGCTGATAACAAAATATATTATTTCTTTTAGATAGAACTGGAGGGTAACACCATGGCGTTAACCGGCATTCAAATATTAAAAATGCTGCCCAAGAAGAACTGTGGCGAATGCAGCATTCCCACTTGTCTGGCCTTTGCAATGAAGGTTGCCGCCGGTCAGGTTGAGATTGACGACTGTCCATACGTCAGTGATGAGGCCAAGGCGACCATTGGTGAGGCTTCAGCCCCGCCCATTCGCACCATCAAGCTTGGTACTGGCGAGAGCCAGTTCACCATGGGTGCCGAGACCTGTCTCTACCGTCATGAGAAACGCTTTGTCAATCAGACCGGTATTGCTGTTCTCACTTCTACAGATATGAGTGATGCTGATGTCGATGGACGCATTGAGCGCTTTAACCGTCTTGAGTATGAGCGGGTTGGCGTGATCATGATGGCTGATTTAATAGCTGTTAAAGATGCCAAGAATGATGAGGCATCCTTTACTGCTTTGGTTCAAAAGGTGCTCGATGGTTCAGCTCGGGCAAATCTTATCTTGATGAGCGATTCTGCTGCCACCTTGGCAGCAGGTGCCAAGCTCTGCGGTGAGCGCACGCCGCTTCTGTACGGGGCAACCTTGGATAATGCCAAGGAAATGGCTGCTGTGGCTCAGGAAGCTGGTGCCGCCATGACGGTTAAGGCCACCAATCTTGACAATTGCGTTGAGGTCTCCGAGGCCTTGATGGCCGCAGGCCTCAAAGATCTTGCCATTGATACAGGAGCCCGTACGGTTCGCGCCGCCTTTGAAGACAACGTGGTTGCCCGTCGTGCAGCAGTTCGTAACAAGTTTAAGCCCCTTGGCTTTCCCACCGTCACCTTTCCCTGTGATATGTGTGATGATCCCATGATGGAGGCCATGATCGCCTCTGTTTTGATCGCCAAGTATGCAGGTATCATCGTTCTCTCCGATCTCCAGGGCGATATTCTCTTCCCGCTGCTGCTTGAGAGACTGAACATCTTCACTGATCCCCAGCGTCCCATGGTTGTTACTCAGGACGTCTATCCTCTTACCGGACCGGGTGAGGACTCACCAGTGGTCATTACCTGTAACTTCTCACTCACCTATTTTATTGTCTCTGGTGAAATTGAGGGTTCCAAGGTACCGACCTGGTTACTCATTAAAGATACTGAGGGCTTGTCTGTTCTCACGGCATGGGCTGCCGGAAAGTTTGGCGCTGACATGATAGCTAAATTTGTCAATGATTCAGGTATGGCAGAAAAGGTGAATCATCGTGATTTGATTATTCCCGGTTATCTGGCATCACTGAAGGGTGAGTTGGAAGAAGAACTGCCTGATTGGAAGATCATTATCGGTCCCCGTGAGGCCGGTCATCTTCCAGTATTCCTCAAGGAATGGAAGCCTTCTAAATAAAACGACATTGTAAAATTTTAGATCTACCTTGTCATTGTCTTTCATTATTTTGAGAAGGCAATAATAACAGGATGATATCTGTAACAAACACTATCCGGATCGATCGACCTTCTGGTCTTCGTTTCAGAGTTTTGCTCGCAGTTTATCCCATCAATGCAATAGAGCTGACTAACTTAGTATGACTACTGTAACACTCACCATAGATGGTGCTGAAATTGTAGCCGAGTCCGGTTTAACCATCCTCGAGGTGGCCCGTCGGTCCGATATCGCTATCCCAACTCTCTGCCATGTGGATGGTAAGTCTTCCTCAGATCCATGTGGAATCTGTGTGGTTGAGGTGGAAGGTCACGAAGGTCTTGTTCATTCATGCCGCACACAGGCAGAAGGGGGGATGGCCGTTATTACATCCTCTGAGCAGATCATGGCTCATCGTCAAGAGAGACTCGGTATTCTGGCCGAAACGCATTTTGGTGACTGCAAGGCGCCCTGTAATCTGACCTGCCCTGGTCAGATTAATGTTCAGGGGTATATCGCCCATGTTGCCAAGGGACAGTATGTTGAAGCCCTGCGTCTGGTGATGGATCGCAATCCGCTTCCTTTCTCGGTTGGTCGGGTCTGCCCCCGTTTCTGTGAGACCCGATGTCGCCGGATTCTTGTCGATGACCCCGTCTCGATCAATCACCTGAAGCGCTTTGTTGCCGACTGGTGCATGAGCCACGAGATCAGGCTGGATATTCCTAAAGATGAACCCACCGGAAAACGGATAGCTGTCATTGGTGGAGGACCAGCTGGATTGACAGCTGCATATTTTCTTACCCGTCGTGGCCATGACGTAACCATCTACGAGGCCGCCCCAAAGCTTGGCGGCGCATTGCGTTATGGTTTTCTTGAATACCGCATTCCTCGTGATGTTCTTGACTACGAGATAGAAACTGTCCTGCGCCTTGGAATCTCAGTTAAGCTCAATCAGCGCTGGGGGCGTGATTTTACAATTCAGAGTTTAAGAGATCAGGGTTTCAGTGCTGTCTTTTTAGGGACTGGCGTCGGAATTGATACTCCCCTTGAGGTCGAGGGAGCCTTTAATCCTCAGGTTCATAAGGCGGGAGATTTTTTACGTCGGGTTTCCAAGGGACGTGAGTTTGACTTGGGCAAGCGTGCTGCTGTCATTGGTGGGAATAATGTTGCCATGGAAGTTGCCCGCACCTTGATTCGCCAAGGTGTTGAAGAGGTGACGGTAGTCTACCCTCGTGCCCGCATTGAGATGCCAGCCCATCAGAGGAATATTCGAGAGGCCGAAAAAGAAGGGACGCAGTTTCTGCTCATGGCCTCTCCAGTTAAAATCAGCGAGACAGGCAGTGATTCTTCGCGGCTTCAGCTGGAACTGGTGCGAATGAAACTCGGTGAGCCCAATAAACGAGGTATTCGCGAGCCCATCCCCATGGAAGGGACATCCAATATCCTTCATGTGGATTCTATTGTTACGGCATTGGGTCAGTCAGCTGCTGAGGAAACATTTACAGGCGGTGAGCTTGAGGAGTCCATTAAACTCAGTATCCGCAAAACGATCGATACCAATATCAGGTCTTCTCAGACCAATATTGAAGGCGTCTTTGCAGCAGGTGATGCAGTCAGTGGACCCAAATCAGTGATTCAGGCTGTTGTTTCAGCTCGTCGCGCTGCAAATAATATTCATGCATTTGTCATGGATGTGGAGAAAGATCCTGCAGATAGCCGTTTTAATTTTACACGTGGTAAGTCTTTTGACGATGTGGATCTCAAAAATTTTGACGGTGTCAACGTCAAGCTCCGTGAAAAAATGCCCACCCGTCCACCTGAAATCTGCAGTCAGGATTTTGGTGAAGTGAAGCTTGGCTTTACTGAGATGATGGCAAAGCGTGAGGCCGAACGTTGTCTTTCCTGTGGCTGTACCGCTTTTGACCGCTGTGATCTTAAAAATCTTTCCATTGAGAATAACGTTAATATAAACAAAACAGGCATGGGGACAGTTCCCGTTTACCCCATGGATTCTTCACATGCAATGATTGTGGTTGATCGCAATAAGTGTGTGTTCTGTAAGCGTTGTGAGTTGAGTTGTGAATATGATGCCCTTGATGTTGCAGCCGAGAGCCTTGATGACAAGGGCCGGCCTCAGGGGCTGACCATTACCTTCAAAGACAACTGTGTTTCCTGTGGTAAGTGTGTGGATAACTGCTCCACTGGTGCCCTGAACAAGAAAGCTCAGACCATTCCCATGCACAGTGAGCCCATCAACGAGGTGCGCTCAACATGTCCTTACTGTGGCGCTGGTTGTCAGATTATCCTTCGTGTCCAGGGGAAGACTGTTATCGAGGTCGTTGCCGATCCTCAGCAGGCACCAAATTTTGGTGCACTGTGTGTTAAGGGACGTTTTGGCCATGAGTTTATTCATTCCAAAGAGCGACTGACCAAACCATTGATTCGTAAAAACGGCGTCTTGGTTGAATCCACCTGGGATGAGGCCTACGACTTTGCCGCCCGTCGTCTGAAAGACTTGAAGGCCATGTATGGTCCTGATTCTATAGCAGGTTTTAGTTGTGCACGCGCGACTAACGAAGAAAATTTTCTCATGCAAAAGTTCATGCGCACATCGATCGGTACGAATAATATCGATCATTGCGCCAGACTCTGACACGCTCCCACTGTGGCCAGTTTGGCCATTTCTTTTGGTAGCGGCGCAATGACCAACTCCATTGGCGACATTGGTCGGTCAGATGTGATCATGATCATCGGCTCCAATGCCGATACCAGCCATCCGACCATCGGACTCAGGATGCACCAGGCCGTAAACAATGGCGCGAAGCTTCTTGTTGTGGATCCGCGTCGTACAGCCTTTGCGGATGATGCAGATATCTGGTTGCGATCCAACCCCGGTTCTGATGTGGCGCTCCTGAACGGCATGGTTCGGGTGATCATTGAAGAGAAGCTGTATGATAAGAAATTTGTTGAGGAGCGTACAGAAAATTTCGAAGAACTTGAGACTGTAACTGCCAAATACACCCCTGAACTGGTCGAGGAAATCGTCGGTATCAATGAGGATCAGCTTCGGGCAGCTGCACGTCTCTATGCCTCTCCGGGTAAGAAATGTGCCATCTACTACGGTATGGGGCTGGCTCATCATGCTTCAGGAACTGATAACGTCAAGAGTATTGCCAACCTGGCCATGCTCTGTGGCAAGATGGGAGTCGCAGGTGGGGGCGTAAATCCCCTGCGCGGCCAGAACAATGTCCAGGGGGCCTGTGATATGGGTGCCTTGTTCAGTACTCTGCCCGGTTACACCGGTCTTGGAAATGACGATGTTTTTGATCGCTATGAAGAGATGTGGCAGGTCAAGTTACCGCGACGCCCTGGAAAGGCTGCCACCGATGTCTGGGATGGTATTTTAGATGATGAAATACATGGGCTTTATGTCTTTGGTGAGGATCCGGTTCTGGCTGATCCCAATGCCCTGCATGCCATTAAAGCCATTGAAAAACTTAATTTCATGATTGTCCAGGATATCTTTCTCACCGAGACGGCCAAGATGGCTGATGTTGTCTTTCCGGCGGCCTGTTTTGCAGAAAAAGATGGGACGTTCACCTGTACCGAGCGTCGTGTCCAGAGAGTCCGTAAAGCAGTTGATGCTCCGGGGGAGGCCAAACCCGACTGGCTCATTTTCAAGGAGTTCTCGCAGCGCATGGGGTATACCATGAACTATACAAAGCCCGAGGATATCTTTAATGAGATCAATCAGCTCATTACTCAATACGGTGG
>JACNLK010000078.1 GCA_014381505.1 Candidatus Desulfatifera sulfidica | reverse complement strand
TAGCTGAATATATCAGCTTTTAGTTTACTGACACAGAATTTTGAACACCCTCTTTAATTCCAGGCTAATTGGCTGCGGGTGTGCCAATAGCTTTGGACAGGCTCCACCAATTCGCGCAGGCGTTCTGCCAAATCGTCATCCCATCTTATTTTCAGCGCTTGCAGGTTGGACTGCAGATGTGCAACGCATGCAGCACCGCTCAAGGCTACATCAATAAACGGCTGATTAATGACCGCCGCTAACGCCAAGGCATCTATGGTGCTGTTTTGCGCCTCTGCCAGTGTTTGCAACAAGTCAATTTGTCGTTGAAAATCCGGCATAGTGTTGCGTAGAGTCAAGCGGCCGTTGGCCATCCCCTCCTTGCTAATAACCCCCAGTCCTGCCTCGTGTGCTGTCTGCAAAGCTGTTGTTGTGGACTGTTCCAGCAGGTTCCAGGTTGCCTGGACGGTCGAAAAGAGCAAAGCGCCGTCGAATTCAATTTCAAGCGCCCGGAGGATTGTATCAGCCTGCTGTGTTCCGGTGACGGACAGTCCTATTGCCATGCCGCTATTACGCAGGTGAGCCAACTCCTTCAAGACGGCCTCGTTGGTCAGAACACCGCTGTCCAGTGTTGTTGAGTGGATCTGGTATATGTCAAGATGGTTGCCGAGCAAGGCCTTGCTTTCTGGGATTTGACGTTGCAAAACTGGTAGTGAATGTTCTTTCACCTCATGTTTCTGGCCTTGTGGTAAATTGACCTGCCAATCGGCCGTGTAGGTGTAGCCCCACTTGGAACTGATGGTTGCAGCGGTTGTTTTAATGTCTCGTTTTTCCAGCCAGGAACCGAGGAATTCTTCTGCTTTTCCGTACGATCTGGCCGTGTCAAAATAACGTATCCCTCCCTCCCAGGCCGCATCCAGAACTGTATGCGCCAGGGTTTCCATTGTTGCAATATCATGATTATGACTCAGGTCATCGGCATGTCCCAGGTTGATATATCCAGGGCGTCCCAATGCCGCCAGGCCAAGGCCAAGCGGAGTGACAGAGAGCGCGGTCTTGCCAAGTTGCTGACTATTCATAATATGCGTGCTCCACGGAAGAAAGTACCCGGTATTTGATATTATTGGCAGTGCGAGATTGCATTGATCCCATGAATAATGACTACAAAAGGGCCGGTTGGAAGTCAATGCCATTTTGTTATGAAAACGATACCGTTTGATTATGTTATGAACGACATGGTACTGAGAGGTGTACTCGATGTCTTTGACTTTAAGTTATTTCAGGAAACAGGCGGGGATCTTTCATGAAATGGTGGTTTTGCTCGCCCCGGTTTGCGGGAGTTGTTTGTTTGATAAAAACACACACTCTGGGGGCCCATAAGTTGATTTTGGGAAGCAGGAATACCTTGAACGTATAAATATTTTCTGTTCTAATCCCACCTTTCCGTCTTTGGCGATGTGTTGTCATGGAGAGTTGAGTGTGTGCGATACAGACTGTATTGTGTTGCCTGTGTTTTTGTAACATATTGGAAAGTAAGAAGTATCGTGGATACGAAGACTGTGGAATAAAAGACGTAATAATAAGTGAGAAGTAATTTTTAGACAGAATATTATTAAGGTTCCCTTAAGTTGGATTTTGGGAGTCTCACTTGGAATATCTGTAAAAGTATTCATTGCAGGTGTTCTTTACGTAATCTCAAAGAAGAGAGGTCGAAAAAGATGAAAAAAATTCTCGCATTCTTGATGGCATTTTCATTGATGGCAGGTATCGCCTTTGCGGCTGATGACTGCAAGAATCGTGGTACGCTGGACGAAATGTATTGCGATGAGAATATGGATCTTGTTGCAGATACACCCAAGAATAAAAAAGACTGGAAGGACCCCCGGACCCTTGTTTTTACTTACACTCCGGTTGAAGATCCTGCGGTTTACAAGGACGCTTTTTCTGATTTTCAGAAATACCTGGAAGAAGCAACCGGCAAACGAGTCGTTTATTATACTGTACAGTCCAATGCAGCTGAGGTTGAGGCCATGCGTTCCGGCCGTCTTCATATTGCCGGCTTCTCCACTGGGCCCACAGGATTTGGTGTAAATCTGGCTGGCTATGTGCCCATCGCAGTCAAGGGTGATGCCGAGAGCTTTCAGGGTTATAATCTGATTGTGGTGACCAGAAAAGACAGTGGTATCAAGACTCTTGAGGATATCAAGGGCAAGCGTATTGCTCATACCTCCGCCTCATCTAACTCCGGAAACCTTGCTCCTCGGGCTATCTTCCCGCAGCATGGTATCGTTCCGGATCAGGATTATACCGTGGTCTACTCAGGTAAGCATGATCAGTCCATTCTCGGCGTAGTTCATGGCGACTATGATGCTGCTCCGGTTGCCTCAGATGTTTATTATCGCATGGTCGGCGCTGGCCGGGTGAATGCCGATGATATTAATATCATTTTTACGAGTCCCAAGTTTCCCACGTCCTCTTTTGGTTATGCCAATAACCTGCATCCGGACCTCGTGAAAAAGATCGTTGATGCATTTTATTCATACCGCTTTACCCCTGACATGCAGGAGACCTTTGGCGGCGCTGATCGTTTCTTTCCAATTACCTATCAAGAGGATTGGAAGGTTATCCGCGATATCGCCGAATCTACCGGTACCTCTTATAATCAGGACGGTCTGAAGAAAATGGCGCAGCAGGATGCTGAGAAAGCAGCCAAGAAAGCAGCAAAAGCAGCTAAGCAAAAAGCCAAACAGTAAGTCGCTTTTTCAGGGGCACCACGTCACGGAACTGTGATGTGGTGCCCTTATTCTTTTAGGAGTTTCTGCTGCTGATGCAGCAAGCTAGATTGCTATGACCACCGACCAAAACAATATGCAGGTATCTCTTCCCCAAAGATCGATCCGAATCGAAAACCTGTTCAAGGAATATGTGCCCGGGAAGCCGATCCTGAAGGACATCAGTTTTGAGGTCCAGGGAAAGAGCAGTGTTGCCATTATCGGTGCCTCAGGTACGGGTAAGAGTACACTGATCCGATGTGTGAATAAGTTGATTCCACCAACCGCTGGCAATGTCTTTATCAGCGGAGAAAATATCACCAAGCTTCAGGGAAGCGAACTGAGAGAAGCGCGCCGCAAGATTGGTATGGTTTTTCAGGAATTTAATCTGGTGGAGCGCCTTTCTGTGATGGAAAATGTCCTCTGCGGCCGTTTAGGCTATCTTACACCCTGGCGGGCGTGGCTGCGAAAATATCCTCAGACGGATATTGATCAGGCGTATGAGCTGCTCGAGTCCATGGGGCTGTACGACTTTGCACGCCAGCGGGCCGACAGCCTGTCAGGCGGTCAGCGTCAACGGGTGGGTATTGCCCGGGCAGTCATGCAGGATCCTCATGTCCTGCTGGCTGATGAGCCGACCTCGTCGCTTGATCCCAAGACCAGTGTGGAGATCATGGAATTGCTGGTGGCCCTTTCAGAGGCCCATGATATCCCACTTGTTATTAATATCCATGACGTTGAACTGGCAAAACGGTTTACTTCGCGGATCGTTGGCTTGTCGAACGGCGGCATTGTTTTTGATGGTCCTCCATCTGAGCTGACCGAAGAACACTTGAAAACAATCTATGGTGGAGCGAGTTGGTTGCAATGACAGGCGTGGTAAAAGTAAAGCACAGCTCCCCATTCAAGGCGAATTGGTGGGGGCGATTTGGCTGGGTTTTGGCAATTTTATATGCCATCTATGCTGCAAATTTTCTCGATGTTTCCTGGACGCGATTTGTTGCAGGACTGGGAAATGGCGCTGATTTTCTGAGCGAAATGATTCCTCCGAATTTTACGCGTTGGCAGCTCTTGCTTGGCAATTTGCTGGAGACTGTTCAGATGGCAGTGATCGCTTCGGTTTTTGGCATCTTGTGTTCGCTTCCCATTGGCTTATGTGCGGCCAGAAATTTGTTGCCGAACTGGGTTACCTGGCCATTCAGGACCTTTATCGCGCTGTGTCGATCATTTCATCCGGTCATTATTGCCATTCTTTTTGTTAAAGCGGTCGGTTTTGGTCCTTTGGCCGGTATTCTGACCCTGGTTTTGGCGTCGATTGGATTTATTGGTAAACTGTTCGCTGAGGCAATTGAAGAGATTTCCATGAAACCCCTTGAAGCATTACGTGCGAGTGGGGCACCGTTTAGCAGTGTTATTGTGTATGGGGTCTTGCCACAGGTACTCAATCGGTTTATCGGTTTTTCATCCTATCAGTTTGATGTCAATCTGCGCAACTCAACCATGGTCGGCATTGTCGGTGCCGGTGGAGTTGGCGGAACTTTGTTTGCTGCCTTCCAACGTTTTGACTATGATTTTCTGGCGGCCATTCTTCTCTCGATCATTGCTCTTGTTATGATGAGCGAGTTCATGTCCGTCCAAATTAAGAAAGTGTTCCAGTGAGCGAAATAAAAGTAAATACATGGGAGAGGTTCACCTTTGGTGAACGGATGGCTCGCTTTATCGTTTTTTTCGGATTTGCGCTGGCTCTGTCGATTTCTCTCCGCACCGTTGAGGTTATTCCTGAATTTCTTCTTGACGCGCCGACTCAGGTTGCAGATCTGCTGGCCCGCATGTGGCCCCTGGATTATGCCTATTATCCGCAGGGCATCCATCATGCTTTGATGGAGACGCTCCACGTAGCCACACTCGGAACGCTGCTGGGCGTCCTGATGGCCGTGCCAGTGGGGATCATGGGAGCCAATAATATTGTCCGGGTACCGGCCCTGCACTGGTTGGCAAAACTTATTCTTGTCTCCTCCCGATCGGTTAATTCGCTGGTCTGGGCCCTGCTTTTTGTGGCAGTTTTCGGCCCCGGCCCCCTTGCCGGAACCATAGCAATTGGCTTCAGGTCGGTAGGCTTTGTGGGTAAGCTTTTGGCAGAAGCCCTTGAGGAGACAAATCCCGGTCCGGTTGAAGCCTTGACTGCTGCCGGTGCCCCTTGGCTGAGCGTTTTTGTGAAATCGTACTGGCCCCAGGTTGCGCCTGCTTTTTGGGGAATTTTTCTCTTCAGGTGGGATATTAACGTGCGGGAATCCGCAGTCATTGGACTTGTTGGGGCTGGTGGAATCGGTATGGTACTTGATACCGCTCTGAATCTGTTTTACTGGGATCGAGTTTCAGTTGTTCTGCTGAGTATCTTTGTTGTAGTTATTGTAGCAGAGCTGCTGGTGACCAATATTAGAAAGCGGATCATTTAAATCCCGCTGATTGTACTCTCAGCGGGAGAGAAGGATATCGGCCATCTCCGCAAAGCCGTTTCCGCCTTTTTCCTGAGTGATCCAGGCTGGTTTGTTTTCGAGTTCATCTCCGAATTCGAGAACATTGGCCACCCCGACACTGTTGGGAAAATAACCAAACATGGGTGCATCGTTTGGGGAATCTCCCGAGAAGACTATTGAGTTTTTGTGTTTCTCCAGGTCAATCTGAAAAATTTCTGCGAAAAATCTTCTGGTCATCGTCAGTTTATCATACTCTCCAAACCAGCCGTTTACATGAATTGAGCTGATCTTGGCAACGGCCCCTGCCGCTTCAAAAATCGAAACAATTTTCTTCACCTCCGACATGGGGAGTGGGGGGACGTCCTCACAAAAATCAATGGCCAGATCTGCCTCCCGATAGGGTTGATCCACGGACACTGCACACCCGGCAACGTTTTGTAGTATTTCCTTCTGGATCTGGGCCAGTTTTAGCTGATCTGTTCTTCGCTGCTCATCGCTTCGCCAGAAACGGCGTATCATTCTGCGGCCCTGGTTGTCGTAATAAAAATAAAAAGCCCCGTTTTCACCCACCAGACCATCCACAGGCCACATTCTGGCTATGTGGTCGCACCAGCCAGCCGGGCGACCGGTGATGGGAATGACCTTGATTCCAGCTTGCTGGAGTTGTTCCATGGCAGTGTAAGCAACAGCCGGCAGTTTTCCGTCCAGGGTCAGTGTATCATCAATATCGGTCAGGACATATTTGATCTGTTTTCGGGTTTCCCCGGGAATGGTATGAAATGATTTCATGGAATGATCTCAGGCCAATGCTTTTTTCAGGGGGCAGTTTTCGGAAATTTCCTGCCCCTGACGGTAGGCTTTCAGTGTTTCGAGAGACCGCGCTGCAAGTTGTCTGCGAATTTCTCTTCTTCGTCCCTTGATCCGTGCGATACTCATTGAGTCGTACGCTGTGGTCTCGTGTCGAAGCCAGGCAATCACTGCAGATTCTGCCCGTTGCTCCACTGGAATTCGTCTGGTCCTCGCAACTGTTCCGCTCCCGACAGGGGTTGAGTGTGCGGTTACTTTTTCCGCAAGAAGGGCTGCCTCTGCTTGATATTTTGGATGAAAATCGAGAAAACAGACGACCTCCGAACAAAATGCAGAGACATAGGTGTTGTGCTTGGTCTCACGTCTGGCCAGGTCTTTTGCCCTTTGCTGTTCATATTCAGGGGTCGCTCGCCTGGCTTCGACTTCCTTGCGTGATTCCCGGATATGTACCTTGTTGGCCCAAATTCCCTTTGACGTGAGTCTCTTACCTTTGCGAACCTGCACAATCCAAGTCGGGCCTTTAGCCTTTACGCTTCTGGTTATTGCTGCGTCGCCGGCTTTGAGAAAGGCCCAGTCTGCGGGAGGTGTCAGTCTTTCCCCGGATTCCAACAGGACGGTTCCCTCGAACCGACTGGGCAGAACAATACGATGATTATGTGTCATTATGTGTAGTTCCCCCGGGAGACTATGCCGGGCATTGCGAGGGTTTTTCCTGGACATTCATGGATGAAGATGAGGTTGCCAGCAAAGAGAGCAAAAGAAATATGGTTCCCAGGAAAAGTGTGGCACCTGGACGTATTTTTATTATCTGTAGAGGCATCATACCATCAGCTTGATGGATTAGATTTGTTGCACGAATTCGTCGTATTTTTTCAAATAGATCTCTGAGAGGGTCATGAAGGCGGTGATAATCAGTGGGCCGTAGATAATGCCGAGAATGCCATAGACGCTGATACCCCCGATGATAGCCAAGAAGACCAGCAGGGTGTGCATCTTGACTTCGTTGCCGACCATCTTCGGTTTGACCGCATACTCCATGGAAAAAGAGAGGGCGATATAGAAGAAAAAGAGAAAAATACCGGCCCCCATCTGCTCATTGAAGGCAAGGATCAAGGCTGCCGGGACCATGATCAGACCGATACCGAAGATCGGCAGGAAGGCGAGGATCACCATGAGTCCACCCCAGAGGATAGGGGAGTTGAGCCCCATAATCGCAAAGACCGCCCCCCCGATTGTTCCCTGAATGAGTCCGCAAATGCCGTTGCCCTTGAGAATAGCATTGGCAATTTCCTGAAATTTGGCCAGGAGAAGTCGGTCTTCGTCGTTGGGAAGGGGGGAAAGCTTGATGAGAAAATTGAGGAGCCGGTCGAGATCGATAAGTAGGAAGAAAATAACCACAATCATCATAAAAAACAGGAAGATGAATTGCATAATATTGGCCGCCCATGCCCGGCCCTGATCATAGAGAAACAGTCCGCCCTGTTTGGCAAGCGAGGTGATGGTGTCGCTGATCTGTGTTGGTTGGAAATTAAGGCCGAATTCATTGAGATAGAGTTGGATCCTGGCGACAGTCTCGCTTTCCTGGGTCAGGGTTTGAAGTGTCATGCCGATCTTGGCATCCCGACCCCAGTTGTAGAGGCTTAAAGCCTCGTTGGACAGGGCACTGATGAAGAAAAAGGTCGGGACAAAGACGATGATGATGATCAGGAAACAGGTGATGGTTGAAGCCAGAGTTTCAGAGAGTCTGCGGTTAAAGAACGCATAGATGGGGCGAAACAGGCTGGAGAGGATGAAGGACATGACTAAAATCGACCAGAAAGGCCAAAAGATCTGCCCCATAAAAAAGATCGAGAGGAGAAAGACCAGAATAAAATAGTGGATGCGCATCATGCTGGGACGCTGGGGGGTGAGAGGCGCTTGTTGATTTGTCATGTTGAGGGGCTGGTGAGTGATGAGCGCAAGGCGCGTGAAATTTCGCACGCACGACTAGTTCTCTGTGACGAGAATGGTGAAACATGCTATGATCCTGAAAATTATTTTTCTCAAGTATATAGTGGAATGCCAATGAAGAAAAGAGAATTTAGCTTGAAACAGGAGAGTTGTCATGTGGGATAATCTTGAAATTGTTGTGGAGAAGACAGATCTTGCTCTCCTGAAGGAAAAACCGGCCCAGGATAAACTCGGTTTCGGTGCTCATTTTACTGATCACATGTTACGCATGACCTGGAACAAGGAAAAGGGTTGGCATGATGCCAAAATCTGTCCTTATCAGGACTTCCAGCTTGATCCGGCGGCCATGGTCTTCCATTATGGACAGGCCATTTTTGAGGGACTCAAGGCCTACAAGAATGAGGATGGACAGGTATTTCTTTTTCGTCCCCAGGATAATCTTGAGCGGATGAACACTTCGGCCCTGCGTATGTGCATGCCGCGTCTGCCCGTGGAGAAGGTTCTTAAAGGGCTCAAAGCCTTGGTCTATCTCGATCGTGACTGGATTCCCACGAATAAAGGGGCGACTCTTTATATTCGACCAACCATGATTGCCACAGAAGCGGCTCTGGGCGTGCGCCCGTCTGAGGAGTATTATTTTTATGTGATCATGAGCCCGGTTGGCGCTTATTATGCCGAAGGATTCAACCCCACCAAAATCTTTGTGACCGATAAGTATGTGCGTGCGGTCAAAGGCGGGGTCGGCAATGTGAAGACAGCCGGGAACTATGCCGCCAGTATTATGGCCGGACGTGAGGCGGCCAAGGCCGGTTATACCCAGGTCCTGTGGCTTGATGCCTGTGAGCGTCGCTATGTGGAGGAAGTTGGCACATCCAATATCTTCTTCAGGATTAATGATCAACTGATTACTCCGCCTCTGGGCGGTTCCATACTGGCTGGTATCACTCGTGATTCGGTCATGCAATTGGTCAGGTCCTGGGGTGTTGAAGTGGTGGAGCGCCAGATTACAATCGATGAGCTTCTTGCCGCCTGTGAGGACAATACACTACAGGAGGCCTTTGGAACCGGTACCGCAGCCGTGATTTCACCTGTGGGTGAGCTCTGTTACCGCGATCAGAAATATATCATCAACAACAATGAGACTGGAGAATTGTCTGCCCGTCTTTTTGAGGAACTGCAGGCTATTCAGGGCGGTCGAAGTGAGGATCCTTTCCGCTGGGTAGTGCGTGTGGGCTGATCTGAAAAAATATTATATTTTTCATTGGTTAGGGGGAGTAAGGATTTTTTGTCTTTACTCCCCTTGATTTTTAGAAAAGCACACCTATTGTTTTGCACAGTTTTTAATGGCCCGGTCCAAGTAGGCCGGGAAACAGATAGGTAACCGGGGATTTCCCCAATTGTGAATTAAAACAGAAGATTGTGTAGGAGGAAGTACATGAAGATTCGTCCATTGAATGATCGTCTGCTTGTGCAGAGGCTGGAAGAAGAGACTACGACCGCTGGTGGAATTATTATCCCTGACAGCGCCAAGGAAAAACCGGCCGAGGGTGAGGTTGTCGCTGTTGGTAACGGTAAGCTCAATGATAAAGGTGAGCGCGTGGCCATGGAAGTTGCAGTGGGTGATCGGGTTCTGTTTTCCAAATATGGCGGAACTGATGTCAAGGTTGAGGGTGTGAATTACCTGATCATGCGTGAGGATGATATCCTCGGCGTGATTGAGGCTTAATATAACGAATAACCCTGAAAATATTTGTTGAATTTCTGCACAATGCGGGAATGCGATAAGGAGATTTGAACATGGCTGGAAAAGATATCAAATACGGAGTAAAGGCTCGCGAATCAGTACTTGCCGGCGTCAATACTCTTGCTAATGCTGTAAAAGTTACCCTCGGTCCCAAGGGTCGTAATGTCCTCATTGAAAAATCATACGGCGCACCAACCATCACTAAAGATGGTGTGACCGTGGCCAAAGAGGTTGAGGTCAGTGACAAATTTGAGAACATGGGCGCCCAGATGGTTCGCGAGGTTGCCTCGAAGACGTCTGACGTTGCCGGAGACGGTACCACCACTGCGACGGTTCTGGCTCAGGCCATTTACACCGAAGGTGTGAAGCTGGTTGCTGCCGGCGGCAATCCCATGGAGATCAAGCGCGGCATTGACAAGAGTGTTGCTGTTGTCGTGGCCGAGCTTCAGAAGATCGCCACTCCCACTAAAGAGCAGAAAGAGATTGCCCAGGTTGGTACCATATCTGCCAACAGCGACGAGACCATCGGTAACATCATTGCCGAGGCCATGGACAAGGTTGGTAAGGAAGGTGTTATCACCGTGGAAGAGGCCAAGTCCATGGACACTACCCTGGACGTGGTTGAGGGTATGCAGTTTGATCGCGGTTACCTCTCTCCCTACTTTGTGACCGATCCCGATCGCATGGAAGTCAACATGGAAGACCCCTACATTCTCCTGGTTGAGAAGAAGGTCTCCAGCATGAAGGATCTGCTCCCTGTACTTGAGGCCGTAGCCAAGATGGGCAAGGGGCTGTTTATTCTCGCCGAGGACGTAGACGGCGAGGCCCTGGCCACTCTGGTTGTCAATAAGCTTCGTGGTACCCTGAATGTTGCGGCTGTCAAGGCCCCAGGCTTTGGCGATCGTCGTAAGGCCATGCTGGAAGATATTGCCACCCTCACCGGCGGACAGGTTATCACCGAGGACTTAGGAATCAAGCTTGAGAACGTGACCATTAATGACCTGGGTACTGCCAAGCGTATTGTGGTTGATAAAGACAATACCACCATTATTGATGGTGCCGGCGATACTGTAAAACTTGAGGCTCGTGTCAAGCAGATTCGCAATCAGATTGAAGACAGCAGCTCAGACTATGATCGTGAGAAGCTCCAGGAGCGTCTTGCCAAGCTGATCGGCGGTGTTGCCGTCATCAATGTCGGCGCGGGCACCGAGATCGGGATGGAAGAGGAGAAGGCCCGGGGTGAAGATGCACTCAATTCGACTCGCGCAGCTGGTTAAGAAGGCGTGGGTCCTGGGGGGGGGGTGGGGTGCATTCGGCG
>JACNLK010000084.1 GCA_014381505.1 Candidatus Desulfatifera sulfidica | reverse complement strand
TGATTATTCCCATCGTCTTTTGGGTGAGGACAACGATGATACCTCTGCAGTACTCGCCAGGATTCTTCTTGTATTGGCAGAGTGTGGCGGCAAGGACATGGCTGAGGTTCATAACGCCCCGGTGTCCCTGGCAGTGATTCGTTACTGGCTGGAACGTCAGCTGGAGGGTGAGGGCGGGAGTGCCGGTTTTTTGCGTGGCCGTCTGACTTTTTGCTCAATGCTGCCCATGCGATCGATACCGTTTCGGGCCGTCTGTCTTTTGGGTCTTAATGATGGCGCCTTTCCCCGTGCGGATCAGGGGCTGCCCTTTGACCTTCTGACTGAAAAGAGTCGTCCGGGTGACCGTTCGCGTCGCAGTGATGACCGCTACCAGTTTCTCGAGGCTCTGACAAGTGCGCGCGAGTTTTTTTATTTGAGCTACGTGGGGCGTTCAGCTCGTAATAACGAGGAAATTCCACCTTCATTGTTGATCAGTGAACTGCTCGATCTCCTTCGCAGTCAGTATCAATTGGAGCCGCTGTTTCGCAGTCACCACCTTCATCCCTTTGCCCGTGATTATTTCCGGGCTCATTCAACTCTGTTCAGCTATGACCGTGAGGCCTTTGCCGTCGCACAAACACTTGCTCAGGCACAGCACCAGACAGACCAGACAGATATGAAACAGATGGACGTCTGGTGGCAGGGAACGTTGCCGGAACCGGCGCGGGAAATTGATTTTGCAGATCTCTGCACCTTCTTTGCCAACCCCTGGAAATGGTTTGTCCGACGTTGTTTGGGGATTCGCCTTGATTCACCTCGCGCTTTTTCCGGGGTGAGTGAGCCTTTCGAGTTGAGTGGACTGGATCGGTACAGTGTTGAAGGTGAGATTATCCAGGCCATCTGCGCGGGTCAGGAGTCAGAGCAAATTGTAACCCGTCTCATGGCCCTGGGACGATGGCCGCAAGGTACTCCAGGGCGACTGAGTTTTGCTGATAAGTTTGAGGAATTAAAAGTTTTTGTTCTGAGGATGAGTGAGGCGGGACTTGGTGTACAGCTCCCGTCTCGTGTTTTTGCTCTTGATCTTGGTTCTTTTCATCTCTCTGGTCGGCTGGGTCATTTGCATGAACACGGTCAACTCCTGACCCGCTATGGGACATGGGGCGCCCGTGATCTGTTTTATTCCCTGCTTCATCATCTGGTGATGCTCTGTCTTGATGAGGGCCAGGGGCAAACGCTGTGTCTGACCAAAGATCGGACGAGCAGGTTTACTGCTATGGATGATGCTCGGGGGCGACTTGTTCGTTTGCTTGAGATGTATGTTCAGGGGTGTTGTCAGCCGAGTCCCTTGCTGGCAGCTGCGGCTGTGAAATATTTTAAAGCCCGGCTTAAATCGGATGAACAGGAGACCTGTTTGGCCAAAGCCATGCTTGAGTTGGAACAGAGCCTGGAAAAAGGCAGGGAGGAGGAGTTGTCTTTGCTTTGCCGTGGATTCACAACGGAAGAAATCCTGGGTGCAGATTTTGTTGCCTGCTGTGAAGAGTTGTTTCCCATGATCCGGGAGGCCATGGATGAGCACTGATTTCCAGCTCTTTGAAGCGGCTGTCACTCCTTTGACATCAGGGGTGAATCTGGTGGAGGCCAGTGCCGGGACAGGTAAAACGTATGCTTTGGCCATGCTGGTTCTCAGGTTTATTGTTGAGCGTGATGTTGCCGTGGACCGTATTTTGGTGGTTACCTTTACGCAAGCGGCCACCGAGGAGTTGCGGGGACGGATCCGGTCTCGAATCGTTGAAGCCCGGATGGCCTTGGTTGGTGGCCGGGGAGGTGGAGATGCGACGCTGGAGCAATGGCTGGCTGAGATTAAAGATCGAGATCTGGCTGTGGCTCGACTGGAGCAGGCTTTGTTGGATATGGACCGGGCCTCGATCTTCACTATTCACGGTTTTTGTCAGCGTGTGCTCCGTGAGCAGGCACTCGACAGTGGTCTGCTCTTTGATGCACACCTGCTGGCCGACACCCGTCTGGTGGTGCAGGAGGTGGTTGAAGATTACTGGAGACGGCAGCTCTATGACCTTTCTCCTGATGAATGTGCGCCGTTGGTGGCGGCCTATCCGACTCCGGCTGCCCTGTATCAAAGCGTTAAAAGCAACGGGGCATTCTGGGATCAGATTGAACCTGAGCCGAGATCCTTGGAGGATGGGCTGGCGGCTTATGCAGAGGGAAGAAAAAATTTAAGCCTCTGGTGGCAGCAGCATCAGGAGAGGCTTTTTATGCGTTTAAATGAGGCCCTGGGGCAGGGGTTGTTTAAGAAGCCTATGACTGCTGATTTCAACGAATGGTGGCAGGGGATCGATGATTTTTGTCATGGACGCAGCCCCCGACTCCCAAAAGATCTGGCACGCCTTGCGCAAGCGGGAATGCTGGCCTGTTTGAATGGCAACAAGATCCGCTCGGTGGAAAAACGACTGGATCTGGTCGAATCCTGGGCCCTGCCGCAGAGTGAAGTTGCGACCTGTGAGGCAGCAATTCGGGATTTGCGGCTTACGTTTCGCGGTCATCTGGTACGCGGACTTCATGGGCAGGTAACTCAGGGATTGCTGCGACGGAACCGTTTGGGTTTTGATGATCTGATCACCCTGCTCTCACAAGCTCTTGTGGGGCCGCGAGCTCAACAGCTGCGCTGCTCCATTGGCGAACGTTTTCAGGTCGCCCTGATTGATGAGTTCCAGGACACGGATCAGCGTCAGTACCAAATCTTTTCGACACTTTTTGGCAGCGCTCAACAGTACCTCTATTTAATAGGTGACCCCAAACAGGCCATTTATCGGTTTCGCGGGGCCGATATTCACGCCTATTACCGGGCACGGGAGTCGGCTGCTAGTTTGCTCGGACTCGGCCATAACTATCGTTCTCATCCGAACCTGGTAGCTGCGGTGAATAGATTATTTACTGCCCATTTGACTCCCTTTCATCCAGTGACCCCGGCCCGGAATGCTGCTGAGATCGGGCTGTCGTGCTCCGGGCTGGACCTTTCTTCTTTATTGTGTTGTCATCTACCCGAAAACCCTTCGGATAAAAAAGGACGTTGGTCTTCTGGTCTGGCCCGGGAGCAGATCATTGCAAGCCTGACTCGGGAAATTTGTACCTTGCTTGATCCGGATCGTCCGTTACTCTTCGGGAATCAGGAGGATTCTGAGCGGCTCGAAGCACGAGATATTGCGATTCTGGTTCGGAATAGCAATCAGGGGCAGGCCTGTCGCGAGGCCTTGCTTCGAGCTGGAATTCCGACGGTTCTGACCAGCCGCAAAAGTGTCTTTGACAGTTCTGAATGTCTGGAGTTCATCAGGATTCTGCGGGCTGTGTGTACCCCTGTTGATCCTGAACTGTTGAAGGCAGCCATGACCTGCAGCTGGTTTGGCCTCAGCGGAACTGATATCCATGCGCTCTGGCTGGATGATGGTGGCGCTGAGGCCTGGCTTGAGCGTTTCCAGGGCTATGCTCAGTGTTGGCAGGAGCAGGGTTTTCTGGTGATGATGGGCCGTCTACTCACTGGAGAACGGGTTTTTGAAAACCTGGCCAAGTTGGAATGGTCTGAGCGTCGAATCACGAATATCAATCATCTTCTCGAGTT
Source organism: Candidatus Desulfatifera sulfidica (assembly GCA_014381505.1). Lineage (GTDB taxonomy): Bacteria > Desulfobacterota > Desulfobulbia > Desulfobulbales > Desulfocapsaceae > Desulfatifera > Desulfatifera sulfidica. Next base: position 43,018 of record JACNLK010000084.1, on the reverse strand, counting down.
GATTCATGCAGCCGTTGAGGAGGAGGCTCTGGCGCCAACTCAGGTACTGCAATGGCTTGTGCGCCTTGTTGATGGTGATGGCGCCAGTCCGGATAAGAGCGAACTGCGCCTGGAGAGTGATGAGCGGGCGGTCCGTATTGTCACGATTCATGCTGCCAAAGGGCTGCAGTACCCGGTGGTTTTCTGCCCCTTTCTCTGGTACTCGATCCGGTATGATCATGCACCGGCTTTGGTCTGTCAGGCCCAGGATGGCACTTCTGTCCTTGATATTGGTTCGCCTGCCTTCACCGTCCGGCAGAAGCAGCGGAACGAGGAGGATTGGGCCGAGGAATTGCGTCTGGTCTACGTGGCCCTGACTCGCGCGGTGAGTCGTTGTTATCTGTACTGGGCTGATGTGAAGGCCAGAAAGCCTGTGGCTGATGCACGGAGCACGGCCCTGGCCTCGATATTGGGTCTGCAGGACGCAGAAGATGGCCTGGAGCAGGAGCGTCTGTTACGAGAGTTGAGTGGTGAACTGGGTGGTGAGTATCAAGCGCTGGGTCTTGATACAGTTCAGGTGCCGGTGGTTCTGTCTGAACCGGATCATGAGGTTTTGGTCTGTCGGACGAAGCGGCGAAAAGATCTTGAGGCAGGATGGCGCCTGCACAGTTATAGCTCGTTGGCACATCTTTCATTCAACGATCCAGATGAACCTGAGTCTGATCCTGATTTTTTTGCGCTGAAAGAGGACAGGCGTGACAATATGGATGCTGAGCGGCCGCGGCGAATTGAGGAACCCGAATTATCGCTCCCGGCCGGGCCCGGTTTTGGTAATCTGATCCATGCGTTGCTGGAAGAGATTCCTTTTCCCCGACTGGCTGGAGAGAGTCTCAGGGACGCGCAGCTGTTGGAGTATTGTCGCCGTTTTCAGCAGAACGTCGAAGTCGCCCCCTTGCGCCGTCTGCTGGTTCAAACTACGACTACGCCGTTACTGGCTGGTGATATGTCTGACTCGTTTGCTCTGTCTCAGCTTGCACAGAGCGACTGCTTGCAGGAGATGCCTTTTACCCTCCACCTTCGCGGCGGGTCAACGGCTAGACTGAATGATGTACTGGCCGGGCAGCCAGCAGTCAGGCCTGTGGGGTATCAGGACCTGCGAGGATATTTGACCGGTTTTATTGATCTGGTCTGTCGTTTCCGGGGACGTTATTACCTGATCGATTATAAGAGTAATCGTCTGGGTGCCGATTCTGTATTGTACGCCCCTGAGGGGCTGGTCTCTGCCATGCGGGAACATAATTATGGTCTTCAATACTGGATCTATAGTCTTGTTCTGCAGAACTATCTGGCGCAGACGCTGGTTGATTATTCCCATGAAGACCATTTTGGTGGAGTCTGTTATCTCTTTGTGCGGGGGATGGATCCTGCTGTTCCGGGGAGTGGTGTGTACTTTGACCGTCCGGATGAAATTCTCCTTGATCGCCTGCACAGGGCCATGACCGGAGGAGAGGATTGATGATACAGAGGTCCTTGTTATTTGATCAGCAGTTTGCTGGATTCCTGACGCGTCTGTCCCGTTTATCGGGTGGTGAGGCGGGCCGGTTCGAGTTTTTGATAGCGGAGTTGTCCGCGGCCTTGACCGCTGGCCACAGTTGTTTAATGATTGATGCCAGTGATGAAAAATTGCTGTCTGTTATTCCTCATCTGGTTTCAGATACTGCGGCCACTCCACTGGTTTTGCAGGATCGATGTTTGTATCTGCAACGTTATTTCTGTTACGAACAGCAACTGGCAGGACAGTTACTGGCCATGGCTGAACAAGCACCGGTGATGCTCGATTGTGATGAACAGCTGGATCGCTGTTTTCCACCTGAACCTGGTGAGAAGATCAGTGATCAGCGACGGGCCGCCGAGTTGGCCCTGAGTCGTCACCTCGCACTGATTGCCGGAGGGCCGGGGACAGGCAAGACCAGCACTGTGGTGAAGATCCTGGGCCTGCTGTTGGCTCTTCAGGGAACAGACACGGCCATTGCTCTTGCCGCCCCCACCGGCAAGGCGGCCATGCGTCTGCAGGAATCGATTGCCAGTCAGCGCAATGACCTGCCGTTTGCCGATGAAATCTGTGAGCGAATTCCAGCCGGGGTCTTCACGCTCCATCGTCTGCTTGGGGTGCGACGGCATGCCGTCTCTTTTCGTTATGACCAGAATAATCCCCTGCCCTGGGATGTGGTGGTGGTGGACGAGTCATCCATGATCGATCTGGCTCTGATGAGTAAGCTGGTTGACGCCCTGAAACCGGGTGCCCGCCTGATTCTCCTTGGTGATCGGGATCAACTGTCTTCGGTGGAAAGTGGTGCTGTGTTTGGTGACTGTGTCGCAGCGCTTCCAGCAAGTCTTGTGGAGCTGTTACGTACATATCGTTTTGAACGTCATATTAAAGAGTTGTCTCTGGCTGTCAATCAAGGTTCTGCTGAGGCGGCTTGGCAGATGCTGGTCCGGTATGGAGATGATTCAGGTATTCTGTCGGGCCTGTTAACCGGCTCGCTTTATGAGCAGATCGGTGGTCGTATTGAGCCGTATCTGCGCCTGGCAGGAAGCATTTCCCCCGGAGACGGGGATGCCATGGCTGGGCTTTTTCGTCAGCTGCGGAGTTTTCAAGTCCTGTGTGCGGTGCGGCATGGCCGGAGTGGTGTGGCAGCTGTGAATGAAGGGGTTGAGCGTTATTTGCGGGCCAGGGGATATGATTGCCCAAGCGGGGACTGGTATGCGGGACGTCCGGTTATGATTCGACGGAATGATTACCGGCTTGAGCTGTATAACGGAGATGTGGGTATTTGTTTGCCTGATCCTGATTCTTCTGCCGGTTTTCGTGTCTGGTTCGAGGGGCAGGGGGAGCAGTTGCGCAGTTTTGCCTCGGCCAGGCTCCCCGAGGCTGAGACTGTCTATGGCATGACCGTTCATAAGAGTCAGGGGTCGGAGTTTGAGGAGGTTCTGCTTCTCCTTCCTGACCATGATTTACCGGTCTTGAGTCGAGAGCTGATTTATACGGCCATTACCCGTGCCAAACGGGTGATCCGGGTATCAGCTCTCCGGGAAATTTTTTGTACTGCGATCAGTCGACAGGCCGTACGAATGAGCGGCCTGCGTGCGCGCTTGGGCCGGGAAAAAGCGGGGAGCTTTTTGCAACAGTCTCCTGAAAACTGAGTTGGCGAGAGAGGAGACTTGAGAACATTTGCCGAACCGGCTATATATGGGTCGGTACGTACTGTTTTCGGTGACAGGGCAGTTTGTCAGAACTCGTGATGAACGGGTGGATAGTTGGTGCATGCAGTATGTCATGCGAGTAGTATCTGTCACAAGGTGGTAGGCTACAATTTATTGATGATACCTCAATAATTATATCAGGCTGCCTTGAAAAATTGTCTTTTCACCCAGGATCTGCGTTGCGTTTGAAATTTTTCGTGCACCTTGCTCCTGAACGAAAACCCTGATTTTTCAAAGTACCCATTTATGGAAAATGACAGCGGCATCTGCCGCTGTTTTGAATATCTACAGCAAGGAGTCTATGGTTATGTCGATTCGTGAAGATGCCATTCAGGGCAAAGTGACACCTCTCTTTGAGAGCTGTGCCGCAAATGAAGCCATTCCGGTGGAGCAGCTCATGGCCGGAGTGGCCGAGGGGACTATTGCCATCACCAAAAACATTCATCATGATTTTGATCCGGTGATCGGTATTGGTAAGGGCACCCGGACCAAAATCAACGCCAATATTGGTTCTTCAAAAGATATCAATAGCCTGGAAGAAGAGCTGGAGAAAGTGCGGGTGGCCATTAAGGCCGGTGCTGACACCATGATGGACCTGTCCATGGGCGGAGATCTTGATGACGTTCGACGTCAGATTCTTGCCAACTGCCCGGTACCTCTGGGGACGGTGCCCATTTACCAGTCAGTCGCCGAGGCCGTGGAGCAGCAGAACAAGAATATCGTTGATGTCACCGTTGATGAGATGTTTAAGGTCATCGAGAAACAGGCCATTGACGGGGTTGACTTCATGACCATCCATTGCGGCATTAACCGCCATCTCCAGGAACGACTCAGTCGGCAGAAACGGGTCATGGGTGTGGTCAGCCGTGGTGGTTCCTTTACCCTGGAGTGGATGAGTCACCATGGGAAAGAAAACCCCATGTTTGAATACTTTGATGATCTGCTGGCCATCCTCAAGGAGCATGAGGTGACCCTGAGTCTTGGTGATGGTATCCGACCTGGTTGCCTGGCCGATGCCACTGACCGCAACCAGGTCCAGGAGTTGATTAATCTGGGTGAACTTACCGAACGTGCCTGGGATGCCGGTGTGCAGGTGATCATCGAGGGTCCCGGTCACATGCCCATGGATCAGATCACTGCCAATATAATGTTACAGAAAAAGATGTGCAAGAATGCTCCGTTTTATGTCCTGGGGCCGTTGGTGACCGATATCGCGCCCGGGTATGATCATATCACAGGTGCCATTGGTGGGGCCATTGCTGCTGCGGCCGGTGCAGATTATCTGTGTTATGTGACTCCGGCTGAGCATCTTAAGCTGCCGGATGTCCAGGATGTACATGAAGGTGTGATTGCCTCAAAGATTGCCGCCCATGCAGCCGACCTGGTTAAGGGCGTTCCCGGAGCTTTGGAACGTGACCGCCTCATGGCCATTCGCCGGAGCAAACTTGACTGGAAGGGACAGATTGAGTTGTCCCTGGATCCGGAAAAGGCGGCTCGTTTCCGCAGTGAGGGTGGCAGCGACAAGACCCCTGCCTGTTCCATGTGTGGATCGTATTGTGCCATTCAGGTCTTTAATCGCTCGCAGGTGAATCTGGAGAAGGCGAAGACGGATGGGTGCGGCTGCACAAAGGATGAGGAAAAATAGTCTGTTTGCTCAGCGCAGAGTGGGATGATCTGGGCGTTGTGGAATTTTGAAAGCTTGTGGGTCTTTTGTGGTTCACGAAAAATAATTTTTCAAAGTCACCTGAAGAGGGGGCGGAAACTGGTGCTTGTGTCCAGTTTCTGTACCGAGATACTGTTGGAGGAGATTGATGATGAACGAGGCGATGCAGAAGGCTCTGAATGAACAGGTTAATGCTGAATTTTATTCCAGTTATTTCTATCTGGGAATGGAGTCATATTTTCAATCCCTGAGTCTGAATGGTTTTGCCAGCTGGATGAGATCACAGGTTCAGGAGGAAATGTTTCATGGCATGAAGATCTATGATTACATTCATGAACGCGGCGGCAAGGCCATGCTTGGCGCCATTGATCGTCCGGAGCAGGAATGGGATTCTCCCCTGGCCTGTTTTGAACAGGTCCTGGCCCATGAAAAAAAGGTCACTGATCTGATCAACAACTTGATGGACGTGGCCATTGGGAATCGTGATCATGCGACCAAGGCCTTTCTCGACTGGTTTGTGAGCGAGCAGGTGGAGGAGGAGGCAACAGTTGGGACGGTTGTCGATAAACTGCGCCTGATCGGTGATAACTCCAGTGCTCTGTTCCTGCTTGATGCAGAACTGGCCAAACGGGTTTTCACTCTGCCGGTGAACTGAACAGAGGGGAGCTTGCCATCCTGCCGGGAATGATTAACGTCATCTTTGTCAGTAATTATTCCTAGCAGGAGGCGCGATGAAGAGCAGGCAAAGGAAGTCAGAAATTTTGACCATGTTGGCGCATGATGATCTGGAAGTCATTATGGCGGCCCTTGAGGATTTTTCACCCACTGATCTGATCAATCCCCTGTTTTCTGCCCTGTATCGCAGCGAAGAACAATTGCGCTGGCATGCAGTGAGTGTTTTGGGTCAGATTGTCCCCCGTTTGGCCAGACAGGAAATGGAGGCGGCCCGGATTGTTATGCGCCGTTTTTTGTGGAGCCTCAACGACGAGTCCGGTGGAATTGGCTGGGGTGCACCCGAGGCCATGGCCGAGATCATGGCCTATGAGCCACGTCTGCTTGAGGAATATATACACATGCTGATCTCTTATATGCGTGAGGATGGGCCGTTGGACTTCCAGGATGGCAATTATCTTGAACTGCCGGCGTTGCAGCGTGGCCTGTTGTGGGGTGTCGGGCGTTTGGCTGAAAAGCAGCCCGGCAAGTTGTTGAAACGGCAAGTGGTTGTGGACTTGATTCCATATCTGAAATCCGAGGATCATGTGGTTCGAGGGTTGGCCGCTCGCTGTCTTGGCTTACTGGCAGGCACGGATGTGAGTGACTCCGGTGATTTCACTGACTCAGCTGCTGACTCCATTGCACCCTTGTTGGCCGACGAAACAATGATCCGGCTGTATGTGGAGGGGGAATTTGTTGATACGACAGTGGCTGCCCTGGCCCATGAGGCCATGGCGCGTCTGGCAACATTGAGTGATGCGGTTGTTTAGGATTCCTGTTGCCGTTTACGTGAGATGAGTATGGGGGGAATGTCTGTGGCGGATGAGTTGTTTTCGGCCTTGGGTTTTGTTCAGTTTGAGATTGTCCCCGGTGACTGGCGGGCGAACGTGAAACGCCTTGAAACCGGTCTGCATCGCCTTGACGCGCCTGTCGGCAGCCTGGTTCTTTTCCCTGAACTCTGGTCCACCGGTTTTGTTTATGAGCAGTTGGATGCACTCGCTGCCGAAACGCCCCGGATTTTGACGCGCCTGAGCAAACTGGCAGCTGAAAAACAACTGGTTCTGGCAGGCTCCCTCGTGGAAAAACAGGACAGTTCTTCAGGTGCTTGTCTTTACAATACCCTTTTTTTTGTCAATGGTGACGGTCTCTGTGGCCAAATACGCAAGCAGCGGCTTTTTGCCTTCTGGCAGGAAGATCAGTGGCTGACTCCGGGAGATTCTCCGGCCTTGGTGGATACAGGCCGTGGTCTGGCTGCGGGGCTGGTCTGTTATGACCTGCGTTTCCCGGAGCTGGCTCGGGAGCAATGCCGACAGGGGGCTGATCTTCTCGTGCTCTCGGCCCAGTGGCCGTCTGCCCGCCTGACACAATGGTGTATACTCCAGCAGGCCCGGGCCATCGAGAACCAGATTCACCTGGTGTCATGTAACGGATGCGGGCCCTGTGGTGATGTTGAGTTGGCTGGCCATTCTCAGATTATCGCCCCGGACGGAACTATTCTCTACGAAGCCGGAGATGGCCCTGAAGAAGCCGTGGTTCCCTTGGATTGGCGGTGTCAGAATCAGCTCCGTCAGCGTTTCAATACCGTGGCCCTGGACCCGGGTGAAGGATACAGTGGCCAAAAATTGCGTGGTCTGGAGGAGTGGCGGGAAAAGGTTGTCCAGCGGCAGCGGTTAGGGCAGCGGGTTGTTTTTACCAACGGTTGTTTTGATATTCTCCATGCCGGTCACGTGCACTATCTTGAGCGTGCACGCCAGGAGGGTGATTTTTTGATCCTGGGTCTGAATTCGGATCGTTCGATTCGGGAACTGAAGGGACCTGACCGGCCGGTGAACAATCAGCAGGATCGGGCTCGTGTTCTGGCTGGACTTTCCTGTGTTGATGCCATTATCATATTCGATGATTCTACACCACTGGCGTTGATCAATGTGCTCAAGCCGCAGGCTTTGGTCAAAGGCGCTGACTGGGCTGAGGATCAGATCGTTGGTGCGGCCGAGGTCAAGGCCGATGGTGGTCGTGTCGTTCGTATCTCTTTTGAACAGGACTTGTCCACCACCGGGCTCATTGGTCGTATCAAGGGTGAGTGAGCCCAGACTATCCGGTATTGCTGCCGCATAGCCTGGGTGCGATGTGTGTTTTTATTCTGTTCCTTGGCCTGAATCCTCTGCTACCACTGCCATGGCCTCACCTGTCGGGGGAAGTCCAAATCCCATTCTGACCTTGTTCTCGATTTCTGTGACCATTTCCGGATGTTCGCCCAAAAAGCGCTTTGCGTTTTCACGCCCCTGTCCAATACGTTCGTCCATGTAGGAATACCAGGATCCGCTCTTGTCAACGATGTCCTGGTCCACAGCCAGATCGAGGAGATCACCGTTCCTGGAAATCCCTTCTCCGTAGATGATATCAAACTCTCGCTCTTTAAAGGGCGGTGCCACCTTGTTTTTGACCACTTTGACGCGGGTTCGGTTGCCGATGACTTCCTGGGCATCTTTGATGGCACCGATTCGGCGGATATCGAGACGAAGAGAAGAGTAAAACTTGAGCGCATTGCCACCGGTGGTCGTCTCGGGGCTGCCGAACATGACCCCGATCTTCATGCGGATCTGATTGATGAAGATCAGGACCGTATTGCTGCGATTGAGAACGCCTGTGAATTTGCGCATGGCCTGCGACATGAGTCGGGCCTGCAGACCCACGTGAGAGTCGCCCACATTACCGTCAATTTCGGCTCGGGGAACCAGTGCGGCGACCGAGTCGATAACGATGACATCGACTCCGCCGGAGCGGATCAGGATTTCGGCAATTTCCAATGCCTGTTCGCCAAAGTCGGGCTGGGAAACCAGGAGGTTGTCGATATCCACACCGAGGCGGCTGGCGTATTCGGTATCCAGTGCGTGCTCGGCATCGATGAAGGCAGCCGTTCCTCCCAGTTTCTGGGCCTCGGCTACCACATGCAGAGCCAAGGTCGTCTTGCCCGAGGATTCAGGGCCATAAATCTCCGTAATTCTTCCTTTGGGGAGACCGCCGACTCCGAGGGCAATGTCAAGCCCCAGGCAGCTGGTTGAGATGACTGGGAGTTGCATCCTTTCCTGGCTGCCCAAACGCATGATTGATCCCTTGCCGAACTGGCGATGAATCTGGCTGATCGCGTTGTCGATGCTGCCGGATTTGTTTTTGGCCGGGTCTGTTTTTGCTGCCATGGCGATCTCCTGAGGTGTTGAGGGGTGAGAGTGAGATGAGAGAGTGTAAACTTTATTTTGATGAATCTGTAATAAATACCGGGTTGGCTACATGATAATTTTTCTCTAAACGCCAGTGGCGTATTGTTGTAAACGCAGAGCATACGTTTGCTGAATAAGAGAAATACGCTGTGACGAAGCAGGTGGAAACTCTTACTCAGCCATCAATTCTAGCAGATGACAACGTAGCAGGTCAAGGGCGGTCTGGGAGGTAATCGCTTGGATATTTTGGCGATCTCCGGAAAAGAGAAAGTGGTGGAGGCTTAAACCGGCTGGGCCTGACATGCCCATATGAACGGTACCCACTGGTTTCTCCGCACTGCCGCCTCCAGGTCCGGCAATACCGGTTACTGACAGGGTCAGGCCGGCCCCGCTCATTTGTTTGATGTTTTCGGCCATGGCCCCAGCTATTTGGGAACTGACGGCGCCATATTTGCTGAGCAGTTCATTGTCAACTCCGAGGCAGCCCAGCTTCATGGAGTCGGCATAAGAGGTGACGCCTCCCAGGAAATAGTCGGAACTTCCTGGAACTGCAGTGATTTTTGAACTGATCAGACCGCCGGTGCAGGATTCTGCCAAGGCGAGCGTCAGGTTGTTTTGAGCTAATAATTGACCGACGACAGAGGCCAGCGTATCTTGATCCTGGCCATATATTTTCTGCCCAAAATGCCTTTTTATCCGGGCGCAGGAGTGGTCGAAGAGTTTTTTACTGTGTTGGTGGTCGTGATCACGTACGGTCAGGCTCAGGTGAATATCATTATTCACCGGGTAATAACCGATCTCCACCTCTGGATCCAGTTGCATCTTGAGAATATCTTCGTTGATTGCTATCTCACTTGCCTTGAAGAACTTGTAGAGGCATTGGAAGCTGTGCAGGCCCGGGGAGTGGGCGGCCAGCCAGGGTAAAACATGTTTGTCCATCATGTAATGCATCTGGCTGGGCACACCGGGGAGGAAGAAGATGGGAACCTGGTCATGGATCAAGAGGTGGCCGGCCATGCGTGAGTCATGACTGAGCAGTTCAGCCCCCCGGGGGAGCCAGGCCAGTTTTTCCAGCGATTCACAGGTGTCGTGTTCCGAGTGTTCCCGGATCTGGCTCAGAATAGTCGGATAGAGGGAAGCAGGGCGATTCAGAGCCTGACTCACAGCCTCGTTGGTCAGGTCGTCGTCGGTGGCGCCGAGGCCACCGGTGACCAAGATCAAATCGACTCGGCCGATGGCCCGAACAAGGATCTCACCGATCAGCTCCGGCGTATCACCGATGGTGTGCATGGCGTGGATTTCGTGACCGGCCTGAAACAGGCGGTGGGCGGCATAGTTGCTGGTTGTGTTGAGAATTCTGCCCGAGGTCAGTTCGTCGCCGATGGCAATGATTTCAGCACGCATGGGGGGGCTCCTGCTGCTCTGTCGTTTTCCTGTATGTGCCAAGGACTTCCTCGTTGCTCAGCTGGTCAAGGCTCACGAAAACCACGCAGTTAATCAGTTCATCCGGGCCGTCAAAGCTGACGGGAATGTAGTTGTCGGTGAAACCGTTGAGCGGCCCGCCACGCTTGCGTCTTCGTTCCACCAGGACTGGTCGGGTGGAGCCGAGGTGGCGCTGGTAAAAGGTTTGTTTCTGTTGTTCACCAAGACTGCGAAGGATGGCCACACGCTTGTCTTTGACCGGGCCTGGAATCTGATCCTTGAATTCGGCTGCCGGGGTTCCGGGGCGTCGGGAATAGGGAAAGACGTGGAGGTAGCTGCAGCCGCTTAGCTTCAGGAGCTCAACGGTATTGTGAAACTGTTCCTCGCTCTCACCTGGAAAGCCGGTGAGGACATCAATTCCCAGAGCGGCATCGGGCAGGATCTCCAGGCAGCGCCTGGTGACTGCCAGGAATTGACTCCCATTGTAATGGCGGTTCATCCGTTTGAGGATGTGGTCATCTCCGCTCTGTAGAGGGATGTGAAAGTGGGGCATGAAGTTGGTCTCTTCGGCCATGACGTGAAGCAGCTCGTCACTGACCTCCAGGGGCTCGATGGAGCTTAAGCGGTAACGCACATCAGGTGTTGCCCGGCAGAGTTCGCGCAGCAGCTGGTGAATGGGAGTGTTGCCTGCAAGGTCGCGTCCGTATTGGCCCACATGGATACCGGTGACCACTATTTCGCGGTGGTCCTGCTTGTCAAAGATGCGGGCTTGATGAATGACTTTGTCCAGGGGCAGACTGCGGCTTGTCCCCCGGGTGTAAGGGACGATGCAGTAGGTGCAGAAATTGTCGCAACCGTCCTGGACTCGAAGGTAGGCGCGGGTCCGTTCGCTGAAACGCTGGATCTCCAGGTGGCAGATCTCTTTGTTGTGGCGGATCTTGCCTGTGAGCATGGTCAGTTCGCAGGGGGCGGGATTGAGGGTGGCTGTCACCAACTTGTCTTTATTGCCATTACCCACGATGCAGATTGGCCTGTCGCTGAGCTCGATGAGTTCCTGACCGGCCAGTTGGGCATAGCAGCCGGTGATTACCAGTCGAGCCTGGGGGTGGCGACGCATCAGTTGGCGGACAGTTTTTCGTGATTGGGCCCCAGCCTTGGTGGTGACGGCACAGGTGTTGATCACGAGAATATCGGCCTCTTCGCCGCGCCCGGCCATGGAACAACCCGCGGCCTCAAAGGCACTCTGGAAGGCGGCAGATTCGAACTGGTTGACCTTGCAGCCCAGGGTGCTGATCAGGACTTTGTTTTTTTCGTTCGTCATTGGATCACCCCGCTACCAGCCACGCGCTCCCCGTCATAAATGACGGCAAACTGACCAGGTGTCACGGCCCGCTGGGGCTCGATGAAGTTGATGATTGCCCTGTCGGGTCTGTTGAGCATGATTGTGGCCTGTCCCCCCTGGCGACAGTGGCGGAGTTTGACCTCGTATTTCTGATCCGCATTCGCTGGGGGCATCCCGTCCCAGAGCAGTTCACCGACTGTGATCCGGCTTTGCAGCAGTTCGTCCTGTTTACCGACAACGACCCGGTTCTGTTCGGCATCCAGCCTTGTTACGTACCAGGGGGTCTGGTCAGGGAGTCCCAGGCCCCGTCGCTGGCCAATGGTATAGTGGAAGATTCCCCGGTGTTTTCCTAAAATGTGACCCCGGCTGTCAACAATCTCGCCTAGTTGTTCCGCAAGTCCCAGTTCGCGATTCAGGTAATCGCCGGCACTGCCGTGGTCGAGAAAGCAGATGTCCTGACTTTCGCGACCACGAAAATCAGTGAATCCTGCCTGTTCCACCAGCTGGTAAGCGTCTTCCTTGGTCATCTCGCTTAGTGGAAAACGGATCCTGCTGAGCTGGTTTTGGTTGAGTCGGGCCAGAAAATACGATTGATCTTTGTATTCATCCCGCCCCCGGCAAAGCTGAAACTGATCGTTCTGTTGACGGATTTCGGCGTAGTGGCCGGTGGCCATGGCGTCCATGCCTTGGTCGAGGATATGGTCAAGGAAACGGCCAAACTTGATGGTTTGGTTGCAGATTATACAGGGATTGGGGGTCAGGCCGTGCTTGTAGCTGTCGGCAAAGGGACGCAGGACTTCAGCTGTGAAGGCATCTTTCAAGTCGACGAAATGCAGGGGGATGTCCAGACGCTTGGCGATCTTCTGAACGCGTTGCCGGTCGGCCGTAAGGCTTGGCTGGGCCAGCTCCATGAAAAAACCGGTTACCCTGTGCTGTTGTTTGAGGAGCAGGGCCGTGGCCGTGGAGTCGACTCCACCGCTCATGGCTAGGCCTATGCTTGTCTGGTTCACTGTATCGCTTGCATTTCTGGACGGCGTGCGTTACCCCTGAGGTGCACTGTGTTCTGCTTCATTTTGTAGTTTCATTCAGTTTAGAAATGTACCTTACCATGGATAAAAAAGAAAGATCGATCATCCGGATTCCGGAGCTGCTGGCCCCGGCTGGAACATTTGATAAATTGCGGACAGCCATTCATTATGGCGCCGATGCCGTGTATCTGGGCGGCAGCGGCTTGAGTCTCCGGGCCAAGGCTGGTAACTTTGATCGGGATGGAATGGCTCGTGCAGTGGCCTATGCCCACGGGCACGGCGTTCGGGTGTATGTGACGGTCAATGTTTTTGCTCACAATTGTGATTTGGCAGGTCTTGATGATTATCTCTTAGAGCTACGGGAAATAGGTGTCGACGGCCTGATCATAGCTGATCCAGGGGTTCTGGATCGGGCACGTAAGCTGGTTCCGGAGCTGCCGATTCATCTTTCCACCCAGGCCAATGTGACCAATGCTGCGGCTGCTGCGTTTTGGCAGGAGCAGGGAGTCGTGCGCCTTAATCTTGCGCGTGAGCTTTCTCTGGCCGAGATCACTGAGGTCCGTCAGGCGGTTACGGCGGATCTTGAGATTTTTGTCCACGGGGCCTTGTGTATCTCCTACTCTGGCCGCTGCATGCTTTCCAATTACATGACTGGCCGGGATGCCAATAAGGGCCATTGCGCCCATCCCTGTCGCTACAGCTATACCCTCACTGAAGAGAAGCGTCCAGGACAGTATTTCCCGGTGGAAGAAGATGAGCGCGGCACCTATATCTTCAACTCAAAAGACCTCTGTCTTCTCAGGCGGTTACCTGAGCTGATTGCCGCAGGTGTTGATTCCATTAAGATTGAGGGGCGCATGAAGTCGCTCTTTTATGTGGGGGGAGTTGTGCGGGTTTACAGGGCGGCCCTTGATTATCTGGCAGGTCTTCCATCTGCAGACTGGGAAGATCCGGCAGCTATTCGTTTGCCGGAGAAATTTATGCTTGAGCTGGCTGCGACCGGGACCCGCGGGGCCAGTGAGAATTTCTTTGATGAGCCGCCTGGTCCCCAGAATATGCTTTATGGAAGCTCTCGTGCTCCGGTGCGGGTCGAGCCGGTGGCCGTGGTCTTGTCTGTGACTGACTGTCTGTTGGTTGAGGCACGAAATCCCCTGGAGATTGGAGATGAAATTGCCTATTTGGATCGCTCCATTGAGCCGCAGCAGGTGGTGGTGCGTGGGATGGTCGATGAGCAGGGACAGGAGCAGGTACGGGCCAATCCAGGGAACCGGATCTGTTTGCAGACCGATCCATCTGTTCGCGGTGCAGCGGTGCACGGAATGTTGCGACGGACGGTTGGCAAAAACTGATGTTAAGGTGGTTGGGTGGTGTGCTGATCGGGGTGCTGTGCAGCTGGTGATTCGCCCGGGCCTGGCCGTTGGGCAAAAACATACCAGAGCATCAGGCTCATGATGACAAGTTCACCACCATTTTGCATGAAGTCCCATAAGGGGTGGCCCCAGGTGATCATGAACGCGGTCATGTCAAAAAGCACTCCGCAGCCGGCAAAAAGCAGGATGAGCACGAAGAGTCTGTTGGTGAAGCGCCGAACTTCTTTGTCACCGCTGAAGTAAGTTGATCCGATGGCCAGGAACAGGAGTCCGCCTGCGCTGGCGATAACCAGCAATTCCCCGAGATCAACGGCCCGCAGATTGAAGGCCGGTTCCAGGGCCAGGGCCTGGGTCAGGTATTCACCAACTCGCTCGTGGATTTGGAGTGAATCATCAGCCAGCAGATAGGCGAAAAGGCAGGTCCAGGCAAGATAGCAACCTTTGCGTCGGGCAGCAAAGAGTACAGTCAGCAGGCCTGCGATCCAGAATTCTTTGATGTATTGAAAAATTTCAGCATAACCACCGTTTGTCTCCAATTCAAACATTGCGCTGGTCAAGATGTTGGTCTTGCCCAGGACATGGAGGAAAAGGAAAGCCAGATCCGTCAACAGCAGGATGAAGAGGAGTCGGCTGGTTTCTGTTTCCAGTTGAAGGCGCACAGGTGGCTATATCCTGGCTGGTTGCTTAATCTTCGTCATGTAAGGTTTCGTCCTGGATCATGAACCAGATGGCAGCCGCCTTGCAGCACCAGACCTTTCCCTTTTCTTCGATGACGCAGTCACCGTATTCCCAACCGTATTTTTTTAAGAATTCACCTATGGTTTTCTTCGCAGCCTCGTATTTCTCCTGGCTGAATCCTTCCAGGTCTGAGACGCAGATCATTTCCACTTCTTTTTTCATGCCATTGCCCCTTGTGTTCGAGGTTTGGTCTCAACCGACAGAAAAAGGTCTTTTGAAAAATAAGAATTTTCGTTCAGGATCAGGTCGCACAATAATTTTGCACGCAATACGAATCCTGAGTGGAAAGACAATTTTTCAAGGTCGCCTTGTATCGGCCCTGCCGAACAGATAAGCTCTCGGCTTCGTTTCAGTATATGTTTTTTACCGTTGCCTTGCAAGGGAGTGTCATGTTTTGGCGGGTAGGCGGGCTGGCTCAAGGGAAAGGTGGTTCATCTGTCCCTGAGGTCGCGGATCTTTTGTTGCCAGAGAGTGGGGCCGCTCTGGTGCACCGCCTGGCCGCGTGTGTCCACGGCGACGGTGACCGGCATGTCCTCAACTGTGAATTCGTAGATGGCCTCCATTCCCAGATCTTCAAAGGCGACAATCCGGGATTTTTTGATGGCCTTGGAGACCAGGTATGCGGCGCCGCCCACGGCCATGAGGTAGACCGACTTGCTGACCTTGAGGGCATCAATGGTTGCCTGGCCACGTTCGGATTTGCCGATCATGCCCATGAGTCCAAGATCCAGCATCATGTCGGTGTACTTGTCCATTCGGGTGGAGGTGGTGGGGCCGGCCGGGCCAACGGCCTCATCGCCTATGGGGTCAACGGGGCCCACGTAATAGATAAACTTGCCCTTGAAATCCACCCCCTCTGGCAGGGGGGCCCCTTGGGCGAGTAATCCCTGGATTCGACGATGGGCAGCATCCCGTCCGGTGAGTATGGTGCCGTTCAGCAACAGGGTCTCGCCCGGCTGCCAGTTGGCAATCTCTTCGCGACTGATGTTATCCAGTTGGACCCGTTTGACAGAATCACTGACCTCCCATTTGATTGCGGGCCAGTCCTCAAGGCGGATAGGCTCAAAGTGGGCCGGTCCGCTGCCGTCGAGCGTGAAATGGATGTGACGGGAGGCCGCGCAGTTGGGAATCAGGGCAACGGGCAAAGAGGCCGCGTGGGTAGGGCAGTCCAGGATCTTGACATCGAGGGCCGTGGTCAGTCCTCCCAGACCCTGGGCACCGATGCCGAGACTGTTGACGGCTTTGTAAATCTCAACTCGCAGCTCTTCAATGCGGTTTTGCGGTCCTCGATCCAGCAGCTCCTGCATGTTAACTGGCGCCATGAGAGACTCTTTGGCCAGGACCATGGCGCGATCGACGGTTCCGCCGATCCCAAGACCAAGAATTCCCGGTGGGCACCAGCCGGCACCCATGGTTGGTACTGTTTTTGTGACCCAGTCGACGATGGAGTCGTCGGGATTGAGACAGGCGAATTTCGATTTGTTTTCAGAGCCGGCACCTTTGGCAGCCAGAGCGATCTCGATGGTATCGCCGGGGACCAGTTCGGTGTAAATCACGGCCGGGGTGTTGTCTCTGGTGTTTGTTCGCTCTCCGGCTGGATCGGCAACCACCGAGGCTCGCAGCGGATTGTCAGCATCGGTATAGGCTCGGCGTACACCTTCGTCCACCAGCTCCTGCATGCTGAGTTTAGTGTCAATGTGACAGTCTATTCCAACCTTGAGAAAGCAGGTGACGATACCCGTATCCTGGCAGATGGGGCGCTGACCCATGGCCGCCATGCGGGAATTGACTAGGATCTGAGCCATTGCATCCTTGGCCGCCGGGTTCTGTTCAAGTTCATGGGCCCGGGCCATGGCCTGAATGAAATCCCGCGGGTGGGCGTAGGAGATTCGCTGCAGGGCATTGGCAATGGAATTGATGAAGTCGTCGCTGGTGATTGTGGTCATGTGGATTGGCAAAGTGCTGAAGGTGGATGATTGATGAATGTATGGCTGGGGTCAGGTGCTTGTGAAGGTCAATTTGATCCGCAGGCCAGATGGATTTGGCGGAGCCATGTCAGGTAAGTTTGAATATCTGCCCTTTTGCCCAAATACTGCGTTGCAGCCTTGACTTTGGCCAAACTTGCTCATTTTTCAAGTTTGTCGTCAGTTATCCCAATGTCTGCAAATGCGGGGGCACGCTGTCAGCAGGCGATTCTTTGATCCGTACACTGAGTTTCTCCCAGATGTCGCGGATGGCGGAAGCGGCATGGCTGTCGTTGTGGCAGACCACAGGAATTCCCTGGATCTGGCTGTCCACTACGGTCCGGTCAAAGGGGATCCGTCCCAGAATTTCGGTGCCTCTTTTTTTGCAGGCATCTTCGATTTCCTGGCTCATTTCGCTGTGCAGATCCCATTTGTTGATACAGACAAGGGATTGTATCCGAAAGTGGTCGGCCAGGTCAAGGAGGCGTTCCAGATCATGCCAGCCAGACAGGGTAGGTTCTGTGACGGCGACGATCATATCGGCGTTGGAGAGCGAGGCGATGACCGGGCAGCCGATGCCCGGCGATCCGTCCACCAGCAACAGGTCCAGTCCCTGAGCTTCGGCCAGTTGTCGGGCCTCCTGTTTGATCTTGGTGACCAGTTTGCCGGAATTCTCCTCGCCGGGCATGAGCTGGGCGTGAACCAGAGGGCCGTATTTGGTTTGAGACTGGAACCAGTGGCCGCAGTGATGATCGTGGAGTTTGATGGCCTGTTCCGGGCAAAAATGAGCGCAGACCCCGCATCCTTCACAACTCATTTCGTTGATCAGAGCTTGCTGATTCATGGTTACGGCCCCGAACTGGCAGAGTTCTTCGCAGAGGCCGCAACTGTTGCAACTTTCAGCCAGTACCGTAGCCTTTACTCCGGCGATAAAGTCGTGCTCTGCAATAATGGTGGGTGCGAGCAGGAGGTGGAGATCGGCGGCGTCCACGTCGCAGTCGACCAGAACTTTGTTTTCGGCCAGTTCGGCCAGAGAGCCGATCAGGCTGGTCTTGCCGGTGCCGCCTTTTCCACTGACGATGATGACTTCTTTCATGCGTTGACCTCCTGCAGGGTGTCCAATAGTTCACGCAGTTGGTGTGTAAGTTCCGGAATGCTTTCGAGCAGGCTCCCACCGCGGGCGTAGCATTCGGCAATGCGCCGATCAAAGGGGATCTCCAGGAGCAAGGGGACGTCGTGCTCTTCGCACCAGCGCTGCACTCGATCATCGCCGAGGCCTGCGCGGTTGAGGATCACCCCGTATGGGATGTTGAAATTGTTCAGGGCCGTTGCTGCCAGCGCCATGTCGTGCAGGCCAAATGGAGTGGGCTCTGTGATCAGGAGTACGTGATCGCAGTTGAGTACAGTCTCAACAAAGGGGCAGGAGGTCCCTGGGGGGGCATCGAGGATAACCAGATGGTCGTCCTGTGCCTGATTTTTGACTGCATTGAGCAGGGGGACTGCCATGGCTTCCCCCACCCGCATTCTGCCGTGGGTAAAAAGGATATCACCGGCTCGACCAGACTCCAGGATGCCGATCTCCCGTTTCTGCTCGCTGATGGCCTTCTCTTCACAGACTCGAAAACAACCGAGGCAGGAGTGGCACATTTCCGGAAAGGTCATGACTGTCTGGCCGAACTGGGTGATGGCACTGAAACGACAGATATCTCGGCACTGACCGCAATAGGTGCAAAGTTCCTCGTTGATTTGAGGGACGATAACGGCACATTGCTCACTGTTATCGAGCTGTGGGCGCAGGAAGAGATGGCCGTTTGGTTCTTCTACGTCGCAGTCCAGGTATTGGACAGGACCTGTTGCGGCAAGAGCCAGGGCGGTAGCCAAGGTTGTCTTGCCCGTCCCGCCCTTGCCGCTGGCGATGGCGATTTTCATTTCAGTCTCCCTTTAATTGCGACACTGGCCGCGTCCCTGGCCCTGGCCTCTGCCCTGACCGCCTCCGCCACCACATCCGCACCCCTGGCCCTTGCCTGGTCCCTGGCCACGTCCCTGCCCTTGCCCCTGGGCTGGCGTCTGCGGATCAGTAGCGGCCTGGGGGCTTGCCCCTGTCTGTTGATTCAGGGCTGCAGCTATGGCCTCGCGCACTGTGCCGCTGATCCCGTCAATAATCCGAATGTTGGCACGTTGCAGAACTGGCATGGCCTTGGGGCCGACCCGGCCGGTGAGTACTGCTTCGGCCCCTTTTTCTGCGGTCAGAGCTGCGGCCTGAATTCCTGCCCCATGGCTGGCACCAACCCCGGCGCTGTTGTCAATGGCCTCGAGAAGGGTCATGGTGTTTGTGTCCACAAGGAGCAGCCAGGCTGCACGGCCGAAACGGGGGTCGACTGCGGAATCAAGGTTGGGGCTCGTGGCTGAAATCATGATCTTCATGGTCTTCTCCTTGTGAATAGCTGTAGATGAACCGGACTGGTTGCCGGTCTTGATTGTGAAGATATGCACATAAATATAATGAGCGGATGCACAAAATCAAGAGGGAAAAGAGAAAGGGAGGAAAAAACATTCAGGATTGGTCTTTTGGCCAGGTCTCAGCTGAATATTGATGGTGTGTTTTGTACGGTACATTGTCAAGTCTCCCTGTGAAAAGATTTTGAGAGTAGTAAACACTTCTATCTACTGGAGAAGACGATGAAAAATATTTGAATGTTCTTCCTGCTTATGATATGGTGTTAAGGCCCCTCTTGTGGGGGGGGAAGGTATTCTTGCTATCCGGCAAGGAGTGACTGCCTGTCTCGTGTTTTTTTAAGCAGAAAGAGGGTTGTGTTCGTTATTGATAGGGAAGGAAATCTTGTCTTTTGTGGGGTGCGGGGGGGAGTTGGAAGGTGACTGAAAAGACAAAGGCGCTGTTTTTTGTGGGTCTCGGTTTTTTAATATTTTCCCTGACCACCCTCTGGGTTGAGGTGTATCAGCACAATATGGCCATTGAGGACTCCATCCTTGATGCCGAGGCGCATATTGATGAGCATGTTCGCCTGATTGAGGACCTGGGTCTGCGTCCATATCAGGAGCGTTTGCGATTCATGCCCATTATGCGTGGAGAATATCTTGAGGCCATGGTCGAGCAGGATCGGGAACGATTGCTGCAACTGGCCCTGCCCCGTTTCGAAGTCCTTCAGCGGGAGAACCCCTCTGTTAAGGTGATGCATTTTCATCTGGCGGATGGCACCACCCTGCTTCGTGTTCATCGGCCGGAATTTTTTGACGATCAGGTGGATGAGGTCAGGCCGATGATTCGCCGGGTTCATGCCGAACGACAATCGCTCAGTGGCTTTGAGGTTGGCCGCAGCGGTGTGTTTTATCGCGTTATTGAGCCACTTTTTGCAGGTGAGCAGTATATTGGTGCCGTGGAGTTGGGCGTCGACCTGCATCTCTTTGTGGAAAAATTGACCAGAGTGCATGGTGTGCAGGTCACCACCTTTGTCAAAAAAGAGGCCTGGCCAGTTGAGCCTCAGACCCCCCATTACCGTATGCGTCAGCTGGGAGATTATCTGGTCAATACCCACAATCAGAAAATCTTTATGGACCTGCCCGATTCTGTAGCGCTGGCAAGTAAAGAGCATAGCCAGCGGGTCATGATCAACGGCAGAAATTATGTTGTTCATGTCCATTCTGAGTTTAAGGACGATCTCGGTGCAGATTTCGGCGGCATGCTACTCCTTCAGGATGTGACTGAAATTCAGCAGAAAAAGAAACAATTTGTTGTTCGTTTTCTCGTCTTTTCGTTGGCTTTGTTTGCAGGGATTCTTTCGGTCCTTTTCCTGACCTTCGGCCGAATGATCGGGGCCATGAGCCAGGAAGTGCAGGAGCGCAAGCGTGCGGAAAGTGCGGCAGGAGTCGCTCGAGGTCTTTTGGAGAGCCTGATGGATTCCATACCCGACCTGATTTATTATAAAGATCAGGAAGGTCTCTATCTTGGCTGTAACCGGGCCTTTATGGAGTACCATCAGTTGAGTCGGGAGGCTATTATCGGTCGCAGTGATTTTGACCTCTTTCCCGAGGAAGTGGCCCAGTCTTATCGGTCAAAGGATCAGTTGGCCGCTGAAACGGGCCATTTTCGTTCAGGACTGCAGTGGGTCACCGCAGCGGATGGTGTTCGTCTGGCCATGGATACCATTAAAATACCCTATTGCAGCCCAGAGGGTGATGTGATCGGGGTGATCGGAGTCAGCCGCGATGTCACTGCCATGAAAGAGGCGCAGGAGTCTCTGGCCAAGGCCGCACGCGAATGGTCTGCGGCCATGGATGCCTCTGCCGATGCCATCTATCTTCTTGATACTGAACGTCATATCCTTCAGGCGAATCGGACCTTTTATCAGATGACCAAGAGCTCACCGGAGCAGGCTGTTGGCGCTCACATTGAGTCAATTATCCATCCCGAGGGTGAGGGTGTGTCCTGTCCGGTCTGCCGGGCCCAGGAGGAAAAACGGGATCAAGTCTTGACCATGGAGGCTGATCATCCAGACAATCCCACCGGGGTTCCGATTCAGGTGACGGTCCGCATTGTTCGTGATGAGCAGGGCCAGCCTCTCAGTATTTTTGTGACGTTCCATGACCTGAGTGATCAGCGGGAGATTGAAAGGGTCCTGCGGAGCAGCCGGGACAGATGGGAGCGCACCTTCCGTTCGTTCACCGATGTGGTCACCATCCAGGATACGGAGATGCGTATTGTGCAGGCGAATGTGGCGGCTGAAAAAGTTCTTGGTCTGCCGCATGAAGAGATCCTTGGCCGTCACTGTTATGAGATCTTTCATGGCAGTAATGAGCCCTGTGAAGGGTGTCCCGTTCTTGAAGCCACAAGTGGCGATATTGCTTATTCTCGGGAAATTGTCCATGAGAAACTGGGGCTTACCTTTTTGGTGTCGGCTTCACCTGTCTACGACGGGGAGGGCAATCTGGAGATGATCGCCCATGTGGCCAAAGACATCAGCAACCGTAAACAGATGGAGGACCAGCTGATTCTCTCTGAGAAGATGACCACCATTGCCGGATTGGCCGCGGGTGTCGCTCATGAGATCAATACTCCTTTGAGTACTATTTTTCAGTCGGTGCAGATGATTCAGCGCGGGTTGTCTGACGAGTACCCTCAAAACCGGGAGGCCGCAGGGCTCTGCGGATTGGAACTTGCTCAAATCAGGGAGTATTTTAAGACAAAAGAGTTGGATTTCTTTTTGAACGGGATCCGCTCCTCAGCTGAAAATGCCGCGCGAATCATCAAGAGTCTGCTTGATTTCAGTCGTCCCCATCAAGGCTATTCCATGCAGGCCAGCCTGCGACAGGTCCTGGAGAGTGCTCTGATTCTCGCTCGGGCTGATTATGACCTGAAGAAGAATTACGGCATTATCAATGTCGAAATTGTTGAGGAATACGAGGATGGTCTGCCCGCTATCGTCTGTGTGCCCATGGAGGTGGAGCAGGTTATTGTCAATCTGGTCAAGAATGCGGTTCACGCCATGTTTGGCCAGGAGGGTCAGCGGCGCTTGACCGTGCGTACAACCCGACAGGACAAGGAGTGGGTGCGGATTGAAGTCGCGGACAATGGGCCGGGAATGGAGGATGAGGTCAAAAAACATATCTTTGATCCCTTTTTCACCACGAAAGATGTGGGGGAGGGGACTGGCCTGGGCCTTTCGGTCTCTTATGCCATTATCCATGATCGCCATAAAGGTCGGCTCCGGGTGGAGAGTGAGCCGGGTCAGGGAACGACGTTTATCATCGAATTACCCATTGAGGGCCCTGACCTTGAACGAACAACCTGATTTTTCAAAGTATCCTGTGGTGTCTAGCGGATGATGGATCTGGGCGGGTGATAGCCTGAAGGTGCTGTGGTGTTTGGCATGAGCAGGCAGTTCTTGCCCATGACCGTGCCAGGATTTGTCACCGAGTTACAGCCGGTTTGGGTCAAGTCACCAAGGATGGCGCCGAGCTTGCGGCGGCCGCTGTCAATGGGACCGTCTGAGGTGCGGATTGGGACAGTGCCTGCCAGAAAGCGAAGGTTGGCAAACTTGGTTCCGGCTCCAAGGTTGACATCGCGACCCAGGATGGAGTCACCGAGGTAGGCAAAATGACCAGCCTTGGCTCCATCAAGAAAGATGGAGTGTTTGACCTCTGTTGTGTGGCCAATGACGCAGCCCTGGCCGGTCAGGCAGTAGCCACGCAAATAGGCACCCTGGCGTACTTCGTTGTAATGACCAATGATAGTTGGCCCTTTGATCAGGGCGCCGGATTCAATGAGCACCCCCTGGCCCAGTTGAATCCGGCCGCCCATGAGTACTGTTCCAGCCATGATCACCGAGGCTCCGGTCAGTTCTTTTTCCCTGTCCCAAACCCGCAACTTGCCTTTGGTGGCATCCCCATACTCGATTCTCAGTTCATCGGCTGTGAGCCATTGTTCCTGGTGCAGGACGATTGTTTTGGGGAGCGGTGCGGCATCCGGTATGAGTCCAGGGTCCAGTCGGGGATAGGTGACGCTCTCCATATATTCTGTGAGCTGGTGGAGAGCGGTCCATGCCGGTTGGTCGGCCGGGAACAGGTCGGCATGGGCGAACCCGTTGAGATCAAAGAGTGAACTGGTGTTGAGCATGAGTATCTCCGGACAAATTGAGTCATCTCGCGCAGTATTGCTGTGAGTCCTTCAATTATGTGTGTTCTTAAGGTATTCTGCATTACTATGGGGTAAAAGAATGAAGAGTTCAAGGAAAAACAGGTTGTGGCGGCTGGATCATGCTTGGCAACTTGACTTTGCTTGAGTCCATGTTTAGCTTTTTCAAGCTATTGGTAGAAACGGATGATCCGCGTGGGCGGTGATGCCCTGTTTAGTGACTGCTTCTAGTTATGATTATTGAATAATTGCATGTCACTCCATTAAAGTGTGATGTGCGTACTCAAATAGAGGGCTGCTGCTTTTACGTGATGGAGCGGTCTGTTTGCGGGAGGTTTGTGTGAGTTTTGATGATTCCCTGTCCATGAGCATGGACGATTTTTCCGATAGTGAGAATGTGGAGATCCCGGAAGTTCTGCCGATGATGGCGGTTCGGGACGTGGTGATCTTTAATTATATGATCATCCCGCTTTTTGTCGGCCGCAGTGGGTCAGTTGATGCGGTGAACGAGGCTCTGGCCGGTGACAAATTGCTGATGCTGGTGACACAAAAGGATGCCACCCGCGACAATCCCCGCCCCGAGGATCTGTATGATGTGGGTATGGCCTGTATGGTCATGCGTACCCTGAAGCTGCCCGACGGACGACTCAAGGTTCTGGTCCAGGCGGTCTCCAAGGCCAGGATTCTGGAGTATGAGCAGGATGATCCCAGCTTTCGGGTCAAGGTTGAGGTCCTGGAGGAGTCGGAGGTTCCCGAGGTCACGGTTGATATCGAGGCCTTGATGCGCACGGTTCGTGATCAGGCCGAGAAAATCATGAGTCTGCGCGGGGTTCTCTCTGCTGATCTGATGATGATCATCAATAACATCGAAGAGCCAGGTCGCCTGGCCGATCTCATCGGTTCTAATTTGAGACTGAAGATTGCTGAGTCTCAGGCCATTCTCGAAGAGACCGATGCCGTCGCTCGCCTCAAACTGGTGCGTGAACTGCTGGCCAAAGAACTGGAGGTAACTACTGTCCAGGCCAAGATTCAGTCCGATGCCAAGGACGAGATGAGTAAAAGCCAGCGCGAGTATTTTCTGCGTGAGCAACTTCATGCCTTGCAGAAAGAATTGGGTGAGGTGGATGAGCGAAGTCAGGAGGTTGATGACCTGCTCAAGAAACTCAAGCGCAAGAAAATGCCGAAAGAGGTCCGCAAGGAGGCCAAGAAACAGATCAATCGTATGGAGATGATGCACCCGGATTCATCTGAGGCCACCATTATCCGTACCTATATCGATTGGATTCTGGATATTCCCTGGATGGATTCCACTGAAGATCAGCTTGATCTGGTGGAGGCGCGTACTATTCTCGATGCGGATCATCACGGTCTGGATAAAGTAAAGGAGCGCATCCTGGAGTATCTGGCGGTGCGTAAGCTCAACCCCACCACCAAGGGGCCAATTCTTTGTTTTGTGGGCCCTCCCGGTGTTGGTAAGACTTCACTTGGTCAGTCCATTGCCCGGGCCATGGGGCGTAAGTTCTTTCGTATGTCGCTTGGCGGAATGCGGGATGAGGCCGAGATCCGCGGCCATCGCCGGACGTATATCGGGGCCATGCCTGGTCGCATTATTCAGGGATTAAAGGGGTGTAAATCCAATAATCCGATCTTCATGATGGATGAGATTGACAAGATCGGCTCAGATTACCGTGGCGATCCCTCTTCGGCCCTGCTCGAAGTCCTTGATCCGGAGCAGAACTTCGAGTTCTCGGATCATTATCTGAATATGCCTGTGGACCTGAGCAAGGTCATGTTCATCACCACCGCTAATATGAGTGACACCATTCCCGGACCGCTCATGGATCGAATGGAGGTGATTCGTCTTTCCGGCTATACCCAAGAAGAGAAGGCTGTTATTGCCCGGAAATATCTCCTGCCGCGGCAAATTAAAGAAAACGGAATCAAGGCCAGCCATCTGAAGCTTGATGATCAGACCCTCGAGTATATCATCACCCATTATACCCACGAGGCCGGGTTGCGAAACCTGGAGCGTGAGATTGGCAAGGTCTGTCGTAAGGTGGCCCGGAAGGTCGCTGAAGGCCGACGCGGTCCTTTTACTATTTCGGCCAATACCCTGGATAAATATCTCGGGCCTCCCAAGCTCATCCCTGAGTCTGAGATCGAACGCCTCAACCAGCCGGGTCTGGTCACAGGTCTTGCCTGGACCGAGGTTGGTGGAGAGATTCTGCAGATCGAAGTCAATATGATGCCCGGCAAGGGTAAACTGACCCTCACCGGCCAATTGGGCGATGTGATGAAGGAGTCAGTTCAGGCGGCCCTCACCTATTGCCGCAGCCGTTCCGCTCAGATGGGAGTTGAGACCAATTATTTTGAGACCGTTGATATCCATGTCCATGTTCCGGCTGGTGCCATTCCCAAGGATGGGCCGTCGGCTGGTATCACCATGGCCACTGCCATCTATTCGGCGGTGACCAACAAGAAAGTTGGTAAGAAAGTGGCCATGACCGGCGAGGTTACTCTGCGCGGTCGCGTTCTGCCCATCGGTGGTCTGAAAGAAAAGGCTCTGGCTGCACTACGGGCCGGAATCAACCGGATTATCATCCCCGATCAAAATAAAAAGGATCTCGTTGAAATTCCAAAAGAGATTCGTGATAAGATGAAGTTTTTTCCGGTCAAAGATATGGATGAGGTGGTGGAGCTTGCCTTGGGCGCTGGTTCCAGTGTCTCTCCCGGCCGGGCCGCAAAGAAGAAGTAGACTCGGCCATGGCCGCCTGTTTACCCTCTCTTCAGCGGCAGACCGGCTCTCTGCTGCTCCGGCTTCTGTTGAGCACGGCCCTGGTGGCCGTGCTTGTTGCGGCCCTGGCTGTGGGCTGGCTCTATTTGTATGATCTGCAACCGGGGTCCGTCCCGGAAGGGGCAGAGGTTGCCGAGGCAGTGGTCGTCATTCCGCCCGGCAGCAGTCTGCAGCAGATCGAAGAAATTCTGGCTGAGGCTGGATTGATTTATGCTGACCGCCGTTTCTCTCTACTGGCCCGAATCCTGGGTTTGGCCGGTGAGATACCGGCTGGTGAGTTTTCTCTTTCTACAGGTCTGCGTCCCCATGCACTCCTGCAGGCTCTGGTTCAGGCCAAACCCATCCAGCATCCCCTCACTATCCCCGAAGGTCTGCGACTGACCGAGATTGCTGCCCGTTTTGCTGCAGGTGGTTGGTGCAGTGAAGAAGATTTTATGAGGCGCGCGGCAGACCCGGACCTGATTCGTTCTTTGGGCTTGGGCGAGTTGGAGAGTCTTGAGGGGTATTTTTATCCCGATACCTACAATCTGACTCGGGGTGGACACGATGTGGATGGCCTGATTACGATGATGGTTCGTCGATTTCAGGTGATCTGGGATTCTCTGGAGCGAGACGGGCAAGAGGGCTTGAGTCGCCATGAAGTGGTGATCCTGGCCTCTGTGGTGGAGAAAGAAACCGGCAAGGCAGCCGAGCGGCCCCTGATTGCCGGAGTCTTTCACAACCGTCTGGCGAGAAAGATGCGTCTCCAGACGGACCCTACCGTGATCTACGGGATCAAGGACTTTGATGGCAACATCACCCGGAAGCACCTTCGTGAGTACACCCCCTATAATACCTATGTCATTCCCGGCCTGCCCGCAGGCCCCATCGCCAGTCCCGGTCGGGCAGCCCTGCAGGCCGTGCTCAAGCCCCAACCCTCGGAGTACCTCTATTTCGTCTCTAAAAAAGACGGTTCTCATTATTTTTCCAAGACCTTGGCTGAGCATAATCGCGCGGTTCGCAAGTACCAGCTGGGACGCTAAACACGTTTGTTTTGAACTTGAAAAACATCAAAGCCAGTGGTAAAAGTAAAAAATCAATTGAATCAAAAATGGAGAAACAAGTAATGCGCTACTCTATCTGACAGTGACGGTGTAAACCGTCCAGCCTGGTCCAGGCTGGTTCTCATAAAGTCGGGTGTCTCTCCGCTCTTTCCTTTCTGATGTAATTCCCATCTCTCTAAGGATTCCGGCCAGACATCCTGTACTGGTATGGAATCCTGAAAAATAAGATCAAAATGAGATGTCGGGTCTTGTTTACCCCACTCTCGACTATTTTTTGGTCCTGTTTGTATTTCTGAGAACACTTTCGTTATATTAGCCTGCACTTGCTCTTCTCCCAACATGAACTCTCATGAAGGAGAAAAAGCATGAAGAAAACAATCATTACCCTCAGTCTGGCCCTCATTTTCCTCTTTAATGTGGCGGCTCTTGCCCAGAGTTTCAACTTTGTCAGCCCGCCGGACTTTAAGCAGTGGCTTGAGGCGGACAGGCCAATGATCATCGTTGATATTCAGGAAAAAAAGTCTTTTAGCAAACAGCACTTCAGGGGCTCTATCGAGACCAATGCCTTTCCTGTGAAAACTGACGCGGAGAAAAAGAGTCTTGATCCGGCGGTAGCGCAATTTAAAGCAACAGGTCACGATGTGATAGTGGTCTGTCCCCGAGGTGGAGGCGGCGCCAAGCGCTGCTATAACTATTTGAAATTGCAGGGTGTGTTGGAGGAAAAACTTTTTATTCTTCAGGGGGGGATTGATAAATGGCCACACAGGGAGATGTTGATTAGTCGTTAAACTGGAGGAATGATGAAGACCCTGCTTTGTTACTACTGGCTCTATTGTCAGACGGTTGCAAAGCAGGGGATTGCCGAGACTGCCAGCTATCGTGCCTTCTTTACAGAAGGTCCATCAGCATTCGTGTGGCCACCAGCAGGAGCAGTATGGCAAAGACCCGTTTGAGTTTTACAACCGGCAGGCTGTGGGCCAGGCGGACACCTAAGGGGGCAGTGAGTACGCTTGCTGCAACAATCCCTGCCAGGGCGGGAAGATAGATGTACCCCAAGGAGTAGGGAGGGAGGTCGGGCGTCTGGAGGCCATTGGAGATATAGCCCAGGGTCCCGGCCATGGCAATGGGAAAACCAATGGCCGCCGAGGTGCCGATGGCCTGGTGGACGGGGATGTTGCACCAGATCATAAAGGGCACAGACAGGGTTCCCCCGCCGATCCCCACAAGACTCGAGACTCCGCCAATGACGTTGCCCGTGCCGAACATACCCCTGTTCCCCGGGAGTTTCCTTGAGGGTTGCGGCTTTTTGCTGGTGATCATCTGGTAGGCCACACTGTAGAGAAAGACGATGAAGAAACCCTTTAAAAGGGAGCCCGAGAGGTTGGTGGCAAGACATGATCCGAGAAAGGTGCCCACGAGGATGCCTGGGGTAATCTGCCGGACCACCGGCCAATGGACAGCCCTTCGCCGGTGATGGGCCATGAAGCTTGAGACTGAGGTGAAGATGATGGTGGCCATGGAGGTGCCCAGGGCCAGGTGCATGATGAATTGATCCGGGATGTGCTGCCAGCTGAGACTGGCCACAAGCATGGGGACGATCACCAGCCCTCCGCCAACTCCCAGAAGTCCCGAGAGGATCCCGGCAGCCAGACCGAGGATCAGGTAGATCGCGATAACTGTCAGCATGAAAATCCCATGAATCTAGTCAAATAAGAAAAAGAGGAGCCAGTCAGCACGATTTCAAAACACGTAACAATCTCGGGCTGTCATTGCACATGACTTATTGGCGGGTTAAAGCCAGCTTGATGGCCAGTCCTGCGAAAAGTGTCCCGGTCAGGCAGTTGATGATCTGCTGGACCCGGGCTGATTGTCGGGCCCGGTTTCCCAGGTGGCCGGCCGTGAGGCTGATGCCGCCAAAGACCACTATGGTGGCCAGGAGAAACAACCCGCCCAGTAGCAGGAGCTGAAGGCTCACCGAACCGCGGGCAGGATCGGCGAACTGGGGCAGAAAGGCCAGGAAAAAAAATGAGACTTTCGGGTTGGAGATATTCATGATGATTCCGCGTCGGTACAGTCGTCCCATGGATGGAGTGGCGTTCACCCGGGTGGAGGCGTGTGTGACCCCGGCCCGAAAGGCTTGCCAGGCCAGGTAAAAGAGATAGGCAGCCCCAATGCCCTTGAGCAGGGTGAAGGCCATGGCCGATGTCTGGATCAAGGCGGCCACGCCACAGGTGACGGCTGCAGTATGTCCAAAGAGGCCGGTACACAAGCCACAGGTCACAGCGAAGCCGGCACGGCTGCCGTTCTGGACAGCCTGGGCCAGAACGAAAAGGTTATCCGGGCCTGGAGCTAAGGCCAGAAGGATTGCTGCACTCAAGAAAATGACAATGGTGTTGGCGTCGAGCATGGTTGGTGATTTGAGTTATTGATTGGAGGCTGGTTCATTTTGACGCATGGAGGATAGGCCTTTTGTGCTATTCCATGTGTTGGAGAATGTCAATTGAAAAAGGGAGATTTGTGAGTTGCATGGCCCTGTGCCCGTGGAAGAATCCGGTTGACTTCAGCGTGTCTGTGCCTGATAATTATAATCGACTGCCAGATTTCGGTTCTGGTCCTGTTGTTTGATGTTCTGTAACCATGCCACGTTGGAGTTGATCAGCTCTCTTTCTGATGTTTTCCTCTAAACTCTTCACATACTGGACGTACCGGGTTTTTTCTCCAGGTACTGTCCTGCGCGCTACGTATGAGTCCTTTCAGGAGTTGCTGACCCATGACGGGCGCAGTCATGAACTCATGGCTGAGCTTGAGACCCTTTATTATCAGGGGCACAAGGAAGATTTTTCTCGAATTGCAATCCGCTACGATGACTTTTCGGCCAGTGTCGGTCGTATGGTTAGCTGTCTCGAGTGTATGGCCCCGGGTTCTTTTGTTGATTTGCGTGATTATTATCGCAAATTTGACTTTTATTGCCGTTTTCTTCTGGCCCCGCCGCAGGTTCTGACGGCGCCACCCTTTGTTGTTGCTCTGGATACATCTGATCCTCAACTTGTTGGCGGTAAGGCCGCGAATCTTATTCGTTTGAAAGAGGATATCGGTGTGTCCGTGCCCTCGGGTTTTGTGGTCACCACCAATGGATTTCAGTATCTGCTCGAGTACAATAATCTGCGCAAAACCATTAATAGTCTTCTGGCTGAACTTGACTCCGGGGATTCAGGTGAGTTGGCCCGAATTTCGTCTGCGCTGGTTCATTTAATCAAGTCGGCTGACCTGCCGCCGGAGATTCACGAGGAGATGGCCGCGGCGTATGTCCATCTCTGCTTAGAGCGGGGTGAAAAACCATTGCTGGCTGTGCGCAGCAGTGCGGTGAGCGAGGATGGCGAATGTTCTTTTGCCGGTCAATATCTTACCTTGCTTGAGGTTGAAGGGGACGATCTGGCGGCGGCTTATCTGACTGTGTTGGCTGGGAAATATTCTCCAGAGGCCTTGGCCTATCGAATTCACAGTGGTCTCAGTGATGAGGAAACGCCCATGGCCGTCCTGGTTCTGGAGATGGTCCCAGCCGTGGTGAGTGGTGTGGTGTATACGGCTGATCCCGGTTGCGGGCAGGAAGACGAAATTTTTATTCATGCCACACAAGGGCTGGGAGAGGACCTGGTCAGTGGTCGGGTGGTGCCCGAGGTGTATACCCTGGGTCGTGCAGATGGTCGGGTTATCGCTCGAAAACAGCTCCAGGGCACGCGCCCCTTGCTCAGCGATGTACAGCTGGCACGTATGGCCGGATTGGTGCGAATGGTGGTGAACCATTTTGGGGTGCCTCAGGATATTGAGTGGGCGTATGCGCCAGACGGTGAACTGCTTTTTTTGCAGGCCCGTCCCCTGGAAATTCAAACTCGGCTGGAAGAGAACCCAATTGCATTGGAGCCGGTCGAGTTGAGTCAGGAGCCTCTGATCCAGGGGGGAACCATGGCCGCGCCCGGTTTGGCTTGCGGCTTGACATGGGTGGTGGATGCGGATCACCCTGCCGAGCAGGTTCCGGCGGGCGCTCTTCTGGTGGTGCGGGAGACTTTACCCAGTCTGGTTCGGGTGTTGGACCGAGTCTCCGGCGTCCTGGCAGAGCTGGGCAGCAGTGCGGGGCATTTTGCCACGGTCTGTCGTGAATTTGGTGTTCCTTTGCTCCTGGGATTGGAGTCAAAGCTACAGGTGACCGAACAGAACCAGCTGCTGACCCTTGATGCGACAGGTCACCGGGTCTATGAAGGCGATGTCCGGTCGCAGTTGCCTGAGCCGGTGGACGTATCCCGTGGTCAGAACCTTCCCTATTACCGTAAATTGCGGGCTCTTCTTGATTTTGTGACACCGCTTCGGCTGATCAATCCCCAGGCCGATGATTTTGTTGCCGGGTCCTGCCGCTCACTCCATGATATCATTCGTTTTTCCCATGAGTGGGCAGTGCGGTTGATGTTTACGGCGGGTGATCGGATTGGTGGTCGTTCTCGAGGGCGGAAGAAACTGCGATCCAGTCTTCCCCTGGATGTCTTTCTGGTCGATGTGGGTGGAGGGCTGGATGAGGGGGGGCAGACTGAAGCAGAGGTTGACCTCGGGCAGGTGCGTTCACTGCCCTTTCTCGCCCTGTGGAAGGGGTTGAATGACCCTTCTGTTCGTTGGCAGGATCGGAGTCATTTTGACTGGAAGAGCTTTGATGAGGTGGCTTTGGCCGGTGGGGTTGCCAGTGGTAAGTCCGCGCAGTTGGCCAGTTATGCTGTTCTGGGAGCTGAATATGTGAATCTCAATATGCGTTTTGGCTACCATTTCACTCTGGTTGATGCCATGTGTGGTGAGCGGGAGGGGGCCAATTACTGTCAGTTCCGTTTTGCCGGCGGGGGAGGGGATTTTTCCGGACGAGCCCTGCGCATTCTGTTTGTCACCGAAATTTTGCAGCGTTCGGGCTTTCAGGTCGATGGACGCGGGGATCTCCTTGATGCCCGGCTGTCCGGGCTCAATCGGGTGGATATGGAGGCTGCCCTGATTTTACTGGGGCGCCTGCTTGGGGCCACCAAGCTTATGGATATGGCATTGGATTCAGAAGAGACTGTGGTGGCCCATGTAAAGGCCTTCCTTGCCGGTCAGAGTCACTTTCTTGGGGATGAAGAGTAATGGCTTACGAGATGACCTGGATCACTCCGCAACTGTCAGTGGGTTATGCACCCATGTCTTATGCTGAGCTGGATTTTATTCGTGAACAAGGTATCAGCGCGATCGTTAATCTCTGTGGTGAGTTTTGTGATCTGCATGAGATTGAGGAGAAATCCGGGTTTGAAGTGTATTATTTACCCGTGCCTGATGAGTGTGCCCCGGATATGGCGGCCATGGAGCAGGCTTTGGAGTGGCTGGATGAGGCCCTGTATCTCAAGAAGAAGATTCTGGTGCACTGTCGACACGGTCATGGTCGGACCGGGACCTTTGTCTCGGCCTATCTTCTGCGGCGCGGACTGGGACTTAAACGTGCCGGGAAAACTCTGAAGCAGACCCGCGCCAACCCAACCAACTACAGTCAGTGGAAAATGCTGCGTCAATACGGGAAGGAGCAGGGGCAGCTTGCCTTGCGCGAAGCAACCATTGAAGACCGGCAGACGATCGATTTGCTCCCTTTTCTTCAGGAATATAGTGGGCTGCTTGCCGAGGCTGAAGGCCTGCGGGATCCTGGCGGGATTGGAATGCCCCTTGATACCAGGCGCTGCTGTCATAGTTATTTTGATTTGGGGTTGATTGAGGCCGTTTTTGTCAGTTTTACGATTAACCGGAACCTGAAACGTGTTCGGCGCACAGAACTGGTGGAGCGGGCTCTGGCCTGGGCAACTGAGATGAAGGAGCTTCGTCAGGAATATGGTCAGGAACATTGGCGGGCCGTGGAAGAACTCACCTCTCGTCCCGGATATGCGTGTCCATTATTGGTTGATGATGCTTGCCAGATCCATGATAATCGTCCATTGCGCTGTCGCTGCCTGGATGATCAGAACCAGAATCGGCGCCTGAGTGAGCTGGCCAGTGAAATTTCCCGCAATGTTTTTTTGATTCTCACCGGTGAGTTTCCCCCTTCCGGTCCTTTGCGTTTCTCTTTGTTTGATACCATTTCAGGTCGTTTTGTGCAGCAATACTTTCAGGCCATGGTTGGTCGTGGCGGGGAGGACGTGAGCCAGTGAGCAATCGTAAAAAAAGACTGGTGATCGTCGATGATGAACCTGATCTCTTGCTTCTGCTGCAAAAAGTTTTGGAGAAAAAATGCGGTTGTCGGGTTGATATTGCCCGCTCTGGGGCTGAAGCCCTGACCCTGGTCACCGAAGAACCGGCAGATGTGATCCTGACCGATGTAAACATGCCGCACATGAGTGGCTTTCAGTTATTGGAAAACATCAAAAAACTGGATGAGACGATCACTATTCTGGTCATGAGTGCCTACGGGACCATTGAAGTGGCTGTTCAGGCCCTGAAGCAAGGTGCCTATGATTTCTTTGAAAAACCTTTTGACAATACTGAGATTGTGCGGGTGGTCCAGCGCGCCTTTGAGCGAACCGAGTTGTTGCGTGAGAATAAGGCCTTGCAGCGTTATTTGACACGGGTCGATCAATCTTCTGAGTTTATCGGTAGCAGCCCGGCACTGATGAAGGCGGTCGCTTTGTTAAATCGTCTGGGGCAGGGCGATGCCACGGTCTTGATCCGTGGTGAGTCTGGAACCGGCAAAGAGGTGGCGGCCAGGACCATTCATGCCCGGAGCTCCCGGGCCGGGCGGCGCATGATTACAGTCAATTGCCCGGCGCTGCCGGAACAGATCCTGGAAAGTGAGTTATTCGGATACAGTAAAGGTGCCTTTACAGGTGCCGATCGCAACAAAGACGGTCTCTTCCTCGAGGCCGACGGTTCAACGATCCTCCTTGATGAGATCGCCGATATTCCCATTGGTTTGCAGACCAAGCTCCTGCGTGTGTTACAGGAGAAAGAAATTCAACCTTTGGGACAGACCAGGACATTCAAGGTTGATGTCAGGGTCTTGGCCTCCACCAATCAAAACCTTGAGGCCAAGATTGCCCGTGGTGAGTTCCGTGAGGATTTGTATTACAGACTGAATGTGATGAGTGTGACTCTGCCCAGTCTGGCACGGATGCGTGAGGATATTCCGCTCTTGGCCCGACATTTTCTTGCCCGATATGGAGCCGAATATCAGCGTCCGGATCTTGAAATGAGCCCGGATGCCCTCCAGTCTCTCATGTCGCGGGAATGGAGGGGGAATGTCCGTGAGCTGCAGAATGTTATCAATCGCACAGTGTTTCTGGCTCCCGGACCATTGATTACAGCTGCTGATCTGCTCTGTGCCGAGGGGCAGGGGGCCGGTTCTGAGAAGGCTCCTGAGTGTGTCTTTGATGAACTTCGCGAGTTGAGCTACAAGGAGGCCAAGGCTCAGGTCGTAGGTCGTTTTGCCATGGCTTATCTGGGCCATTGTCTGCAGTTGAGTGGTGGTAATATTTCGGCTGCGGCCAAGGCCAGCGGCATGGAGCGGCAGGCCTTTCAGCGCCTGATGCGTCGTTACGATCTGAAGGGAGATGATTACAAATCTCCCTGATTGCTTTATGTTACATGGGTTTTTTTCGCGTGCGCACCTTGTGCGCAACATTTTTGCTTCTCTGCATCTTTTTTGTTTCTCTATTCTGTCCTGTTTTTCCTGCTTTTCATAATGAACTCTTGCCCCCAGGAAAGGTTTTTCTCTGCTAATAGCCTGTTCTGGCAACATCAATTCATATTATCAGTGTGTCAGGTGAGAATTGGCACTGGGTATGCAATGATTCAGGTATCGTTTCCGTGGCCAGGAATGAGCGGGGGCAGGAGAGCCGGGCGTATTTTGTCATGATGTGTTCTGGAAAGCCTGACACGCCGGGGAATACAGCAAACTTCTTGTACAGATGGAAAGCATCTATTCAGAGGGGCAACGAGAGTCAATGGGGTGCAGTAAAAAAGTCGCATATAATTCACGTCAGGTCAAGTTGATGACCGGTCTGCTGTTGTTGCTTCCCGGGTTGATTGTTTTGTTTCCCGTTCAGGCCTGGGCTCTGCAAACTCATGGGGCACCTGAGGGAATTATTGTCCATCAGATGGCCCATGTTTTTTATTTTGGGGCGCTTGTCTATTTGTTTTGGGATCTGCGACGAACGATGAGCCAAGGTCGTGGATGGAAGTTTCTGCAAATCTTTTGCCTGCTGATGATGCTGTGGAATATACTGGCCTTTGTTGGTCATCAGACGCATCTGATCATGGATGCCGCAGATTTCTCCCATGAGTTCGGTTACCTCTCTTCTATGATGTTGGGGCCTTTTTCTGCCACCAAGTTGATTAATTATTTTGCCAGACTTGACCATCTGATCCTGGTTCCAGCCCTGATTTTTCTCTTTTTGAGTCTTCGCTCCATTTATCGGAGCACGGCAGAGGGCGAAGATTCATGACCACTCTTCCTTTGTTCCCCGCTATTTTTACAGATATGGCCGGTTCGGTTCTCGTTATTGTTCTGACGGTTTTGTCATTGCGTTATGCCTATCTTCTGACCCGACGTGAACCTGACAATTTTCTTTGGGGATTCCTGTTTTATTTTTGTGTCACCCTGACCGTTTTTGCCATCTCCCGTGCCATGGGGCATTTGGTGAAACAGGTGCTCCTCATTGGTGGCCATGGGGATGTGTGGCACGGCCTGGCCCCCTTTTCTGGTGGTCTTAATACCTTGCTCATGATCTCTCTTTCTGCGGTTATTGTTTTTTACCATAAGGGCGTTGAAGGGTATCAGGCCATTCGTGCTAAAGCCCTGAGCCTCAAAGATGCCAATGCACAACTCAATGAGGCAGCAGATCAACTCCGCAAGATGAATCTTCATCTTGAAGAGCGAGTCGAGGCCCGAACGGCCGAATTGTCGGACTCGGAAAAGAAGTTTCGTCATTTTTTTACGAATTCCATGGACATGGTCTATTTTTGTAATGCCGAGAATCGCCTGGTCAATATGAACAGATCTGGCCTGGAGATGCTCGGCTATCCAGTTGATGATCCTCCTCCTTTGGGGCTGGTTGATCTTTTTCTTCATGAGGAGGAACTGGACCACTATTTTGACTCCATGTTGAAAGATGGTTTTATTCGTGACCAGGAAGTTGAATTTGTCAAGGCAGATGGATCTGTTCTGTATGTTCATGTTTCGGCCAATGGTGTCTTTGACGAAAGTGGTAAATTTACTGGTTGTGAGGGAATTGCCAAAGACCTGACGCGGGTCAAACTGATGATGGGCCAATTGGCTGGTAGTGAAAAAATGGCATCAGTCGGGCAGATGGCTGCCGGTGTGGCCCACGAAATTAATACGCCCTTGGGAGTGATCTTGGGATATGCCCAGTTGATGATGGATGATTTTGATTCTGATACTGAAGAGCGCCAGAATTTGGAAGTCATCGAACGTCAGACCAAGGCCTGTCGTAAGATCGTGGCTGATCTCCTCAAGTTCTCCCGCCAGTCTGAAAGTGCTCGCGAGCAGCTTTCACTCAATGAGGTGATTGGGGATGTGATGGCTGTGACCGAGCATACCCTGAATATGAATCACATCACGGTTCACAGGGATCTTGAACCGGATCTGCCGCTGGTCATAGGTGATGCCGAAAAACTGCGCCAGGTTCTGGTCAACTTCATCAATAACGCCCATCATGCCATGGAAGAATCGGGTGGTGGTGATCTCTATCTGGAAACTCGAACTCTGCCAGCTTCAAATGAAGTGGCCGTAATGGTTCGCGATACCGGGCATGGCATTCCTGAAAAGATCAGAGCCCAAATTTTTGATCCTTTTTTTACCACTAAATCGGTGGGTAAAGGCACTGGGTTGGGGCTTTCAGTTTCGTATGGGATTATTCAGGAGCATGGTGGACGGATTGAAGTTGTGAGTCCGGCAATGAAAGATCTGATTGACGAACAGTCACCGGGAACAGCTTTTCATGTGTATCTGCCGATTCATGCAGAGGAAAACTCAGACGTGATCAAAGATTGACATGATAATTGTTGATTCAGAAACATGTGCGGAGAGGTGTTATGGCTGAAATATTGGCTTTGGATGATGTGCAGGATGCCACGATCCTGATCGGTAAAATTCTTCGTAAGAAAGGACATGCAGTACATACTTTCACTGAAGAAGATGACGCGGTGGCCCATGCCCGAAAGAATCATGTGGATCTGGCTATCCTTGATATTAAGTTAAAAAAAATGAGTGGTCTTGAGGTGTTGGCTTTGCTGAAGGAGCTGCAGCCTGAGATGCAGGCGCTCATGCTCACCGGCTATCCAACCATTGAGACGGCCCGTGAGGCCATAAGTCTCGGCGCCAATGAGTACTGTGTCAAACCCATTGATCGTGATGAACTGGAAGATAAGGTGGAAAAAATCCTGGCTCGGGCTGGCAGGGATGAGAAGTGAAATGGTGATGGGATGTTGTTTGACTGTCATGAGTCGTCAATGAACCAGCGATAAGGAAATTCTGTGAAAGAACGGCAATATCTGCAGGTCTATCAGAAGGTCACCCGACTGATCAGCATGGTCCTTGATCATCAGCAGGTTATGGATGTTGTGGTTCGTGAACTGCCTGAGCTCCTTGATATTGATGCCGCAACCATCCGTCTGCTGGACGGTTCCACCAACAATTTTGTTTTAGGCGCGGCCCATGGTCTCTCTCTTGAGTATTTGTCCCGGAGTATGATTGACACCGAGGAGACCATGGAGATGATCCGTTCCGGCCAGCCTGTAGCACGAAGCGGTATCGGTCAGGGGCAGGAACTGAGTGAGCGGGATCTGGCCGCTCGCGAAGGAATCCGCAGCGTACTCACTCTCCCCATTTTGTTTCAAGATGCCCTGATTGGTATCCTCCGTCTTTTGACGCGAAGTGAGCGGGTGTTCAGTGAGGAAGAGGTCTCCTTTTCCATGGCCCTGGCCGAGCAGGTTGGGATTGCCATTTCCAACGGTCGGATGTTCAAGGACATGGAGAGTCAGGTCGATTTTATGCGTGAGGTTCAGGAAATCTCGGCTCTGGTGAATTCGACGCTGGACTTGGACCTGACTCTGAACAGTATGGTTGAAAAACTTCCAAGTTGCATGGGTGCCAAGGGGTGTACCATTCGTTTGCTTAAATCACAGAAGAATCATTTGGAGTTGGTGGCAGCTCATGGTCTGTCTCAGGGCTATCTTGATCGGGGCCGGATTGAAGGGGAAAAAAATATCAGTCGAGCTCTGCGTGGGGAAATGGTTTCAGTCTACGATGTGGCTCATGATGATCGCATTGATTTTGGTGCAGAAATGGCCGCAGAAGGGATTTGTTCGTTGCTGTCGGTTCCGCTCAAGGTTGGCGGCGAGGTGATTGGAGTGATTCGAGTTCTGATGGATGTGCACCACAGCTTCACCAGCACGGAGATCAAATTTGCCGAGACAGTTGCGGAGATTGGGGGAACTGCTATTCAGAATGCCCGCACCTACCGCAAGATTACCCTGCTTTTCAATCAGCTTGAAGAGAGCGAACGTTTTGTTGCCAATATCCTGAACTGCATCCGTCCTCAGCTTCTGGTGGTTGATCGTGATATGCGTCTGGTCCTGGCCAACCACGCCCTTCTTGAGGCTGTTGGTCGGAGTGAGGCCGAGGTCCTGGGTATGAATTATCACGAACTGTGGAACCATGATGACTGTCAGGTGGATCAATGTCCCGTGAATCGAGTTCTCTCTGATGGCGAGCCCTCAACCTATACCCATCAGATTATGAAAGAAGATGGCGTACATTGGATAGAACGTACCGCATCTCCCATGCATGACAGGGAGGGTCTTGTTGAGTATGTGATTGAGATTATACGTGATGTTACGGCCAAACGTCGTTTTGAGGAAGAGCAGCTGGAACGGGTCAAGCTTCAGGGAGTTGTTGAATTGGCCGGAACCGTGGCCCATGAGATTAATACCCCCCTGTTTGCTGCGCTTGGTACGGCCCAACTCCTTGAAGATGATATTGAAGGGAGTGATGCACGCAATGAGGTGGCGACCATTGTCCGTAATCTGAGGACCATCGGCGACTTGACCGCCAAGATGACCAGGATGACAGGTTTTGAAAGTCGGGACTATGTCGGCGATACGAAAATTGTCGATCTGAAATAAAGGATGGCAGAAGACCATCAACCGCTTCGCAATGGGCGGTTGTCTCAGTTGAGGAGAACAGAGGAGGAACAAGCCTATGGCTGCATTTTGTTAGCGTAAATTCAATGAGAGTTCCTGGCTCGAAACCGGGGAGAAGAGATCTATTTTTGATCAGTGACCGGTGAGAAGTATAAAAAACCGGTTTGTACAACCAACTCAAGGGAGGATTACATGAAAAGAATTACCTTGTTGTTCGGTATTGTTCTTGCGAGCATCATGCTTGTGAGTTCGGGGGCCTGGGCCGTGGATGCCAAGGTGGCTGTTCAATCGATCAAGGCGGGAGGGACTATCTCGATTGACGGGGCCATTGACCCGGGACAGGACCTGTATGTGGTTGTCAGTACGGATAAAATGTTTTCCGCAGTGGATGCGCCCGGACCCAAAGAAAAGAAGCGCCTGACCCAGGGGAAGGACGGCAAGAATGCCTTTGGTGACACAAAGATTCCGGCCACTTATTATGTGTTGACGTCGAATCCGGACAGTCTGGCCATCTCCCAGGAAGTCTGGAAGGGACAGACCAAGGGTCTTTTTGCCTTCCAGCCGTTCAAGTATAAGGTTCAGGTCAACAAGATCAAAAAATGGGGCGATATTGATTCCACGGTGCAGGGACTGCTCGGTCCGGTTAATTCTGAAAATCAGTGGAAGTTTCTGGCCTTTACCCATGAGAATAAGTTCGGTATCAATACCGTTTCCAAGGAAAAACCCCAAGGCGGCGGCAACGCCCGGATGATCATGACCGATTACGGTCAGCAGGCCGAGGCCTGGAATGAGAGTGTCGCTGTGAAACTGGACAAGGCCACCGGTCAGTTCTCTGTATCCATGTCCCCTTACAAGCACTTGGCTCCGGGTACGGTTCTCGGGGTTTATGTGAACGGCAAGAAGATTGATACCGTGACCATCGAGGCCTCCACCTTCTTCTTCAAGACCGCCAATGTCTATATGAATCCGATCATCGTCTTTGGCGGTGCCTTTGTTATCGGTGTTCTTTTTGTTATCATGGGCGCGGCCGGCGGCTTGTTCACAGCCGCCTTCCAGATTACAGTCATCGGAACCAAGGGTCCCATCGGAATCAACGCCGGTAACACCATCAAGCCCACCAACCTCTTTCTCACCATGTGCTCACCTATTACCGGGTTGGCCAA
Organism: Candidatus Desulfatifera sulfidica; assembly: GCA_014381505.1. Taxonomy (GTDB): domain Bacteria; phylum Desulfobacterota; class Desulfobulbia; order Desulfobulbales; family Desulfocapsaceae; genus Desulfatifera; species Desulfatifera sulfidica. Next base: position 2,460 of record JACNLK010000084.1, on the reverse strand, counting down.
CTATTTTAAAGAGAAACGTTTTGCCTATCCCGTGGCCCTCTTCTTTGCCATTGGTATTGTCCTTGGCGCCTTTTTTATTGGTCCTCCTCTGTCAGCTAAGTATTTGAATCTGGCGGCCTTTAAGTTCTATCTCGGTGTCATCTGTTTCATCATTGGTGTGAAGCTGTGGATTGAATCCCTGGCCTCTTCCATCGAGAAGAAAAAGGCCATGAAGGCCATTGTCCAGAAGTTTAACGCCGCGGTCAAAGAGGCCAAATCGTCAGGCAAGGCCATGGAAATGGGTAAGGTTGAGTTTGATAAATTTAATTTTATCAAGTTTGACATGCGCTTCTGGGGTGAGACCTTTGTTGCCCGTCCTTTGATGATGCTGGTCGGTGGTGTGCTCATGGGTATTATCGCCTCCGCCTTTGGTGTGGGTGGTGGCTTCATGTTCATGCCCTTCATGACCACTTTGGTGGGGTATCCCATGTATCTGGCGGTACCCATTGCCCTGGCCGGAACCTTTGCCACTTCAATTGGCGCGATCTCCAAATACGCCTTGCTCGGTTACCAGCCGGATTGGATCATGGCAGCGCTTATTGCCGCCGGCGCCATGTGTGGTGGTGTTGTTGGTCCGAAAATTCAGAAAAATCTGCCTGAGATTCTTCTCAAGCGGCTGTTGGCAGGTGCCTTGATCCTGACCTGTCTGAATTACACCGGTCTGCTCTGGTTCCTGCGCTAGACCGAGAGATCAGCTGAATCAACGTTCCCGATTGCTGCAGCCCTGGGCGGAATAAACTGTCCTGGGCTGCAGCTTACCGAGATTCAAAGGGGTGTGGGTAAAGTGAACTATTTGATAATCCGGGAGGAAAGCGAATGAAAAAGACAGTCTTCAGCATGTGCGGCATGTGCACCGTGCGCTGTCCCATCCGAGTTGAGGTCGAGGACAACGAGGTGACATGGATTGAAGGGAATCCGCATCTGCTCAAAGGGGCCCTGTGCGGTAAGGGCTCGGCGGGAACGGCTCTGCTCAAGGACACGGAGCGTCCGCAACAGCCTCTGATCCGCGCGGGCGGTCGCGGGGCCGGACGCTGGAGAGAGGCCAGTTGGGATGAGGCCCTGGATTATGTGGCTGATAAACTCAAAACAATCAAGGCCGAGCATGGGCCGGAGTCTGCGGTCCTGACGTCGCGTGGAGGCCCATGGCAGGGGATGTATAAGACCTTCATTCATGCCTTTGGTTCGCCGAACTACACCAACCATGATAATACCTGCGGTCGGAACACCCATCATGCCAGTCTGTCCATTAACGGAGTGGGGCGCAAGGGTTTTGTCTATGATATTGCCAATGCCGACCATCTGGTTCTCTTTGGTCGTAATATGTTTGCATCATTGCGCATTGCCGAGAATCTTCAGACCCTGGACATGCTGGATAAGGGAGGCAAGCTGACCTATGTGGATGTTCGTCAGTCCATGACCGGACTCAAGGCCACACGTTTTTTCCAGGTCCGGCCCGGCACCGATTATGCCCTGGCCCTGGGGTTTATCCACGAGATCATCAAGCGTGGCATCTATGACAAGACCTTTATTGACCGCTATGTGAGCGGCTTTGAGGAATTGTGCGAGTTTATCGAGCCTTACACCGCGGCCTGGGCGGCCAAGGAATGTGGAATCAAGGAGAAGGGGATTGTTCAGTTCATTGATGAGGTGGCTGAGGGCATGCCCAGAGTCATCTTTCATCCGGGCTGGAATCTTTCCCGCTACAAAGACTCATTTTATGCCAGTCGCGCTCTGCATACCCTCAATATCCTCATGGGGAATATCGAGCAGAAGGGCGGGCTGATCATCCCCAAGGGAGCCGGAGACTGCGGGGCCAAAGGCATTCGTAATCTCGACTGTCCCAAGCCGGATATCAAACGGGCCGATGGCGTGGGTTGGAAGTATAATCATTTTGACAAGGGCCCGGGCCTGGCACATCTCTTCTTTGATGCCATGAAGACGGGCGATCCCTACCCGGTCAAGGCCTGGATATCCATGCGTACCGATCCCTTCACTTCCATGCCTGATCCCCAGGCGCAGAAGGAGGCCTTTGATAACTGTGACCTGCTGGTGGCCATCGACACCCATTACGGCGAGTTTGCCTGGTACGCCGATGTGATCCTGCCCGAGTCCACCTATCTGGAGCGTGACAATCCCATCTGTCTGCAGAAGGGACCGAAACCGAGGCTGGCCGTACGGCGCAAAGCTGTGGAACCGAAGTTTGACACCAAACCCGCCTGGGAGATCTTTAAACTCCTGGCCGATCGTCTTGATATGGGCGAGCATTTCCCCTACAGCACCATTGAGGAACTGATTGCTTGCCGTTTGGAAGGACCGGGCATACCCTTAGGGGACTTTGCCGAAAAAGCCTTATTTCCCCTAACGATACCACCGGTATGTAAGGACCCGGAAAACCTTAACGGCCGGTTCAGACCCCCGTCG
>JACNLK010000075.1 GCA_014381505.1 Candidatus Desulfatifera sulfidica | reverse complement strand
TGACGAGCTTTGGTGAGGAGGATTTGCGGGCTATGGGAATGACCCGGAGTGTGGCCGATCTGGTTGCTTTTCGTGCCCGCCGGGCTCTGGAACTGGGTTGTGATGGTGTTGTTTCATCCGGTCTTGAGGCTCCGGTTCTGCGTGATGAGCTGGGTGACAAGCTTCTGATCGTCACCCCCGGTATCCGTCCAGGCGCCAATGTCAGTGACGATTCAGATGACCAGAAACGGATCGTTACCGCCGGAATGGCCATAGGTGGTGGTGCCAATCACGTGGTGGTTGGCAGGCCCATCACCCGCTCCGATGATCCGGTTCGGGTCTTGGAGAGTATGCAGGCTGATATTCTCTCTTTTTAGGTATGGAACTTGTTTTGAGGGCAGGTTGTGTCCGGGTGTTTTCTTCTGTTGAGTTGATCAGTTAAGCAGTAAATAGGCCGCCTATCAGTCGCCAGATTAATTGCAGGGCAGCCAGGGCATAAAGTCCAGCAATGACATCATCCATCATGATTCCGATTCCGCCGTGAATTCGTTGGTCAAACCAGGAAACAGGGAAAGGCTTGAGGATATCGAAAAAGCGGAACAGGGCCAGACCCAGAAGCCAGGCCACAGGGTGATTTGGGACCAGGGTCAGGGCAATGAATACCCCAAGGAACTCGTCAATAACAATGGGCCCGGCATCGGGTCGATCCAGAATCTTTTCGGCTGATCCGGCCACCGCAACCCCAACAACAAAAACGCCGCTCATCATCAGCAGATAGGTGTTCAGAGGCAGGTTGCGCATGAAAAACCAGGGGATGAGGGCGGCGATGCTTCCCCAGGTACCCGGGCATTTTGGCAGCATTCCCGAGTAGCCACCAGTGGCCAGGAACATGATCAGTTTATCCATTCTCTCTCTCTGCTCCTGAGCAACTCACGACTCGGTAGATTTCCTGTAAAGTCAGCTTGTATTTTTGTGCCAGTTTTCGGCAGGCGTCATATTCAGGATAGATGACCCATCCGTGCGGGGTGTTAACTTCCTTCGCCTGGATGGTTCCCCAGGGGGTTTTCACTGCAACGGTTCTTCGTTCCAGGGTGAGCCGCTGTTGGCGATGAAATCGTAAGCCGATGGCCGTGGTTTCGTTCAGAATGACGTTTTTGAGAACATGGGCTCGGGCCGGATCACTGATGACCCGCAAGAGCTGACCGGGGCGACCTTTTTTCATGAGCAAGGGGGTGAGGCTGACATCTAATGCCCCCTCTGCAAAAAGGATTTCGCAGAGATAAGGGAAGCCTTCGCTGTTCCAGTCGTCGAGCTGGGTCTCGATTATTTCCACTGCTTGAGACTCAGATGCGGTCTTTTCCCTGCCGATGATCAGACGGAGCAGATTGGGTTGGCGGTTGCTCAGTTTTGCAGTCCCTCCGCCGTAGCCCACTGCCTGGACGCGCATGGGCGGCAGCGATCCAAACTCTTGCGCCAGGGTGGAGATGAGTGCCGCACCGGTGGGGGTGACCAGTTCCTGTTCAGCCTCTACTCCGCGAACCGGAATGTCGCGCAGGAGTTCGCAGACGGCAGGTGCCGGCAGAGGCAGGCGACCATGGGAGCAATCGACAAATCCTCGGGTCCAGGGAAGAGGCGAGCCGATTACGCGCCTGACACCCAGGTGGTGCAAACCACTGATGACTCCAACCACATCGAGAATGGTATCCACGGCGCCAATTTCATGGAAGTGGACCTGGTCGACTGCAATGCCATGGACCTTTGCTTCGGCCTCGGCCAGGCGGCGAAATACGGCCGTGGCTTGATCACGGATCGTCGGTTCAAGGCTGCTCTTGTCAAGAATCGCCAAAATCTCAGGTAAATGACGCAGAGGCTGTTGATCTGTGCTCTTGATTTTGACTCGACAGCAGTCAATCCCCTGATCGTTGCCTCGTTCAACATTGAACTCAAAACCTTTCAGTCCAAGACGGCTCAAGTCGTTGCGCAGAAGTTCTTCGTCCAGACCTGTATGCAGAAGAGCTGCCAGGAACATATCACCACTGATTCCTGAAAAGCAGTCGAGATAGGCAGTAAGAGAGGGGGGGCTTGTCATTACTGGCCGTCGAAGCAGACGCCGGGTTGCAGAGGCTGGCCGCAGAGGAAGGCCTGGGCTGTCATGCGTCTCTTTCCTTCCGGCTGGAGTTCGCGAATGAGGAGGGCGTCGCGTCCGCAGGCTATGAGGAGTCCCTGGCGGTCTGCGGCAAGCAAGGTTCCGGGCAGGTTGTCACTGTCGTGGTGGACTATCTGGGGGGCAAAGAGGCGGAAGCGTTTGTTGTCCAGGAAGGTGTAGGCCGTGGGCCAGGGGTCAAGGCCACGAATCAGACAGTGCAGTTCTTTGGCCGGCTTGTTCCAGTTGATACAACCGTCTTCCTTGTTCAGGGGCGGGGCCTCGCTGGCCAGGCTGTGATCCTGGGCAATGGGTGGCAGATCGTCTGAACGTAAGCGATCCAGGGCGGTGAGCAGGGCCTTGCCACCCAGTTCAGAAAGTTTGGCGAAGAGGCCACCTGCCGTCTCGTCCGGGCTCACAGGAATAGCGACTTGGAGCAACATGTCGCCGGTGTCCATTCCTTCGTCCATCTGCATGATGGTTACGCCGGCGTTGGCGTCGCCGCGGATGACTGCCCACTGGATTGGCGCTGCGCCTCGATGGCTGGGCAGAAGTGATCCGTGGATGTTGATGCAGCCCAAAGGGGGCAGTTCAAGGATGGATTTGGGCAGGATGCGGCCGTAAGCGGCAACCACGATCAGGTCGGGCTGAAAGGCCCGGAGTTCGGCCAGGAACTCGGGTGTGCGAATTTTGTTTGGCTGCAGAACCGGGATTCCAGCAGTCTCGGCTGTGATCTTGATTGGGGTTGGCTGCAGTTTTTTACCACGTCCTTTGGGGCGGTCTGGCTGGCTGACCACAGCAACAATCTCGTCTGGTCCATCGATCAGGGCTTGGAGGGCAGGGACGGCAAAGTCCGGAGTGCCCATAAAGATGATGCGAAACGGGCCGTCATGGCTCATCCTTAACCTCTTTGGTCGGCGGCCAGCATCTTCTTGACCTTTTTCTTGTAGAGGGAGCGTTTCAGGGAACTGAGGTGGTCAATGAAGAGAACGCCGTTTAAGTGGTCAATCTCGTGCTGGAGGACAACGGCGAATCGGTCTTCAGCGTTGAGCTCTTGTTCTTTACCGGCGATATCCTGATAGCGAACCGTGACTTTCTGGTAACGCTGGACCATGGCGGTGAGCTCGAGAACACTGAGGCAACCCTCTTCGTCATCTTGCTTCCCTTCGTGTTCAATGATCTCTGGGTTGATCATGACCATGAATTTCTGTTCATCCTCTTCCCTGGAGACATCGACCAGAATGAGTTGTATGGACTCGCCAATCTGGGGGGCAGCCAGGCCGATCCCCGGGGCATCGTACATGGTCTCGGCCATGTCGACGACGAGCTGGCTGAGATCTTCATTGAATTTGGTAACAGGCACTGCTGGCACGCGGAGAACGGGGTCCGGGTAGGCCAGTATTTTACGGATAGTCATGATGTTGCCGGGGTTGAATCAATGGGTTGCCGATCTTTGTCGGACTGTTTAAGCCGAAGAGTGATAGAGTTTACCACAGACCAATACGTTATGCATTGTTGAAAAAAGGACAAGAGGGCGGTTTAATGGCCCTTTGGAGATGCACATTGGGGACTGCCATCATTATTGTCTTTCCCTGGAATTTGAGGTAGGATTATTTATGTTTGTGGGCAATTTTACTCGTATAATAAGGAGGCAACCGCTCTTCGGTCGCTGTTAAAGAATGATCAATATCTTGTTTTGTCTGGTGGCCTATCTTTTGGGTGGTGTTCCTTTTGGTTTGCTGCTCGGTCGTGCGGTCGGTGTAGATGTCCGTAACAGCGGCAGTGGTAATATTGGAGCCACCAATGTGAACCGACTCCTTGGCCGTCGTTTGGGGCTGTTGACTCTGGGGTGTGATGTGTTGAAGGGCTACCTTCCCGTTCTGGCAGCTTTTCTGTGGCTGCCGGAGAGCTCCAGTCGCGAGTTTTTTGTGGCCCTTTGCGGCCTGGCAGCTGTTGTGGGTCATATGTTTCCCGTTTATCTGCGTTTTCAGGGAGGGAAAGGCGTGGCCACAGCCGTGGGGGTCTTTTTGTTTTTTGCACCCCTGGCCGTGTTGATCAGTCTGTTTATCTTTGCCGCGTCAGTTGGGCTGAGCGGCTTTGTCTCGGTTGGATCTCTGCTGGCCTCCGGCCTGATCCCTTTGTGGATCTGCTTAGTGGCTGAACCTTCTCCTGCGATGCTGTTGCTGGCTCTGGCAGTGGTGGCTCTTATCTGGTTTCAGCATCGGGCGAATATTGTCAGGCTGCTGCGTGGTGAGGAAAAAAGCTGGCGTAAAAAAGAGAGTCAGGCATGACCAGCGAGGAGTGGCAGGCCATTGCCGAGGCCAGAGAGTTATTCGGTTTGGCTGAGCGGGCAACTTTGGGCGAAATTAAACGTGCCTATCATCGTCTGTGTAAGCAGCATCATCCTGATGTGAGCGGTGAGGCGGGCGAGATTGAGGAGATGCTCCGTGTAACTCAGTTGTATGAGCTGCTCATGCGGTATTGCAATCAGTATCGAATTCCCCTTATCCCGGAGAGTGGCGATAATCTGGAACCTGAGGACTGGTGGATGGACCGTTTCGGTCAAGATCCCTTGTGGGGGAAAAATAAAGGAAAAGCATAATCATGGACCAGCTGACCATCCTTTTGGAACGTTTTCCCGTATTGCAGGACAGCCTGCTCTTTAACCAGATTCTGGTGGTTGTCGTGTACGCCGTGCTGGCCAAACTGGTCGATCTTTTTATCACCAGAATTCTTAAACGATTTGTGGCCCGAACGCGGATCAGTTTTGATGATGTACTGATCAGCTTTCTCCACAGTCCCATCTGTTGGACCATCGTTCTTCTTGGTGTTCAGCATGCTCTGGTTATGCAGGTTTTGCCCCCGCCCTGGCAGACAGTGCTGCCGGCTCTGGCCAAGAGCCTGATGCTCCTGCTCTGGTTGAGTACGATCATTCGCATTGTGAACCGGATGGCTGAGCAGAATCTGGTCCGAATTCTGGGACGGGGCAAGATCGGTAATGATCTGTTCCTGCTCTTGAAAAATGTTGTTCGGTTTCTGGTGGTCATTGCCGGTCTTCTCTGGTTGCTGTCCATCTGGCAGGTTGATCTGACACCGCTTTTTGCCTCGGCTGGAATCGCTGGAATTGCAGTGGCTCTGGCAGCCAAAGATACATTGGCTAATTTTTTTGGCGGAATCAGCATCTTTATGGATAACACCTTCAAGGTTGGTGATTATATCATTATAGACAGTGGTGAGCGTGGTGAAGTCGTGGAGGTGGGCATTCGCTCGACACGAATTAAGACACGCGATGATGTCCTGATTACTATTCCCAACGCCATTCTGGCCAACTCCAAAATAATTAATGAAAGCGCGCCGGTTCCGGCCTTTCGCATTCGGGTGCCGGTGGGTGTGGCCTACGGCAGTGATCTTGATCAGGTGGAGAAAATTTTACTGGCGGTAGCCGGGGCCAACGATAATGTGGCTCTGGATCCTGCCCCTCGGGTGCGGATGCGCCTGTTTGGTGATTCGTCCGTTGATTTTGAACTGCTCTGCTGGGTCGATGATCCGCGGGTCAAGGGGCTGGAAACGCATCAACTGCTGAAAGAGGTCTACCGGGTCTTTGGCGAGCAGGGGATCTCGATTCCCTTTCCCCAGCGGGATGTCCATCTTGTTACAGGCGCAGAGGTTGGGTGAAAAGATAATTTTTCAAGGTAGCCTGGTTTTAGGGTGCTATTGGGGGCAGGGTGACAGACAGGAACAGGGTGGAAATTCCAGGGAATCGTACGCGGTTGGTGTTGATACGGATTATTTTCTGTGTCCTTATTGTAGGATTAGGACTGGGTGGTTTCCGTATCTTGAAGGGCATGAAAAAACCACCGGCTCAGGTTCAACAGCGGGAACATGCACTCAAGGTTGAGGTGCAGGATGTAACATTTGTCGATGCACAGGTGCTGATTCAGGGCTATGGAGAATTACGTTCTCTACGTACCGTGGATGTGGCAGCGGAAGTGGCGGGTACGGTTATTGCCGTGCATCCGCGTCTGCAGGTGGGCGAGATCATTGAACAGGGCGAGGTTCTTTTTGTTATCGATGATCGTGATTACCTGAGCGAGTATGAGAGTAGTCGTGAGCGGCTGAAGATCCTTGAGCGGGATGCGGCCCTGGCAACCAGTGAATTTACACGCTTGGCCGGCTTGTTGAAAACTCAACGGGTTGGCAGTCAGTCGGCAGTGGACAGGGCTGAACAGGCAGCCAATGCTGTGGCTGATCGCTTGGCCCAGGTGCGTCAGGCCATGGTTCGGGCTGAAATCAATCTGGCCCGTTGCCGTGTTGAAGCCCCGTTTACCGCACGCATTACGGCAAAAACCATCGAACAGGGTCAGTATGTCAGCCCGGGCCGTATTGTATTGGGATTGGCTGATGATTCATTTCTGGAGCTTGAGGTCAGCCTCGACAGTCGCGACGTCAGTCATTGGCTTCGCTTTGACGGGCAAGCATCCCCTGGCGCTGCCTGGTTTGGTCCGGTGAGCCAGATCCCCTGTCAGGTCAGTTGGGTTGAGGAGCCTGAAAGGAGCGTTGTTGGGGAGTTGGATCGAATAAGCCGTTTTAATCCTGATACGCGGACTGTGGATGTGGTTATCCGGTTGCAATCTGGTACCGGGCTGGCTCAGCCTCTGGTGGCCGGGATGTTTTGCGCGGTCGAGATTCCCGGTAAGACCATGAGTCAGGTCGTGGCTCTGCCCCGATGGGCAGTGAGTTTTGAAAACACGGTCTATCTGGCCCGTGATGGCCGCTTGCTCACGGTGCCGGTCAAGGTGGCTCGAGCCGAGGGCGACCTGGCGTATGTTGACCAAGGATTGCAAGCCGGGGATCAGGTGATCGTTACCCGACTCATAGAACCTCTGGAAAACAGTCTTTTGCAGATCATGGCTCCAGGCTCTGAGCAGCGGAACGGGCTGCAGCCATGAAGCACCTCCTCGGTGTCTTTGCCCGAAATACGGTCTTTGCCAATATCCTCCTGCTGCTGATTTTTTTTGCAGGCGGTTTGGCGTCGGTGTCCATGATCCGGGAGAGCTTTCCCGAGTTTTCTTTTGACTTGATTTCCATCACTGTCGAATATCCCGGAGCTGATCCCGAAGAAGTGGAAGAGGGAGTCAGTCAGAAGATTGAAGAGGCGCTGGAGACGGTGGAAGGGGTGGAGCAATATACCACTCAGTCCATGGAGAACAGGGCCTCGGTGACCGTGGAGGTCAAAAAGGGCTACGAGCTGCCTCGGGTTCTGGATCAGGTCAAGTCGCGGATCAATGCCATTTCCACCTTTCCGGTGTCAGCCGAAAACCCGGTCATTACCGAGGTGGTGCGCAAGGAGTCGGTTATGCTCCTGGCTTTGTCTGGTGATTTGGCCGAGAGACAGATCAAGGAGTGGGCCGAACAGATCCGGGACGAGGTCAAGCTCCTGGAAGAGGTTTCGCAGGTGGATACCTTTGGTGGGCGCGATTATGAGATTGCCATCGAGCTCTCTGAAGAACGGCTGCGCCAGTACAACCTGACCTTTGATCAGGTGGCCACGGCTGTGCGGCAGTCGAGCCTTAATCTGGCCGGAGGTACCCTGCGGACCACGGGAGAGGAAATTCGGATTCGCACCGTTGGTCGTAAATACACGGGTGAGGAACTGGCTCAGATTGTGATTATGGCCCGGCCAGGTGGAGAGTTGATCACCCTGGACCGCCTGGCTCACATTGATGACGGCTTTAACGAAGATCCGATTCTAGCCGAGATTGATGATGAGCGAGCCATGTTTGTCATGGTGTATAAAACCACAGATGAGGATGCCCTGGATGTTGCCCACGCGGTTCGCACCTACGTCGAGACAAAGCAGCAGATGTTGCCTCCCGGTGTGGCCATCGAGATTTTTTACGACACCACCGAATCCCTGCAGGCCCGAATTGATCTTCTGACCTGGAATGGCCTGATTGGTCTGGGTCTGGTTTTTTTCATTCTCTGGCTTTTTCTTGATCCGCGCCTCTCTTTTTGGGCAGGGATGGGGATTCCCATTTCCATCTGCGGGGCCATGTTCATCCTCTGGAGCATAGGGGTGACCATCAACATGATCTCACTCTTTGGTCTGATCATGGTCCTGGGTATTGTTGTTGATGATGCCATTGTTGTTGGTGAGGCCATTTATGTGCACCGCAAGTCGGGAGATACACCAATTCAGGCGGCGATCGAAGGGGTAAGCGAAGTGGCCATGCCCATTCTGGCAGCGGTGACGACCACCATGGTCGCCTTTATTCCTCTGTCGTATGTGGGCGGGACCATGGGCAAGTTTGTTTCCATCCTGCCCCTTGTGGTTATTTCCTGTCTGTTGATTTCCCTGGTCGAAAGCTTATTTCTCCTCCCAGCCCACCTCAGTCATTTACCGGATCTGACTCAGCCTCGTATCCTGCCAGGAATTCTGGGTTGGCCTGGACGGATGCGTCTGGCGCTGGCTCGTGGCTTTGAAAATTTTGTTGAATACCGTTATCGGGCCTTTGTCTCCTGGGTTTTGAACTGGCGTTATGTTTCGCTGGCAGTGGCTCTGGCCGTACTTCTCCTGAGCCTGGGACTTGTCACAGGTGGTTTGGTCAAGTTTCAGGTCTTTCCCAAGCTTGATGGTTTTGTGGTGACCTCCACTGTGGAATTTCCCGAGGGAACGCCGTCGAGCATGACTATTACTGCCCTGAAGGAGATTGAGGCTGCCTTTGTCAGAATTGGTGAGCGGACCACGACCATTTCGGGTGAGTCCCTGATCCGCCGTAAATTGGTTTTGGTGGGACAGAGTTTGTCCGGAAGCATGGGGGCAACCGGTCCTCATATGGGGTCTGTCCAGGTGATTTTACTTGATTCTGAGGAACGGGGCATTCATTCCAATGATCTACTCATTGCCTGGGAAAAGGAAGTTGGAACTCTGCCCGGGGTCAAGTCCCTGAGCTTTGAGGGGATGGCGGCGGGTCCGGCCGGAGCTGAGATTGAGGTGTGGTTTCAGGGTCGGGATATGGCACTTCTTGCTGCCGCAGCAGAGGATCTGCAGGAACGGCTGAGTCGTTTCCGGGGCGTCAATCAGATCCGATCCGATTACGACCGGGGGAAGAATGAATTGCAGCTGCGCCTCAAACCGGAAGCGCGGGCCCTGGGCCTGAATGTGCAGGATCTGGCAACCCAGGTTCAGAGCGGTTTCTTTGGTCGCGAGGCCTTTCGATTGCAGCGGGGCAGCGATGATATTCGGGTCAAGGTTCGCTATCCGGCTGGAGAGCGGCAACGCATTTCAGATCTGGAAACAATTCGCATCCGTACCGCTTCTGGCCACGAGATACCCCTGGGATCGGTGGCCGAGATCATTCTGACTCCGGGGTATTCGACGATTACCCGGACCGACGGTCTGCGTCGAATCGTCGTTACCGGTGAGGTGAACTCACGTCTGGCCAATTCTTCGGAGATCTTTGCAGAACTTGCGAGCCATGACTTCCCCGAGCTCAAACGACAGTACCCCGGCTTGCAGGTCTCCATGCAGGGTTCCAAGAAAAACACCCGTGAGTCGTTTGCTTCGCTCAAGGTCGGTTTCCCCATTGCCCTTGTCGGCATCTTTGTGATCATCGCCACGATTTTCCGTTCATATGTTCAGCCGGTGGTGATTCTGTTTACCATTCCTTTCGGAATTATCGGCGCCATTCTTGGCCATCTGCTCATGGGCTACAATCTGTCCATGATGTCCATCTTCGGTATGGTTGCCCTTTCCGGTGTGGTGATTAACAGTGCCATTGTCCTGATTGAACGGGTGAACAGAAATCTTGAGAGTGGCAGTCTGCTGTGTCAGGCTATTGTTGATGGTGGTTGCCGGCGTTTCAGAGCTATTTTTCTCACTTCAATGAGTACGGTGGGAGGATTGGCCCCTCTGATTCTGGAGACTGATATGCAGGCCAGATTTTTGATCCCAATGGCCTTGTCTGTGGCTGGTGGAGTGATTTTTGCCACGGGCCTGACTCTTGTTCTCATTCCGAGCCTGTTGATGATACTTAATGATTTCAGGTGCTTTTTCAGTTATCTGCGAACTGGTACATGGCCGGAACGGGAGGAGGTGGAGCCTCGGGCTGCCATCGTGGCTGAATGATGATGGAATTTTGTTTGTTATATGAAGTTTAAATTGAAAGATTGAGGGTACCTTGAGAAGGGGAGAGACAAATGGCTGATAAAAAGACCATACTGATTACAGGTGCTACGGCTGGGTTTGGTTGGGCCTGTGCGCGCCTGTTTGCCGCTCATAACTGGCGTTTGATTCTTTGTGGCCGCAGGCGTGAGCGGCTGGAAGAGTTGCGGGAGATTTTGGCTGATAGCGCAGTGCATATTGCGGTCTGTGATGTCCGGGATCAGGGGCAGGTGGCGGTGATGATTGATGGACTGCCCGAGGAGTACAGCAGGATTGATGTTCTGCTTAACAACGCCGGTCTGGCCCTGGGGTTGAATCACGCCCAAAGCGCGGATATGGAAGACTGGGAAACCATGGTCGATACCAATATCAAGGGTCTGCTTTATCTGACCAGGGCAGTCCTGCCGGCCATGGTTGCCAGCGGCCGGGGCCAGGTCGTGAACATGGGCTCGGTGGCAGGCTCCTGGCCTTATCCCGGCGGCAATACGTACGGGGCAACCAAGGCCTTTGTGCAGCAGTTTTCACGTAATCTGCGTGCTGATCTCCATGGTACGGGTGTCCGGGTTACCAATATTGAGCCGGGCATGGCCGAGACAGAGTTTTCACTGGTTCGTTTTCATGGGGATCGGGATCAGGCTGGTAACGTCTATCAGGGAGTAACCCCTCTGACCGGTGATGATATCGCTGAGATTGTCTATTGGACCGTCTGCCGACCGCAGCATGTTAATATCAACAGTGTCGAGGTGATGCCCACCTGTCAGAGCTGGAGCCCCTTTGCTGTTCATCGGGAGTCAGGGCAGGGTTGATTTGCTGACCCTTTTTGCCGTGAGGGTCTGGTCAGTCAGGGGGCGGGTAATCATTTGTAAAAAAACCGAGCAAAGGTATTGACGAAGTTTCTCCGAATGTGCTATAGATGGCGCTTACCAATCCTCGGTAGCTCAGTTGGTAGAGCGGGTGACTGTTAATCACCTTGTCGGCGGTTCGAGTCCGTCCCGGGGAGCCAGAGATTTCAAGCCCGGTCTTATGATCGGGCTTTTTTATATTGATATTTGAATTTGAGTCGGGGCGTGGCGCAGCCTGGTAGCGCGCCTGCCTTGGGAGCAGGAAGTCGTAGGTTCGAATCCTATCGCCCCGACCATTTATT